>NZ_CP101717.1:630836-946254 GCF_030643825.1 Salinispirillum sp. LH 10-3-1
GATCCGGTTGGTGCTTGCGTCGGTATGCGCGGTTCACGCGTGCAGGCAGTATCGGGTGAGCTGGGCAATGAGCGCGTTGATATCGTGCTGTGGGACGACAACCCAGCGCAATTGGTGATCAATGCCTTGGCACCTGCTGAAGTTGCATCCATCGTGATGGATGAAGAAACGAATACCATGGACGTGGCGGTTACTGAAGACAACCTTGCCATTGCCATCGGCCGTAACGGCCAGAATGTTCGCTTGGCCAGTCAACTGACCGGTTGGGTTATAAACGTAATGACGGAAGAGGAAGCGAATAGTAAACAGGAGCAAGAAATGGGCTCCTTGCTGGAATTGTTTACTGAAGGTCTGGGTGTGGACGAAGAGTTGGCGACCGTTTTGGTAGAAGAAGGTTTTACTTCTATTGAAGAGGTAGCGTACGTACCACTGGACGAAATGCTGAACATCGACGGTTTTGATGAAGACATGGTGAACGAATTGCGCGGCCGGGCTAAAGACGTCCTGCTGACTCGTGAACTGGCGTCGGAAGAGAAGCTGGAATCAGCAACGCCTTCAGATGAATTATTGGCCATGGAAGGTATGACCCGACCGCTCGCCCTTAAACTGGCAGCGATGGGAATTGTGACGGTTGACGATTTGGCTGAACAAGCCATCGACGATCTCATTGACATTGAAGAATTGGATGATAAAAAAGCAGGGGCCATGATAATGGCAGCCCGTGCATCCTGGTTCGACGAAGCATAGCGGCTAGGGGGAGATAGAGTATTATGGCAGAAGTAACAGTCAGACAGCTGGCAGAGAACATTGGTACACCGGTTGATCGTTTGCTGAAGCAAATGACCGAAGCAGGGCTTAAGCAAAGCTCTGAAGCAGATGCGGTAACCGACGCAGAAAAGCAGACATTGTTAGCGTTCTTAAAGAAGAGCCACGGTGAATCAGGCGAAGCGCCACAAAAGATAACCTTGAAGCGTAAAGTAACGACGCAGCTCAAGACGTCCGGTGGTGGCAAGGGTAAAACCGTTAACATCGAAGTGCGCAAGAAGCGCACCTACGTGAAGCGTGATGACGCGGCGGATGCGCCGCATGAAGAAGTGAATTCGCGTTCAGAAGAACAGCAGCGTCGTGAAGCGGAGCAACGTGCTTTGGAAGAAGCGCAGGCTCGTGCGTTGGAAGAAAAGCGCCTAGCGGAAGAAGCGGCCCAGAAGAAAGCGGCAGAAGCTGCGACCTCTGCGCCACAGACCGCAGCGGCACCTAGCCCGAGCATTCCTGAAGTGGATCAGGCAATTCCCGATCCCGACTCTGAGAAGAAGAAAGATCGTCACATCAAGGTGAAGAAAGCCACCCCTGATGATGACGCGGATGACGGCAAAGCCAAGGCCAAGAAGGCTAAGGGTGCGCCTGCTCCACAGAAACAAGAGCGTCATAAAGGTAATCGTCACCAACAGATCATGGGTCTGATGGATGAAGACGGTGGTGCGCAGCGACGCAACAAGCGTAAGCGTGATAAGAGTAAGCGCGATCACCAGTTTGAGAAGCCGACCGCACCGATGATTCGTGAAGTGCGCATTGGTGAGACCATTGGTGTGCAAGAACTGGCCTCACAGATGTCGGTGAAAGCCGCAGAAGTGGTTAAAGCGCTGTTTAAAATGGGCGTCATGGCGACCATTAATCAGGTGCTGGATCAGGATACTGCCATCTTGGTGGTTGAAGAAATGGGCCACAAATATGTGACTGTTTCAGAAAACCAAGTGGAAGAAAGCTTGGACGCCTCTATCAGCTACGAAGGCGACATGGTGCCGCGGGCACCCGTTGTTACCGTTATGGGTCACGTTGACCACGGTAAAACCTCGTTGTTGGATTACATTCGTCGCACCAAGGTAGCGTCGGGTGAGTCTGGTGGTATTACGCAGCACATAGGTGCTTATCACGTTGATACCGATAAGGGTATGGTCAGCTTCCTGGATACACCGGGTCACGAAGCCTTTACCTCAATGCGTGCTCGTGGTGCACAGTGTACCGACGTAGTAATTCTGGTGGTTGCGGCAGACGACGGCGTTATGCCGCAGACCGCCGAAGCCATTCAGCACGCCAAAGCCGGTAACGTGCCAATCGTTGTGGCCATCAACAAGATTGATAAAGAAGGCGCGGACATTGATCGCGTGATTTCTGAGTTGGCAGCCAAAGAAGTGGTGCCGGAAGAATGGGGTGGCGACACCCAGTTCGTTCGCGTATCGGCGCACACCGGTGAAGGTATTGATGCTCTACTGGATGCTGTTTTGCTGCAAGCCGAATTGATGGAGTTGAAGGCGTACGACAATGGCCCGGCGAAGGGTGTTGTTATTGAGTCTAAGCTCGACAAAGGCCGCGGTGCAGTCACTACGCTGTTGGTACAGAGCGGGCGCTTGAAGCAAGGTGATATCGTACTGGCTGGTGATGCGTCCGGTCGCGTACGTGCCTTGTTGGACGAAGCCGGTAAGCAGATTGATTCGGCCGGCCCTTCTATTCCCGTAGAAATATTGGGTCTAGACGGCACGCCAGACGCCGGCGAAGAATTCATCGTCGTTGAATCCGACAAGCGTGCACGTGAAGTGGCAGAGCACCGCCGCGAGCGTCTGCGCGAAAGCGAGCTGGCGAAGCAACAGGCTGCTAAGTTGGACAACCTGTTTGCCAACATGGGCAAAGGCGAAGTGTCGACGTTGAACGTCGTGCTGAAGACCGATGTACGTGGCTCTCTGGAAGCCTTGCAGAACTCATTGCTCAAGCTGGGTAACGACGAAGTACGGGTTAACATCATTTCTGGTGGTGTCGGTGGTATTACCGAGTCGGATGCGAACCTGGCGGCAACGTCCGGTGCGGTTGTCTTCGGTTTCAACGTGCGGGCTACCGGTCAGGCGCGTGAAATCATCGAGAAGTACAACCTCGACTTGCGCTACTACAATGTCATCTATGATTTGATCGATGACGTGCGTGCGGCACTGAACGGTATGTTGTCACCTGAACTGCGTGAAGACATCGTTGGTTTGGCTGAAGTCCGTGACGTATTTAACTCGCCTAAGTTCGGCCAGATTGCTGGCTGTATGGTGGTAGAGGGTACGGTGTACCGGAATAAGAAAATCCGCGTACTGCGTGATGAAGTGGTGATCTACGAAGGTGAACTGGAATCGCTGCGTCGTTTCAAAGACGACGTGCAGGAAGTTCGTCAAGGTACTGAGTGTGGTATCGGCGTACGTAATTACCGCGACGTGAAGGCTGGCGATAAGATCGAAGTCTTTGACGTTAAGGAAATTGCACGGAGTATCGATTAAGCATGGCCAGAGATTTCAGCCGTACTGATCGTATTGCCGACCAGGTCCAAAAGGACCTGGCTGCATTGATCCAGCGGGAGTTGAAAGACCCCCGTCTGGGTATGGTCACCATCAATGCCGTTAAGGTATCCAAAGACTTGAGCTACAGCGATGTGTACTTCACCTCGCTGTCAACGCTGGACGGCGATGAAGCCGAGCAGCGCAAGGCGGCAGAAGAGGTGCTGACCAAGGCAGCAGGCTTTCTACGCTCTGAACTGTCGCGCGGTATCCGTTTACGCGTAATGCCGCAGTTGCGGTTCCACTACGACCACAGTGTTGAACGTGGACAAACGCTGTCGCGGCTGATCGATTCAGCGCGTCAGCATGACCGTAACTTAGGCGAACAGTCGGACGACGATGGCGCGGAAAGCGAATAACGTACACGGCGTCTTGTTGATCGACAAGGACGCCGGCATGACGTCCAACCACGTACTGCAGCGGGCCAAGCGCCTGCTCGGTGCGACCAAGGGTGGGCACACCGGTGCGCTGGATCCATTGGCGACCGGTGTGTTACCACTGTGCTTTGGTGATGCGACCAAATATTCTCAATTTATGCTGGATGCCGATAAGGCGTATGAAACCCGTGCTCAGCTCGGGGTGCGTACCGATACGGCCGACGCCGATGGCGCTGTGATCGAACAGGCGGCCGTACCAGAACTGTCCGCAGACGCCATAAGTCAGTTGCTCCGCACTGAATTTATTGGGGAATTGACGCAAACTCCTCCCGCCTATTCTGCTTTAAAACATCAGGGTAAAAAGCTGTACGAACTGGCCCGCGAAGGCAAAGCCATCCCGGACAAGAGTCGTACCATACGTATCTTGGATAACCGTTTGATTGCGGAGGGTGAAGACTGGCTCGATATCTGGCTGCACTGCACCAAGGGCACCTATGTGCGCTCGTTTGTGGAAGACGTGGCGGCCGCTTTAGGGACAGTGGCGCATGTGGCGCGTCTGCGTCGTTTGCAGCACGGTAACTTTGAGATTGGGCAATGTATCACCCTGGATCAACTGGAAGCCATGTCTGCTGAAGAGCGGTTGATGCAGTTGCTACCGGTGGATGCCTGCATCACAGCGCTGCCCGTTTATGCGTTAAACGAGCATCAGTTTGCGGCGGTTAAGCACGGTATTAAGGTGCCAGTAGAGCCGGAAGTCGACACCGGCGAAGTACGCATATACCGTAAAGAACAGTTTATAGGTCTGGGGGAGATTACCCCCGAGCACGAACTTAAATCTCGTCGCTTAGTGCAGACAGATTTGTTATAGTGCTGGCCGGAAATTTGTTCGGTTTTGTTTGAGCGTGCTCGACCAGATTGAACAGATAACAGATGGGTTACTGTAAACATGCACGGTAACGCCGGATTTTTTAAACGCATGTTCTTTGGAGTTAGAAAAATGGCATTAACTGCTACTGAAAAAGCGGCTTTGGTAAAAGAATATCAAACTGCTGAAGGTGATACTGGTTCTCCTGAAGTGCAAGTTGCACTGTTGACGCACAACATCAACGGTTTGCAGAGCCACTTTAAAAGCAACCACAAAGATCACCACAGCCGTCGTGGTCTGATTCGTATGGTTAACCAGCGTCGTAAGCTGCTGGACTACCTGAAGAAGAAAGATCTTAACCGCTACGCTACGCTGATTAAGCGTCTGGGTCTGCGTCGTTAAGACAGATAGGGGGCCCTTTGGGCCCCTTATTCTTTTGTAAGCCGTAAACCGTAACAAAGAAGTAGTAAGAAAGACGTACACGCGATATCGCTCGGCAACTCAAGCGTGAGTGCTTCTAACAATTGGCCTTATCCCATAGCAGCCGCTATAGGCTAGGGGCTAATTCTTAGAAGCGCTCGGTTGCCAATAAAGAACTGAGGAATAATATATGTTGAAAGCAATCACCGAAACCTTCACCTTTGGTAATGACACCGTCACCCTTGAAACCGGCAAAATTGCCCGTCAAGCGGCCGGTGCTGTGGTATGTACCATTGGTAAAACGTCTGTACTGGCCGCCGTCACCGCTGCCAAGTCACCTTCGCCGGGTCAAGATTTCTTCCCGTTGTCTGTGCACTATCAAGAGAAATACTACGCTGCCGGGAAGATCCCCGGTGGTTACCTGAAGCGCGAAGGCCGCCCTTCAGAGAAAGAAACTCTGACTTCACGTCTGATTGACCGTCCTATTCGTCCATTGTTCCCGAAAGGCTTCATGAACGAAGTGCAAGTTGTTGTGACCGTTATGTCGGCCGAAAACGATGTCGATCCAGATATTTGTGGTCTGATCGCTACCTCTGCGGCCTTGGCTGTCAGCGGCGTGCCCTTTGCTGGCCCGATCGGTGCCGCACGCGTTGGTTTCACCGCTGAGCAAGGTTATATACTGAACCCTTCTTACAGCACCCTTGAAACTTCTGACCTGAACATGGTCGTAGCGGGTACTGCCGATGCCGTACTGATGGTTGAATCAGAAGCCGCTGAGCTGACCGAAGACCAGATGTTGGGTGCCGTGTTGTTTGCGCACGACGAGATGCAGGTCGCTGTTGAAGCCATCAAAGCTTTGGCTGCCAAGGCCAATGTACAGCATTGGGATTGGACCCCACAGGCCGAAAATGTTTCTTTGATAGAGCAAGTAACGGCCGCGTACTGGGACAAGATCGGTGAAGCTTACCGCATCACCGACAAAATGGAGCGCTATGACGCTCTGAATGCTCAGCGTGCTGCTGCCGTTGAACAGTTTGCAACCGACGCCGAAGGCGCACCGACCGCGAAAGAAGTGGAAGGCGTGTTCGCTAAGTTGGAAAAGAAACTGGTACGTCAGCGTGTGGTGAGCGGTGAACCGCGCATCGATGGCCGTGACAACAAAACCGTGCGCGGCATTGAAGTTGAAGTCGACGTGTTGGCTGGTGCGCACGGCAGTGCCTTGTTCACCCGTGGTGAAACTCAGGCCATCGTAGTGGCTACCCTGGGCAGCATGCGTGATGCACAGATGTTCGACATGCTGCACAAGAAACACACTGACCACTTCATGCTGCACTACAACTTCCCTCCGTATTCTGTGGGTGAGTGTGGTCGCATGGGTGCTACTGGCCGTCGTGAAATTGGTCACGGCCGTTTGGCACGTCGCGGTGTTGAAGCTGTTCTGCCTTCAGTTGAAGACTTCCCATACGCCATTCGCGTGGTGTCTGAAATCACTGAATCTAACGGATCGTCTTCTATGGCGTCTGTTTGTGGTACGTCATTGGCCTTGATGGATGCCGGTGTGCCGTTGAAAGCCCCTGTGGCCGGCATCGCCATGGGCTTGGTAAAAGAAGAGTCTGGCTTTGCTGTTCTGACCGACATCTTGGGTGACGAAGATCACCTGGGTGATATGGACTTCAAAGTAGCCGGTACTTCGAAAGGTATTACCGCACTGCAGATGGACATCAAGATCCAAGGCATCAACGAAGAAATCATGGAGCAGGCACTGGAGCAGGCCTTGGCCGCTCGTTTGCACATTCTGGGTGAGATGAACAAGGTCATCACGGTTTCTCGTGAAGAACTGCCAGACAACGCGCCTTCAATGGTTTCGCTGAAAATTGATCCTGAGAAAATCCGTGACGTCATCGGTAAGGGCGGCGCGACCATCCGTGGTATTTGCGACGAGACCGGTGCGGACATCGACATCCAGGACGACGGCAGCGTGCGCATTTACGCACCAACCAAAGAAGCGGTTAATCAGGCGCGTAAGCGCGTTGAAACCATCGCGGTTGACCCTGAAGACGGTGCTCTGTATGTCGGCGAAGTGGTGCGTATTGCTGACTTCGGCGCCTTTGTTCGCTTTTTGGGCGAGCGTGATGGTCTGGTGCACATCTCACAGATCGTGCCACGTCGTTTGGAAAGCGTCTCTGAAGAACTGACGGTGGGTCAGCAGGTCGTGGTTAAAGTGCTGGAAGTTGACCAGCGTGGCCGCGTGAAGCTGAGCATCAAAGAAGTGACTGAAGAAGAGAAAGCATCTGCGCTGGCAGCAGTGGCTGACGCTTAATCCGCATACGGTTGCACCTTTTTGGGTGTAAGCCTGTAGAAAAGGCCGGTGACATTGCTGTCACCGGCCTTTTTTTGTTTAAGCGGCTTCCCTAAGTCTAGCCTACGATGGCATCAATGCGCTGAAGTTCGTCTGCTGAGAACGACAGGTTTTTTAGTGCAGCCACGCTGTCTTCAATCTGGCTGACTTTGCTGGCACCGATAATGGCGCTGGTTACTGCTTCGTCACGCAGCACCCATGCAATGGCCATTTGCGCCAAACTTTGTCCGCGCGCCTGCGCGACTTCGTTCAATTGGCGCGCTTTGTCGATTTTCTCCTGCTGGAGATCGTTCTCCGACAAATAAATCTGCTCGCTGCGTGCGGCGCGCGAGTCGGCGGGTACGCCCTGCAGGTACTTGTCGGTCAGAATGCCTTGCTCGAGCGGCGAAAACACGATGGCGCCGATCTTCTCACGTCTGAGGGCTTCGAGCAGGCCTTCTGTCTCCAAGCGACGGTCAAAGATATTGTAACGCGGTTGATGAATCAGCAACGGGGTGCCCAGTTCACGCAAAACGCGATTTGCGTAATCGGTTTGTTCCGCTGAATAGGACGAGATACCCACGTAGAGCGCTTTGCCTGAGCGGACAATGTAGTCCAGTGCGCCCATGGTTTCTTCGATGGGCGTCGACGGGTCCGGGCAATGGCTGTAGAAAATATCGAAGTATTCGAGCCCGGTGCGTTTGAGGCTTTGCTCAATGCTGGCAATGAGGTACTTGCGTGAACCGCCAATACCGTAGGGGCCGGGCCACATGTCCCAGCCGGCTTTGCTGGAAATAAGCAACTCGTCACGGTAGGGCAGCAGATCATCCTGCAATACTTGTCCGAAGGTACTTTCGGCAGAGCCGAACGGTGGGCCGTAGTTGTTGGCCAAGTCAAAATGGGTAATGCCCAAATCGAACGCTTTGTGCAGCATGGCGCGTGAATTGTGCAATGCATCGACGGCACCGAAGTTCTGCCATAAGCCGAGTGACAATAACGGTAGCTTGAGGCCACTGTTGCCACAGGTGCGGTATTGCATGGTTTCGTAGCGTGTCGACGCCGGAACATAAGCCGGACGAGAAGGTTGTGTGATCATAAGGGCACCTTGCTGAGCGGTGAAAGATGCCAGTATGTCATGTTTGGCAAGCGAGGCTAACAGCCTCGCTTGTTGCGATTCGCACTATGGTGCGAGCGCACGCCGCCGTGGGTGCTATTCAGGAATGGCGTTGGCATCGATGCCCTGTTGCTCAAAGGCCACCAAGGCACGCGCCCGAAAGGTACGGCGTACTGTGCTGCCCAGCGGCAAGTCCAGATAATGAAACAGGTGGGTTATGGCCTCGGGCTTAACGTCGTGCTGCGCCGCAAATGCTGGGATATCGAAGCGTGGACCGGTATCGGGTGGCTCCGGTAAGGCCGGTATATCGGGCACTTCCAGCTGTTCCCCTTTGCACAGGCGCAGGGCTAAGGCTTGATAGTGCTGGCGAAAGATCGGCCAGACTTGCGCTTCCGGTTCGGTGCGCAAACGAAAGAACCCGGTCTTGTGCGCTGCATGGTAAACCGCGGGGTGTGACCAAAAGTGCTCCAGTGGGTTGTTGCCACAGAAGCAGGCCTGCCGATAGGCTTCACGATCATCGGGCAAATCCGCAGGACGTGCGACTTCACTCAGCGTGGCGAGAAATTCCGCAATGGTCGGCGGCCAGCTATAGCGCTCGCGGATCGCATCAATGGTCAGCTCCACAGCGCGCAAGGGAAAGTCCGCCAGTACCATGGCCCACTCGCGCTTGGCGTACTTCATGGTGTCTTCATCACCGTAAGCGCTTTCGAACTTGTGGGTGTAGATGTGGTGCAGGCGTGCGAACAGCATGTTGACCATGATTTTTACGTCATGGTCGAGTGCGCGGCTACCAGTCGAGGTCGCCGATGTCGCGGAGTCGTTGCCGTAGTTGCTGCTTGCGTTCGCGAGGAGCTCGTTCACCGGTGTGGTCGCCTGCCCGCGGGCCGGATACTGTGTTGGTTTGTGTGCCATTTTGTCGGTCATTCAGATGATATTGCCAGCGTCGATTTACCCAGTCGAGGAACTTGCTGTCCCAACTGGTGCTCATTTGCCCAGAATCCATGTAGTAAAGCACAAAGCCTTCCCTCTGTGCCATGGCGAATTCCCATTCTATGCCACGGGCCTTAACCATTTCGGCACAAGGACCGCTGGGTTGCCATTGGGTATCCATGCGGCAGCGTTTACGCGCTTGGCCATTGGCTTTTGATGTTGAAGGCGACGAGGCAGTGGTGCGTGTGTCGGCGTCGTCGCTCGATGGCGCGGTGGCCCACAGGGCATCGCCTGTTTGGTTCAATAAGCGCGCCGGGTTCGAGGTGTCGTAGTTCACTTGACCGGGCATGCTGGGTGCAGAACCATTGTTTGTGGGCACTGGCGGTGGTGACGATACACGCAGTGGCGGCGCGACGTCTTCCTCCTGCCGCGGTGTCTGCTGATTCGCTGACTGAGCCAGTGCGACAGCGTGCGGCGACTGCACAGAGATCCGTTCACCCTGCTGGGTGATGATCAATAGGTTGTGTTGTTCCAGTTTTTCCAGCGCAACCATAAAGCGCGCCGGAGAAAAGAACGGCAGCCAATCGAGCCAAGTGCTGGCGTTGGCGCTGATGTCGCCAGCGGTGGAGGGCGACGCGGTAAACTGTTGCGCAGCCCAAAGTTCTTCAATGAAGTGCAGCAGCACTGCTGCATCGAGTCCGAGGTGAGTGGCGTGCTCGGTCGCAAAGGTGAACCGCGACTTGCTGTGTGTGGCCTTATACATAGATTCTTCTGAATGTTCTTTGAGTTTGGGTATGAACCGCCGTGGCAACGGGATAAAATGCCATCTTTCGCTGCGGCTTGCCGCATATTTCCTGCAATTTTTTGTTTAACCAGCGTATACGGGGTGACATGCAGCCGGTAATTTCAGTCAGTCATTTGGTTAAACGATACCAGAGTGTCGTGGCGGTTGATGATATCAGTTTTCAGGTAGCAGAGGGCAGTTGCTTTGGCCTGCTCGGCCCCAACGGCGCTGGCAAGACCACCACCATTGAGCTGCTTGAGGGCATTATGCAGCCCACGTCCGGTCGCATTCTTTACTTCGGGGCGCCGCTGGAAACACGTCAACTGTACCGCGACATCGGTATTCAGTTCCAGCACACCGCGTTGCAAGACTATTTAACTGTGCGCGAAACCCTGCGTTTGTTTTCTTCATTCTATGAACAAACCCTGCCCATTACCGAGTTGGTGGAACTGTGCTCGTTGCAGGAGTTTATCAACCGCGATGCCCGAAAACTGTCCGGTGGGCAGCGCCAGCGTTTGTTGCTGGCATTGGCGTTGGTAAACGACCCCAAGGTGGTGTTTATGGATGAGCCGACGACCGGGCTCGACCCGCAGGCGCGGCATAAATTTTGGGATTTGGTCAGTGCGATTAAAGCGCGTGGAAAAACGGTGATCCTCACAACGCACTATATGGACGAAGCGCAAACACTGTGTGACCAAATTGCCATTATGGATCGGGGCCGTATTGTGGTGACTGGCGCACCCGCAGACTTACTGGCAGAGCACTTTGCCGGCGTTCTGGTATGGCTGAACGATACACCTGTGCCCGCCGACTTGATGATGCGCTACGGGGCGCAGCAGCGTAGTGGGCGCTTACAATTTCAAACGGCCAATGTCGATGCGTTGTTGGCTGAGCTGATACAAGCGCAGGTATCGCTCGATAGCCTGCAAGTACAGGCGCCGAACTTGGACGACTTGTTCCTCAAGTTGACCGGTTCTGAATTGAGGGCTGGCGCATGACGTGGCGACGCTTTTGGGCCGTACTGCGCGCCCGTAATTTGGAATTCTTCCGTGATCGCGGCACGCTGTCTTGGAATATCGCCTTCCCGGTGATGTTGATTGCTGGGTTTGCGCTGATTTTTGGCTCAGGTAATAACCCGGTGTTTAAGGTGGGGGTGGTCAGTGAACTCGACGCCTACATCAGCAAGCCACAGGTCACCACCTTGCCGGAAGTCGATGTGGTGCTTTATCGTGATCTCGATGCCGCCGTTGAACGGTTGCGTCGTCATCACATTCATATGGTGCTCGATGTCGATCAGCGACTGTACTGGATTAACGAGACGTCCAGTGACGGCGCAGTGCTGGAGCAACTGCTGGCGTACATGGACCCGGAGTACCGACGGCGCTTAATTGGCGGGTTGGATATCCGTTACGTCGACTGGGCCTTGCCCGGCATTCTGGCGATGAATATCATGTTCGCTTGCCTGTTTGGGGTCGGTTACGTCATCGTACGCTATCGGAAGAATGGCGTACTGAAACGCCTACAGGCTACGCCACTCAATGCGTGGGAATTTCTCAGCGCGCAGATCGTCTCTCGTTTAATGATGGTCATGGTGGTCAGCACGGCGTTGTTCTTGGGTAGCCTGTGGACCCTGCATATTGTCATGGTCGGCAGCTATCTGAACCTGTTTGTGGTTGGTATTCTGGGGGCGCTGTGCTTAACCTCCATGGGGTTACTGATTGCCGCGCGCAGTCGCAGCGAAGAGCTAACGGGTGGGTTGATCAACTTCAGTACCTGGCCCATGATGTTTTTGTCAGGTGCGTGGTTCTCCATTGAAGGCGCACCGGATTGGTTGCAGTTGTTGGCGCAGTTGCTGCCGTTGACCCATTTGGTGGAGGCCGCGCGTAAAGTGATGCTGGATGGCGCCAACCTGCTGGAAATAGCCCCGCACTTGGGCGCTATGGGTGCGATGACGCTTATCTTCCTGAGTTCTGGTGTACTATTGTTTAATTGGAACAGCGATCACCGTTGATGCTGAACCGCAAAGCGCTTTTTGCCCGCGTTCTTCTATCACTTTACGTTAGGAATTTGCATGGCTGATCTACCGCCACTGACATCGTTGCGCACCTTTTGGTTTGTTGCTGAACACAACAGCTTCAAGCGTGCATCCGAGCACCTTTTTGTAACGCAGGCGGCGGTGAGTCATCAGATTCGTCAGTTGGAAGACTTCTTGGGCGTCAGTTTATTCGAACGCGGCAACCGTGAGGTGCGATTGACCAAAGACGGTCAACGGTTGTTGCCGTATGTGCAGCAGGGCTTTTCGGCATTGCGTGCCGGAGTGACTTTGGTGAAAGACGATTCGGACCCGAACGTGCTGAATTTGTCAGTGATTCCGTCCTTTGCCGCGCGTTGGTTGGTGCCGCGTTTGGGTGAATTTCGCCAGCGCCAAGCCGACATTCGTGTGTGCTTGACGCCTTCGCTGCGCCTAGAGACTTTTTCCGACGGTGAAATGGATTTGGCCATTCGTTACGGCACAGGGCAATACCCCGGCTTGCGCAGCGAGTTTCTGCTGCGTGACAGTCTGTTGGTGGTCGCTAGCCCGGCTTTTGTGGATGCTCATAAGCCGACCTTGGCAAGCATGGCGACGCTGCCCTTGTTGGAAGACACCAGTCCGGAGGAGCTGGGCTGGAGCGAGTGGTTTAAACGGCAAAAACTGAGCGAGCCAGAGTCGGCGCGTTGTTTGACCGTTGCCGATGCGTCGATGTTGATCGACGCGGCGTTGACCGGGCAGGGTATGGCCTTGGTGCGTCGCAGTTTGGCGCAAAACTTCATTGATCAGGGGGCGCTGACCAAGGTGTTTGCCTTGGAGTTGGAGTCACCGTACGGTTATTACTTGGTGGCCCCGGAAGCGCACTTTGTGCGCGCCAAGGTGAAGGTGTTTGTGCATTGGATGAAGGAAGAGATACGGCAGAGTTTTGGCCCCGAGATGATGGCCTATCACGGGGCGTAGGAGGCCAGCCCTCTGGCCGAACCATTCGTCGTAGGAGCGCAGCGCTACCACTGCGGGCCTCTCGGGGTATGCCGCCAGCGCTCAACGGCAGGCCGTGAATGCGCGCTTTGCGGCATACGCCCTACGGCCCTAGTCCAAACCCTGTCATCCGCCACACGAAGGTTTGTTTACAACCGCACTTCTATGCCACGGCTGGCCATATGGGCTTTGGCTTGCGGTACGGTAAATTCACCGAAGTGAAAGATACTGGCCGCCAAAACCGCATCGGCGTGGCCTTGTAGAACGCCTTCGGCGAGGTGGTCCAGGTTGCCCACACCACCGGACGCAATCACTGGCACATGTACGGCATCGGACACAGCGCGCGTCAGTGCTAAATCAAACCCGCTTTTTACACCATCACGATCCATGCTGGTCAGCAGAATTTCACCCGCGCCGTATGCTTCCATCTTCACTGCCCACTCGACGGCATCAATGCCGGTCGGTTTGCGGCCGCCGTGGGTGAATATTTCCCACTTGCCTTCGCCGGTTTGCTTGGCGTCTATGGCCACCACAATGCACTGTGCGCCAAAGCGTTCGGAGGCGGCGCGCACAAAGTCGGGGTTGGATACCGCTGCCGAGTTGATGGACACCTTGTCGGCTCCGGCGTTCAGCATGGCACGAATGTCTTCCACGGTGCGGATGCCGCCGCCGACCGTTAAGGGAATGAACACCTGCCCAGCCACGGACGAGACCGTTTCCAACATGGTGCCACGCCCTTCGTGGGTGGCGGATATGTCGAGAATGGTGATTTCGTCGGCGCCTTGCTCGTTGTAGCGGCGCGAGACTTCAACCGGGTCGCCCGCGTCGCGGATGCCCACAAAGTTGACGCCCTTAACTACCCGGCCTTTGTCGACATCAAGACAAGGGATAATGCGTTTCGCCAGTGCCATGGATTACCGCCCCTGTTGGTCGAGGTAGGCTTGGGCTTCTTGCAGGTCGAGCGTACCTTCATAGATGGCGCGGCCAGTGATGGCGCCCAGAATGCCTTGGTCGGCGGTTTCCGCCAAACGTTGCACGTCGTCCATATTGGTTACACCACCGGACGCAATGACGGGAATGCCGCCTACACGCGCCAGTTCCAAGGTGGCTTCCCAGTTCACCCCTTGCATCATGCCGTCGCGCGCGATGTCGGTGTAGACGATGCTGCTGACGCCGTCAGCGGCAAACTGCGCGGCCAAGTCAGTGGCTTTCACGGTGGATACATCGGCCCAGCCATCGGTGGCGACCAGGCCGTCTTTGGCGTCGATGCCGACAATGATATGGCCCGGAAACGCCTTGCAGGCTTCGGCGACGAACGCGGGGTCTTGTACCGCCTTGGTGCCGATGATGCAGTAAGTCACGCCTGCATTGAGGTAGAACTCAATGGTTTTCAAATCGCGGATACCGCCACCAATCTGCACTGGCAAGTCCGTGTGCTCGCTGGCAATGGCGCGCACGATGTCGCCGTTAACCGGGCTGCCCGCAAAGGCGCCGTTCAAGTCAACCAGGTGCAGGCGGCGGCAACCTTGGTTGCGCCACTGCGCGGCCATGGCTACCGGGTCATCACTGAATACGGTGGAGTCGTCCATACGCCCTTGGCGCAAGCGCACGCATTGGCCGTCTTTAAGGTCTATGGCGGGAATGATCAGCATGTTGTGCTCCGTAATATGCGGTTCGACTTGGCGTCAGGGTTGGCCTGACCAGCGTGTGAAGTTGCGTAACAGTTGCAGGCCGGCGTCGCTACTCTTTTCCGGGTGGAACTGAGTGGCAAACATGTTGTCGCGCGCAATCGCAGCGGCAAAAGGCGTCTGATAAGTACACAGGCCCGCTACTTGGCTCTCGGGGTGCGGGTCGGCGTAGAAACTGTGCACAAAGTAAAAGCGACTCTCGTCAGCGATGCCGTGCCACAGCGGGTGGTCCAGCGTTTGTTGTACTTGGTTCCAGCCCATGTGGGGTACTTTCATTGCCAGACCTTGAGCGTCCACCTGATCCAGCGCAAAGCGTTTCACTTGGCCGGGAAAGACGCCAAGGGTATCAACGCCATTGTTCTCTGCGCTGTGTTCAAGCAGTGCTTGCATACCGACGCACACACCGAGAAAGGGGCGGTCGTGACATACGGCGTGCACCAAGTCGGCGACGCCCGTATCCCGCATGGCTTGCATGCAATCGCGGATCGCTCCAACGCCGGGGAGTAACACCCGGTCGGCATTGCGGACGATCTCAGCGTCGTGGGTGACGACTATTTTTTGGTCAGGCGCAACAAATTCCAGCGCCTTGGCAACGGAATGGAGGTTTCCCATTCCATAGTCAATGACAGCAATTACAGACATTGAAGATTATCCTTAGAGCACACCTTTGGTAGACGGCATTTGATCCGCCATGCGAGGGTCGGGTGTTGTCGCCATGCGCAAAGCGCGACCGAAGGCTTTAAACACCGTTTCGATCTGGTGATGGCTGTTGATGCCCTTCAGGTTGTCGATGTGCAGCGTGACCAAGGCGTGATTAACGAACCCTTGGAAAAACTCACGGAACAGGTCAACATCGAATCCGCCGACGCTGGCGCGGGTGAAGTCAATGTTGTAGTCCAAGCCGGGACGACCAGAAAAGTCGAGCACCACGCGCGACAAGGCTTCGTCGAGCGGCACGTACGAATGTCCGTAACGTTGGATGCCTTTCTTGTCACCAATGGCTTTGGCGACGGCCATGCCCAAGGTGATGCCGACATCTTCGGCGCTGTGGTGGTCGTCGATGTGGGTGTCACCATGGCAGGTGATGTCGAGGTCGATCAGGCCGTGGCGCGCGATCTGATCCAACATGTGATCCATGAATGGCATGCCAGAGTTCAGTTTTGCGGTGCCAGTGCCATCCAAATTAATGCTGACCTGAACCTGTGTTTCGGTGGTATTCCGCTCAATCTGGGCGGTACGAGCCATGATGTGACGCTCCTAGTAATACGCGGGCAGCAAATGAAAAAGAAATTTGCCATACTTAAGGAACAAAATTATAACGTACTCTGTCGCTCAGGCTAAGCCCTGAGGTGGAGTGGAGTGACAAATTCTTTTAATAAGGTAGCAAAATATGCCTGTAACGGTAGAACAGCTAAGCTTAGACAATCCGGATCACTATTCTGACTTAGTGAAAATTTATGCCGATAGCCCCGGTTGGATGGTGCGTGATTTGTCGGGCGAAGACTTCGTGGAGCAGTGGATGCGGCCTTGTGAGCAAGTCTGGGGCGCGTGGTTTAACGGTCGCATCTTGGGCTCAGTGGGCATTCGATCTACCAATGATGGCTTGCAGGTCATTGGTCTGGGCGTACGCAAGACCACGCGTCGACGTGGTGTGGCGTTTCGTATGATGGAGTTGGTACTGCAAGAGATTGATCGCCCGGTGTACATTGATACCCGTCAGCAGCCGACAACCGACGGCTTGTTCGACAAACTCGGCTTTAAGAAAGGTGAACCCGAAGCGCGTGACAACGCGACCTGGGTGCGTTGGGTTAAGCAATAGACTTGTCCTTAAGCGAGTCTGCACGGGCTCTCGGGGTATGTCGCCAGCGCTCAACGGCGGGCCGAGAATGCGCGCTTTGCGGCATACGCCCCTGCATCAGCTAATGCGCACCATCTAGGTGCGCATCATTTCCCATAACTTTATCTATGCACTATAGTGGTGCATTCTTCAGCGCCAATTAGTCTGCTATTCACACGATGAACGGCTCGATAGCGCTCGTTCAGGTTATTGGCGCAGGCATCGTCACTCTGGCCTGATATTTGCCATTACCTCCCATGGAGGACCTCACATTGAGTATCGATCTTTTTAAGTGGATTGTTGATCACCAGGCTACGGCGATGGTGCTCTTGAACGACGATCTGCACATTGACTACATGAACTCATCGGCAGAGTCGCTGTTTGCGCGCAGTGGCAATCAGGTCCATGGGCAGCCTTGGCGAGTACTGTTCGAGCCGCAAGAATCTTTGGAGCAGCTGCTGAACCGTGTTCTGTGCGAAGAGGTGCCAACAACGCAACGCTCTGAAGTGCTGTTGTTAGTGGCCGATGGCAGCAAGATCACGGTCGATATGACCCTAACGCCGTTGCATGACGAGGGTAGTAGGGCCGTGCTGGTTGAGTTTCTGTCGATGGACCGGATCATCAAAATCAGCCGTGAAGAATCGTCGCTGGCGAAGCAAGAAGCGGCGCGGGTGTTGGTGCGTGGCTTGGCGCATGAAGTGAAGAACCCGTTAGGCGGTATTCGCGGTGCTGCGCAATTGCTGGCTTTGGAGTTGGGCGATCCTGCCCTGGACGAATACACCCAGGTCATTATTGAAGAAGCCGATCGACTGCGAAATTTGGTCGACCGGATTCTGGGATCGAATAAATTACCCCACTTACGCCCCACAAATGTGCACGAGGTGACGGAGCGTGTATTGAGTTTGATGCGCGCTGAGGCGGGCGGTAGCGTGACATTTGTGCGCGATTATGACCCCAGCCTGCCTGAATTCATCGGCGATTCCGAACAACTGATTCAAGCGGTATTGAACATTGTGCGCAACGGTATGGAGGCTTTGCAGTCGCAGGGTGAGGCCAATCCTGATAAGCAAATGACCTTGATCACGCGGGCTTTGCGGCAGTTTACCATCGGTCAGAAGCGCTACCGCTTGGTGTTGCGTTTGGTAATTGAGGATAACGGCCCGGGTATTGCAGAGGAGCTGATGGAGAATGTGTTTTACCCCATGGTCAGCGGGCGAGCGCAAGGCACGGGCTTAGGCTTATCCATTGCACAGCAGATCGTTACGCAGCACGGTGGGGTGATTGATTGTGAGAGCGAGCCGGGTTGTACCCGCTTCAGCGTGTATTTGCCGCTGACCAGAGATACCGACCAGCGGACAGAGGCGAAATGAACAGGAGTGTTGGAATGAATAACGGAGAGACAGTCTGGGTCGTAGACGATGACCGTTCCATTCGATGGGTACTGGAAAAGGCCGTAGAGAAAGAAGGTTGGGCCTGCCAAGCATTCAGTGATGGCGAGAGTTTGTTGCAGCGGTTGCAGCGTGATAAGCCCACAGTGATTGTCAGTGATGTGCGGATGGAGGGCATGGACGGGCTCGAGCTGATGCGCGAGATTCACGGTAAGTATCCAGATGTGCCGGTGATCATCATGACCGCGCACTCGGACCTCGACAGTGCGGTGGCGTCTTTTCAAGGTGGGGCGTTCGAATATCTGCCGAAGCCGTTCGACATCACTGAAGCTATTGATTTGGTCAAACGTGCAATGGAGCACGCGCGTGAGCAGTCGATGGATATCGCTGAACCCGAGCGGCAAGCGGCACAAGAAATCATCGGCGAAGCGCCGGCCATGCAAGAAGTGTTTCGCGCTATAGGGCGTTTATCGCATTCCAACATTACCGTTTTGATCAATGGCGAGTCGGGCACGGGTAAAGAGCTGGTGGCGCAGGCGCTGCACCGGCACAGCCCGCGGCGGGACAAGCCATTTATCGCCTTGAACATGGCGGCGATCCCGCGTGATTTGATCGAGTCCGAACTGTTCGGGCACGAAAAAGGGGCTTTCACCGGAGCCAGTGGGCAACGACCGGGCCGCTTTGAGCAAGCCAATGGTGGCACGCTGTTTCTGGACGAAATCGGTGACATGCCCGCAGAAACCCAGACCCGCTTGCTGCGCGTGCTGGCTGACAGTGAGTTCTATCGGGTCGGTGGGCATACGGCTATTAAAGTCGATGTGCGGATCATCGCTGCGACGCACCAAAACCTTGAGGGTTTGGTGCGTGAAGGGCGGTTCCGCGAAGATTTGTTCCATCGTCTTAATGTCATTCGCATCCACATTCCACGCTTGGCCGATCGGCGCGAAGACATACCGCGTTTGTTGAGTTATTTTCTCGGCCGCGCCGCCACAGAACTCGGGGTGGAAGCCAAGCTGCTGCGGCCGGATACTGTAGAGTTTCTCGCCAGCCTGCCATGGCCCGGCAACGTCCGCCAACTGGAAAACACCTGTCGCTGGATTACCGTTATGGCTTCTGGCCGTGAGGTCTTTATCAACGACCTGCCGCCTGAGCTTATTGCCGAAGAGCAGGTGCAAGAGACCGGCAGCCATTGGGTGGACGGCCTCAAATATTGGGCTGATCGTGAACTGACGCAAGGTCATCAAAGTATTCTGGATACCGCTGTTCCGTTGTTTGAACAAGCGATGATTGATGTGGCCCTAAAACATACGGCCGGGCGGCGTCGAGATGCAGCGCAACTGCTCGGCTGGGGGCGTAATACCCTAACCCGGAAGATTAAAGAACTGGGGATGGTTGCAGACGGTCAGGACGACGACGGTGACGATTGAGGCGCTGGCAGGCTCTTATGCACTATGAGACCCTACGCACGTTCTCAACTTGCTGGATGACCGGGCACTGGCCATAATGAGCGCCTTCGGTCATTCCATAAAGAAGACATTATGAGCGCCCAACCACAGCCTTTTCAGCCCGAACGGGTTGAATCCAGTCATCGCGGCATCACTGTGTATTACCCCGGGGGGCGGGTATACGCGAGTATGGATATGGCGGTGCTGCGCCAGGTGAGGCTTTTGATGTGGCGCAACCAATTGCATTGGCATTTGATCAGTGCGGGCAATGAACTGCTGATTCCCTGCGGTATTCCGGGCGAGGTGGCGATGCGGCGCGAGTTGCAAGAGTTGCCAGGCTTTAATACGGATCTGTTCTTCGCCTATATGGATAATCGTGCAGGTCAAGAGCCGCCCTTGTTGCTCTGGCAATACTGACTTCGACAGCCGTATGGCGCGGTACTAAGCGCCGTGCTGCTTAACAATCTCTGCTATTTGCGCCCGAGCGTAGACCGTCCATTTATTTTCGCCGCTACTGATGCGAATGAAGTGTGTGTAGACTTGGCGTGCTTTTTTCCAATAGTGTAGGTGTTGTAGCGAGTATGCTAAAGCGAAATACCAGCGATGATTGGGCTTATACTTCTTCAACAGTGCTTGATAATTCTCCACGGCTTCATTGTGCCGATGCAGGCGTTGGCGGTTGTAGGCGGCCAGCCACAACAGGGTTGGGTTACGGGGGTAATCGGGCTGATGCTTTTCCAGGCTCTTGATGCTTTGCTCCGCCTCACCTTGCTCCGCCAGCAACCAGCATTGTAGATAGCGCAGAGGTACGCTGTCTGGGCTGATGGTGAGCCCTTGCACCAGCACCTGTTTGGCTTCTTCCATCTGCCCGTGATCGATCAGACTGAAGGCGTCCTCCGCCAGCTCGCGTTCCATGCTGGAGTCCACAGTGAAGTGTTCAAGTGACGGTGTTGGTATGGGTACAGGGAACTCGTTCTCTTTAAATACCAGCGTGGCCATTTCAGTATCACTGAAGCGGGGTAGTGGCACGCCGTGTTCGTCCAGTTGTTCTCCAGCACGCGCGCGTTCGGCTAGCATTTCACGAGCCATGGGCACATGCTGGTCGTGCACAATGGTCGTTACCAATGTCGCATAGCGCAGGTAACCTTGTTCCACCAGAATATGCCCGAGCAAGCGTTCAGGGTATTCTTGTTGCTGGGCCAGCGCTTCATCCAGCTGTGCCGGTGTCACCAGCCCTTTCTCTACCAATGTTTTGCCGAGTAACGTTTCCTTCATGGTACCCCTTGTGGTTCAGAACGTGATGCTTTCCGATACGCGTAGCCGCTTCCTTGTTGCCTGACGCCCGCGTCCATGGTATCTACTTTTGTAACAATGTAGAAGAAGTGTCCATGTTTAATCTAGTACTGTTTGAACCCGAGATTCCACCTAACACTGGAAATATCATTCGATTAGCCGCCAATACCGGTTGTCACCTGCATTTAATTGAGCCGCTGGGCTTTGCTATGGAGGATCGCGCCTTGCGCCGCGCCGGTTTGGATTACCATGAATGGGCGCGTGTGCAAGTGCATGCCAACTACGAGGCGTTTTTGCAGACAGCGCAACCAGAGCGCCTGTGGGCGTTGACCACTAAGGGTAAGGCCTCGTTCTTTGATGGCGAGTATCAGGTTGGCGATTATTTTATATTGGGGCCAGAATCGCGCGGCCTTCCGACGGAATTGCTGGAGAGCTTGGCTCCGGAGCAGCGTTGCCGGTTACCAATGCGGGCGGACTCGCGCAGTTTGAATCTGTCCAACACCGCTGCGATTGTGGTGTACGAAGTGTGGCGTCAGTTGGGGTTCCCCGGCGGCCAATAGCATCTGGTGGATGCTATTGGCGCGTTAATCCATCAAACGGCTCGCCATTGTCACGGCTGCCCGGCGCAACATGGGTTGCTGGTTGAACCACTGCATCCCGCGATTGCGCAACCAATGCACCCAGTGGTGATCAGCGGCAAACAAATGCTGTAAGCCTTCCATGCCTGCCATGGTCAGCAGGTTGTCGGATTTACGCTGGCGTTGGTAGCGGCGCAATAACAATTCTTCTTCCAACGGTATGTTGTGCGCCGCCGCTTCTGTCAACAAGCTCACCATGGCTTGGGCATCCAGCAGCCCAATGTTAGCACCTTGGCCCGCCAGCGGATGGATGCTGTGTGCGGCGTCGCCGACCAAGGCCGCGCCAGGCATGATGTATTGCGTTGCATGGCGTTGTCGTAAGGGAAAGCGTCGCACACTGCTCGCCATGGTGACCACGCCCAATGCGCCGCGCATCCCAAGTTCTAAAGCCTTGGCCTGATCCGCTGGCGATGCGTGCATGAATCGCTCTACTTCTTCGGGCACCATGGACCATACAATGGATGAGGTATGGTCGGTGGCGAGCGGCAAGAAAGCCAGCGGGCCCTGACGGTGAAACGCTTGGCGGGCAACGCGCCGGTGTGATTCGGTATGCGTAACGGTCGCCACCACGGCATGATGCAAATAATCCCATTCGCGGGTCTGAAAGCCTAGGGCGCTGCGTAAGGGTGAGTTTGCACCGTCGGCAATCAGCAGCAGCTTGGTGGTTGTGGTGCTTTGGTCGGCAAAGCGCACATGCCAGTGTTTTTTTTCATCAAATTGCGCATCAATTACCGGTTGGCCTAGTTGGCGCTGCAAGTCTGGCCAGCCGCTGAGTTGGTGCCAGAGTGCGCATTCTATGGTGCGATTCTCAATAATATGCCCGAGGTGAGTCAGCTGGGCATCGTCGCGTGACAAGGTCACACCTGCAGCACCATCGGCATCCCATACGTGCATGGTGTCGTAGGGGCCTAGGCGAGAGGGGTGCATATCCTGCCAAGCGCCTAAATCTTTTAGCCACCGCTCGCTACTGAGTGATAGCGCACTGACGCGTTGATCGAACTCGCTGTCATGGGTAAGGGCGGGCACCGGTGTGTCGTCTGGAATGCGGCCATCCGCAATGGTGACGCGCCATGGCAGCCCTTTTAAGCCCAGACACAGGGCTGCCCCGACCATGCCACCACCAACAACAAGAATGTCCGTGTCTGTCTCTTTTGCCGCTTGATGAGTCATTGCGTATATCCCATGGCGTACTGCGTAATCCAGCGTTTAAGCATGGGCGCGAGATCAAGCCCGGCCAGACTTAGTCCTCGAGCGTGGGCCGCACTGGCCTGCGGATAGGCGAACATGCTGACCAAGCCATGACAGGCCATGGCAATGCGCTGCTGATCAATGTGGCTCTCGGCCTGCCAGCGTTGCAAGTGCGCAATATCTCCAGGATCAACGGCCGTTGCCAAGGCGTCGGCTAACGCGACCAGGCTGCGCAGGTGCAGATTGAAGCCCTGCCCGGCGACGGGGTGGAGGCTGAGCGCGCTGTTGCCGATTAAGGCTAAACGATGGCGCACCAGTTCGCGGCTTTGCCGCCAGTGCAGCGGGTAGTGTGCACGTGCAGAAACTGCTGTAACAGCCCCTTGGTCATGGCCGAAACAGTGTAGGAGCTGGCGTTTCCACGTGTGGTCGCTCCAGTTCAAATGAGTCTCCAGTGTGTTTGTGGGAATAGTCCACACCACTGTTTGTCGCCTGCCAGCCAGCGGTAACAAGGCACGCGGGCCGTCCGATGTGAAGCGCTCATAGGCACGTCCGCCAGCGGGCTGCTCGCGCTCTAGATTGAATACGATGGCGGTCTGACCATAGTCGTGGTGTTGCTGACCAATGCCGAGGTGCGTAGCGATCCCGGAGCGTCCGCCATCCGCTAAGACCACCAGATGAGCGTCAACCTCAGAGCCGTCGGTAAAGTGCACCCGTGATTGCTCGATACCGGGGGTGATGCCGCTGACAAACTGTTGGAAACGACATTCAGCGGCAGTCTCCTTTGCGCGCTGCCATAAGGCATGGCCCAGCTGGCGATTGTTGGCTACGGCACCATAGGCTTCAGCACTGGTCAGGCGTGTAGTGCCCCAATAGCCCTGTTGACTGACCTCAATATCGTGCATGGCGCCCAGATGCGGTGCGAGTTCGGATAAGACACCCATGTGCGCCAGTAATTCGAGACTGCGTCGACTGAGCGCGGTACCGCGATCATCAAAGCTGGGGCTGGGGGTTTGTCCGTCCGGCTGTTCCGCTCCGTCCAGCAGGAGCGTACGCTGCTGAAGGCGCTCCGGGAGGGCGAGTAAGAAGGCAAATCCAACCAATCCGCCGCCAATGATCACGATGTCGTAAGGTGTTTTCATGGTGCTAAGTGTACCTGTCAGGGCCCTCTAAAAACCACTGCGCTTTCCTTGGTGTCGAAAAAATTACGCTGAAGCGGTTCGTTGAAGACGGGGGGCTTTGGTGCTTGGCGTTGCAGTACAGCGGGGTTTTCGGCATTATTGTGTGCACTGGTTTGTGATAATAAGAAAAAATCCTGCAGAATCCTACCGCCTATTAGCCTGACGCATTCATAATTACAACGAATCGAAAAACTGGAGTACCACTATGTTTAACTCGTGGGGACGTTTGTCAGCCCTAATTCTTGGTGTCACCATGGCTGTTCAAGGACAGGCATTTCAGCGTGATGCGCTGGAAATCTGGATCGGCGGGGATAAAGGTTACAATGGCCTTGCCGAAGTGGGGCGTCGTTTTGAACAGGACACCGGTATTCCGGTATTTGTCATGACACCAGACGACTGGGATGACGAGATGGATGTTCCAGAGCGTTTCGATAAGTTCGCAAACACCACAGAGGGTCCAGATATCGTCATCTGGCCACATGACCGCTTTGGCGTATGGATTAATGCCGGACTGCTGTCTGAAGTGCGGCCTTCTGGGCAGGCGCGGGATAAAATCGCCGACTTTGCGTGGGATGGTGTGCAGCACGGCAGTGCTTATTACGGCTACCCGATCGCGACCGAAGCCATCAGCTTGATCTATAACCGTGATCTCGTACCGACACCGCCGACCACCTATGAAGAAATCATCGCGTTAGATCGTCAGTTACGCAGCCAGGGGCGTCGTGCTTTGGCGATGCACTGGAGTGAGACCTACTTCATGTGGCACTTGGTGACCGCCGGAGGTGGTTATTCATGGCGCAATGAAGACGGTAACTATTTATTGAATGACGTCGGTTTTAAGCAAGCCGGTGCAGTTGACGGGGTGCGGATGTTACGCCGTTTGATGGCAGAAGGTGTGATAGAGCCGGATGACGACTACGGCAGTATGCAAGCGCAGTTCGCCAGTGGTGAAGCCGCTATGGCGATCAATGGTCCCTGGGGTTGGGGCGATTACCGTGGGGTGAATTTTGCTTTGGCACCTCTGCCCGGTTTGAACGCCACCACCGGTCCTGGTAAGCCCTTTGTGGGTATCTTGGCCGCCGGGATCAACGCGGTCAGCCCCAATCAAGCGGAGGCCGTGCGCTTTATCGAAGATTACTTGTTGTCTGCGGAAGGTTTGCGCACCATCAATGCGGATCGCCCATTGGGTGCTGTGGTTTTGAACGAGATGGAAGCGGAAGTGAATCAGGACGCGAACTTACGCGTCACACTGCAGCAGGCTGAAATGGGTGAGATCATGCCCGGTATTCCGGAGATCGGTCGTTTCTGGTCACTGTGGGCCTTTGAATTGCCGCGTATGGTGAACGGCGAGGTTGATGTGGCGCAGAACCTGAACCAGATGGCGCAGCGCTTGGAGCGCTTGGATGACACAAAGGCTTGGCGCCGTTTGCATTACCCTTCCGAATAACTGTAAGGCTCAATATTTCCGTAGGAGGCCAGCCCGCTGGCCTAATGTTCGCGCATGCTCTTATGAAAGGTGTGCTGCGCTCCTACAGACACAAAAAAGCCCGCATTGAGCGGGCTTTTTTATGCCCATGGATGGGCGGTATGCTGGCAACGCAGGAGCAGTTGCCAGTATTTTATCACTTAAGCAGAGTAGTACATGTCGAACTCAATTGGGTGAGTCGTCATGCGCAAGCGCTCGATGTCACCTTCTTTCAATTCGATGTACGCATCGATCATGTCCTTAGTGAATACACCGCCTTGCGTCAGGTATTCGTGGTCATCTTTCAATGCTTGCAGCGCTTCGTCCAAAGAACCAGCAACCGTTGGGATGGCCAATGCTTCTTCTGCTGGCAGGTCATACAGATCCTTATCAGCCGCATCGCCAGGGTGAATCTTGTTCTTCACGCCGTCCAGACCAGCCATCAGCAAGGCAGCGAATGCCAAGTAAGGGTTAGCCACTGGGTCAGGGAAACGCGTTTCGATACGCTTAGCTTTTGGAGAAGCCACGTAAGGAATACGGATCGACGCAGAGCGGTTACGCGCTGAGTAAGCCAACATAACCGGTGCTTCAAAACCAGGCACCAAACGCTTGTACGAGTTAGTTGCTGGGTTAGTGAAGGCGTTCAAAGAACGAGCGTGCTTGATGATACCGCCAATGTAGAACAAGGCAGTTTCAGACAAACCAGCGTACTGGTCGCCCGCAAACTGGTTTACGCCGTCTTTCCAGAAAGACTGGTGCACGTGCATACCAGAACCGTTGTCACCAACGATTGGCTTAGGCATGAACGTCGCAGTTTTGCCGTAAGCGTGTGCCACGTTGTGTACGCAGTATTTCAATACCTGTACTTCGTCGGCTTTCTTCACCAGCGTGTTGAACTTAACGCCGATTTCACACTGACCAGCGTTGGCCACTTCGTGGTGGTGAACTTCTACGTCCAAGCCCATGGCTTCCATCGCGTCGCACATGGCAGAGCGGATGTCATGCAGACTGTCGATAGGAGGAACAGGGAAGTAACCACCTTTAACACGAGGGCGGTGACCCAAGTTGCCGCCTTCGAACTGGTCGTTCGTAGACCAAGCCGCTTCTTCAGATTTGATCTTGTAGCTGCAACCGGCCATGTTGATGTCCCAAGTCACACCGTCGAAGATGAAGAACTCAGGCTCAGGGCCAAAGAAGGCAACGTCGCCCAAACCTGTGGCGTTCAAGTAGGCTTCGGCACGCTTGGCAACAGAACGCGGGTCGCGCTCGTAACCTTGCATGGTAGAAGGCTCAACGATGTCACAACGTACGATGACTGTTGAATCTTCAGTGAACGGGTCCATGATGGATGCACTATCATCAGGCATCAGGATCATGTCGGATTCGTTGATACCTTTCCAACCAGAGATAGAAGAACCATCAAACATCTGGCCGTTTTCGAAAAACTCTTCGTCCACGTAGCGAGCAGGAATGGTCACGTGCTGCTCTTTACCCTTGGTGTCCGTGAAGCGCAGGTCTACCCACTTGGCTTCATTATCTTTAATCAGCTTCAGAGTATGCTCTGACATATCTAGACTCTCCGAGTTTACGATCCACTAGGATCAAAAATGGTTGTTTATTCGTTGCTGCAGTGTAGAACATCTGTGCACGCCTTGTGAGCATAAAAAGCAAAGCCCGTGCCAGTTGCTGAAATGCCGTATTTTGGGGCCTTTGGAGCAATGCTGGTGCGTTAACCCAAAGAATGCGCACTTAATCGGTGCAATAAAGCACTAAAAAGGTGCGTTGTGCGGGTGTTGTGCGAACATCTGGTGCAGGCGGGTATCTGACTGGTTCAGGATTGGGGCAAGACGATCTGAGTATCTTAGCCTGTTCGATGTCCCGCTTTTTCGCTATAATACGCGCCCTTTTTATGGGTCATCAGTGTGCCAGATAATGTGGCTGGATACGAACTGAGGGACTCCGAGCGCGTTGAGCCGATCATGAAGTTTATTGTAAAGCTGTTCCCAGAAATCATCATAAAGTCGCGCCCGGTGCGCTTGCAGCAATTGAAGCGCCTGAAAACCAACATGCGCATCATATTGAAGGCCATACATCCGGCGGTTAGGGTCGGTGGCAACTGGGACGTGCTGGAAGTTGACGCCGGAGCCGATTGCCCCGCAGCGAAAGCCATCGAATTGAGCGACGCACTAACCCGTATTCCTGGTATTGCCAATTTCACTGAAGCGAAAGAGTACCCACTGGGTGATTTTGACACCATTGCCGCACAGTCGTTAGAAGCGGTTGGGGATGCGCTCAATGGCAAAACATTTCGAGTTCGGGTGAAGCGCAGTGGGAACCATGAGTTTCGTTCAGTGGATCTCGAGCGGCACGTCGGCAGTGTACTGAATCACAATACCGCTGCTGCCGGTGTGAACTTGAAAGACCCTGACGTTTCGGTGACCTTAGAAGTACGTAAAGACCGCCTCTTTATTGTCAGCAATCGCCGTGAAGGCATGGGTGGTTATCCATTGGGTACGCAAGAGTACGTTGCCACGCTGATTTCCGGTGGTTATGACTCGTCAGTTGCGGCTTGGCAGATGATGCGTCGTGGTTTGTGCACGCACTTTATTTTCTTCAATTTGGGCGGCCAGGCGCACGAAGACGGCGTAAAAGAGATCGCTCACTTCTTGTGGCACCGTTTTGGTGCGTCGCATCCGGTGACCTTCGTGTCTGTACCCTTTGAGCCGGTGGTCGAAGAGATTCTGACGCAAGTGGATAATTCCCACATGGGCGTGGTGCTGAAGCGTCAGATGATGCAGGCCGCCGACAAAATCGCCGAGCGTCTGGGCGCCGTAGCATTGGTCACGGGTGAAGCCATTGCGCAGGTGTCGAGCCAAACGTTGATCAATCTGCAAGTCATTGACCGCAGTGTGGATCGATTGATTCTGCGTCCGCTGATTACCAGTGATAAACAAGTGATCATTGATCAAGCGAAAGCCATTGGCGCAGCCGCCTTTTCAGAAGTCATGCCGGAGTATTGCGGCGTGATCAGCCGCCGCCCGACCACCCGCGCGCGCCAGCACATTGTTGAACACGAAGAACAGCGGATGAATGAGGATGTATTGCAGTGGGCCATCGACAACGCTGTGTTTGAGTCGATTCAGGATGTGATTCGTCCAGCTTCCGCAATTACTGAGGTACCGATGGGGGATCCTACCAATACTGCGGCAGTGGTGTTGGATGTACGCCACCCAGACGATGTTGAACGTGCGCCCGTCTCAGTAGTGGGGCATGACGTACAGGTGATGCCGTTCTACCGTGTGCAGTCTGGTTTCGCTGCCTTGGATCAAGACCGAGAGTACTGGTTGTATTGTCCGAAGGGCGTAATGAGCAAGCTACAAGCATTGCAGTTGCAGGATGCGGGGTACAAAAATGTGCGGATGTGTCCGCTGGATTTAGTGCAACAGTAGCGCCTATTGATAGGCATTAAAAAAGGCTCCCTTAGGAGCCTTTTTAACTTCAGCGGCTACGAGATGAGATCAATGCGCCGCTTCGGTGTTGTCTTTTTGCTGTTTGGTTTGCTGGTACAGCACATCGAAGTTAACCGGTGCTAGCATCACGGCTGGGAAGCTGCCTTTAACAACCAGGCTGTCAATGGCTTCACGTGCGTACGGGAACAGCAAGCTCGGGACATAGGCACCCAGCATCTGGTCCAGCGCAGCTGGCTCAAAACCGCCAGCGGTCACGATGCAGGCCTGTTCGATTTCGGCCAGAAACGCGACTTTCTCTTCCAGTTCAGCAGTCACCGTCAGGCGCAACAGCACTTCGTACGCATCTTCACCGAGTGAAGTTGCTTTGGTGTTAAGATCTACCTTCACTTTGGGCTGCCAAGGTGAGCGATAAATCGACGGTGAATTTGGCGCTTCAAAAGAGCTGTTTTTGATGTAGATGCGCTGAATACCGAAACGCGTTTTAGGTGCTTCTGACATAATACTGTTCTCTTATTTTAACTAAGTATCAAGTGTATGAATGCTGATGTATCAGTGAACTCCGGGGCTCTATATTGCCCGTCAGGATAGCATCGCATCGAGTTTTCCGGCGCGCTCCAAAGCGTACAGTTCGTCGCACCCCCCTATATGTTGCTCGCCAATCCAGATTTGCGGCACGGTGTGGCTGCCGGCTTTAGCGGTCATTTCTGCACGCTTAGCGGCGTCCATATCAACACCGATCTCGGTATACGCCACCTGCTTATGATCCAGCAGCATCTTGGCGCGGATACAAAAGGGGCAGAAACGGGTGGTGTACAGGGTTACCGAAGGGGTGGCCATTAGGATTTCACCAGCGGCATGCTGCTCGCTTGCCACTCCATCAAGCCGCCTTTCATGCGATAGACTTCAGTGAAGCCAGCCTTGCGCAGTTCTGCACCAGCCGAGCCTGCAGTGGTGCCTGTTTGGCAAACCACAATAATCGGCTTAGCCTTGTGTTTTTCCAGTTCGCTCAGGCGATCCTTAATCACCGCAGACGGGATGTTGATGGCGTTCGGTACGTGGCCCTTACGGAAGTCCTCGTTTTTGCGCACATCAAGCACCACGGCACTTTCGTTGTTGACCTTGATGGTCACTTCTTGCGGCGTCAGGCCTTTGCCGCCACGGGCGGACTCAGAAATAATCAGCAAAAAGAAAAACGCCAGCCAGGCGCTGGCGAGCATCCAGTTTTCGGAGATAAAAGCAAAAAATTGCATCATACAGGCTGGTTCCGCTCAATCGGTCATAAAAAAGTTTCGCGAGTATAACGCAGAAGGACGGCATCATCATCCCCCAAATAGCCCCATTCTGCAGAGAGCAGGGCCGCGCAATGCACTCGCTACTCGTTCTCATTGGGGGTACAATTACTCAACAGTGGACCCCGCGGCCACCGGTCAATGCACTCCTATAAAAAATACAAGGCGACTGACTACCAAACGAGTGCGCGCGGGGAATTTGCAAGAGAGAAGAGAAAATAGAGGATATTATGTCGGCGAAAAAAACAGTGGCCTTGTTCATTCTCGATGGTTTCGGCTACAGCGAAACTTCTAAATCGAACGCTATTGAAGCAGCGAACACACCTACGTGGGACCACCTGTGGTCTACCTACCCTAAAACCACCATCAAAACTTCCGGTTTAGCGGTTGGGTTACCAGAGGGGCAGATGGGCAATTCTGAAGTTGGGCACATGAACCTGGGTGCCGGTCGGGTTGTTTATCAGAATTTCACGCGCATCACCAAAGATATTGATGATGGCGATTTTTTCACCAACGAAGCGTTAGTGGGTGCCGTAGAGGCCGCCAAAGCCGTGAACGGCGCAGTACACATCTTGGGCCTGGCCTCGCCCGGCGGCGTGCACAGCCACGATGACCACCTGATCGCTATGATGGAACTGGCTGCCAAACACGGCGTAGAAGTCTACGTACATGCTTTTCTGGACGGACGCGACACACCACCGCGCAGCGCTGACGCCACCTTGGTTCGCTTGCAAAAACGCGCCGATGAATTGGGTGTGCGCGGCGTGGCCTCACTGGTGGGTCGCTATTACGCCATGGACCGTGACAACCGTTGGGACCGTGTGCAGAAAGCCTATGATCTGCTCACCCAAGGCATCGCAGACAATGTGGCCAGTACCCCGAGTGATGGCTTAAAAGCCGCCTACGAGCAAGACAAAGACGACGAGTTCTGCCCGCCAACGGCCATCGTGCCGGCCGGAAAAACCGCCGCCGTGATCAAGGACGGTGACGCCGTGGTGTTTATGAACTTCCGTCCAGACCGCGCCCGCGAACTGACCAATGCGTTCGTGCAGGACGACCTGACCGACATGCCGCGTGCCGTGCGCCCAGCGTTGTCGCGCTTCGTCACGCTGACGGAATACGCCGCCGACATCCCGGCCGTTGTGGCTTACCCGCCGACGGCCTTGACCAATACGTTGGGCGACTACGTTTCACAGCAGGGCAAAACTCAGTTGCGTATTGCTGAAACGGAGAAGTACGCGCACGTCACCTTCTTCTTCAGTGGCGGTGAGGAGAAAGAGTATGCTGGTGAAGACCGCATTCTGGTGCCGTCGCCTGATGTCGCTACTTATGACCTGAAACCGGAAATGAGCGCGCCCGAAGTGACCGCCAAACTGGTAGAAGCGATAAAATCCCGCAAATATGACCTGATCGTCTGCAACTACGCCAACGGCGACATGGTGGGTCACACCGGCAAATTCGACGCCGCCGTGAAAGCGGTAGAGGCGCTGGATGTCAGCCTGAAAGCTATTACTGAAGCCTTGTTAGAGGTGGATGGCGAATGCTTGATCACTGCCGACCACGGCAACGTCGAGCTTATGGTAGACCCTGAAACGGGAGGCGCTGTCACCTCGCACACGATCTTCCCCGTACCCTTGGTGTACGTTAGCAATCGTGCGGCGGGCAAGCAGCTGAAGGAAGGCGGTCTGAGTGACATCGCGCCGACCTTGCTGACGCTGATGGGCGATGCCATTCCGGCTGAAATGACGGGCAAAAGCTTACTCGTATAGTCCGGCGCTGAGACATCAGGGCCGCCCTCTTTTGATTGAGAAGAGGGCGGCTTTTTTGTTTCTTAACGGTTGTGCTGGAGGAGTTCTTGGCTGGTCGGTGACAGTAATCGCTGGCTGGAATTTAGGCAGTTTACGTTCGATAGCGTACAGACGAAAAGTAAGGCTTCAAATATCTTCGATCTTCACCCTGCATTTGCATGAGTTCATGCGAAGAGGCGATGGTGAAGCGAAAATTTATTTGGGAAATACATTATGAATAATAAAACTGTAGCTATTGTGCTGATTGTTGTTGGTCTAATCCTGCTTTTCTTGGCGTATCAGTCGTCCCAAAGTCTGGATGATCAGGTTGCAGAAGCCTTTACTGGGCGTTTTACTGAATCTACCACCTGGTACTTGATACTGGGTGCCGCTGCTTCGGTGGCTGGTGTAGGCATGCTGGTGTTTGGTAAGGCATCACATCGTTAGTACGTTAAACTGACCAAGTGCAGCGAGCAGGCAGTGCCTTGGCCTGTTCGCTTGAGTATCGGGTAATGCCGTTCTGGCGTCTGTGCGTCAATGGACGCAGGCGCCTGAGGCCGTTACGGATTGTGTTGACCCTGCGGAATGAGGGCGTTGGCATCACTACGAATTGATGTAGAATGAGCCGAGTTATTTTCATTTCCACTGACTGGTCAATAAGAGAGTTCCCGCTTGTCAAAGCGTTCCCATCTATTGTTTAGCATTCTTACTCGTTCGCGGTGCGGTTTTTGGGTGTGTTGCCTGCTGGCTGCCTTGTTGTTCAGCGGCCTTGTCCAAGCACAACAGCCTTCTTCCGCAGATGTTGAAGCGCTTAAGCAGCAAATCACGGCCTTACAAGAGCGTTTAGGCGCTACGCGTGCTGAGCGCACACGGATGGAGCGTTTGCTGGAAGAAACTGAGCGCGAAATGTCGGAAAATCGGCAGCGTCTATCGCGCATAGAAGCTCAACTAGCCACCACAGAGCGTGAACTGGCGGAGTTGCGCGGCCAATTGGTCACGTTGGAAGCACAGCGCAAAGAGCAGGCCACGCGACTTGAGAGCATTCTGGTCAGTGTCTATAAAAGTGGACAGCAAACGCCATTAAAGGCTCTGCTATCGCCTGAGTCGCTGTCGCACGGACAGCGCATGATGACCTTTTACCAATTTTTTAATGCCGCTCAACTGGCAGAGCTTCAGGAGTACGAAGAGACTCTAAAGGAGCTGGCTGATGTAGAGACAGGCATTGCCGAGCGACAGACCAGTTTAGTGCAGCAGAACCAAGCCTTGGTTGACGAGAACAATCGCCTGATGCGCAGCCGTAATCAGCGCCAGCAGGTGGTGGCTCGACTGGCCGAAGAGGCCGCCTCACAACAAGCACAGATCGCGCAAAAAGAAGCCGAGCGGAAAGAACTGGAAGCCTTGGTGCGTGAAGTGGAGGCCGCCATCACACAGATTGACTTTGGCGCTGATGAACTGCCCTTCGTAGATCGTCGCGGCCAGATGACCGCGCCAGTAGAGGGAAGCATCAGAATCCGGTATGGTGAGCGCAATAGCCAGACCGGTGTGGTATACGACGGTCTGCTATTCGACGCACGCACGGGGAGTCCGGTAAGAGCTGTGCATTATGGGCGGGTAGTCTTCGCTGATTGGTTGCGTGGTTATGGTTTGTTGTTGATCTTGGATCATGGCCAAGGCTATCTTAGTTTGTACGGACGTAATGAGTCGCTGATGCGTAACGTGGGCGACTGGGTTCGCGCCGGAGAAACCATCGCGCATGTTGGTGATTCCGGGGGATTTGAGCGTCCTGGGTTGTATTTTGAGATACGCCATAATGGTGCAACGACGAATCCACAGAACTGGATTCGCCGTTAACGAGTATAATAGAGAAGTTGATGGCGTTCCTGGTCGTCAGCGTAGTTAAGGGGTAACACCATGACGATTAAAAAAGGTTCCGCTGTTGGCTACGTGGCCATGTTGGTCGTGGGCTTCGCGTTGGCGTTTAGTGCCAGTTCGTGGGCTGATCGACACACATCGAGCGCATCACGCGGCTTGCCGGTGGACGAAATGCGTCTGTTGGCCGAAGTGATTGACCGCATCAAAACGGCGTACGTCGATGAGGTCGACGACCGCAAGCTGATTGAAGATGCCATTCAAGGTATGTTGAAAGGCTTGGATCCACATTCCGATTATTTACCACCCGACGCCTTCGCCGATCTGCAAGAGTCGACAACCGGCCAGTTTGGTGGGTTGGGCATTGAAGTAACCATGGAAGATGGTTTTGTGCGCGTAGTCTCACCGATCGATGACACACCCGCTTATCGCGCCGGCATACAGGCGGGTGATTTGATTACACGTTTGGACGATACACCGGTACAGGGACTGTCTCTGAGCCAGGCGGTTGACATCATGCGTGGCGAACCAGGCAGCAGTATTACATTGACGGTCGTGCGCCAAGGCCAGTCGGCACCGCTGGAAATAACGCTGGAACGTGCGGTTATTCGCGTCACGTCCGTACGCAGCCGGATGTTAGAACCGGGCTTTGGCAGCATTCGTATTTCGTCATTCCAGCAAAACACCGCCGCAGATGTTGTACGAGAGATCAATCGCCTGCGTGAAGAAAACGGTGGTGAGCTGAAGGGCTTGGTATTGGATCTGCGTAACAACCCAGGTGGCTTGTTGAGTGCGTCGGTCGACGTATCTGACATCTTCTTGCAAGAGAAGCTGGTGGTGTATACCGAAAGCCGTATCCCGAACAACTCCTTCCGCTATCAGTCGCGTCGTCAGACGGTTGCACCTGATGTGAACTTGGTGGTCTTGATCAATGGCGGCTCGGCGTCGGCCAGTGAAATCGTCGCCGGTGCGCTGCAAGATCATCGTCGGGCCATCGTTATGGGGATGCAAAGCTTTGGTAAGGGGTCGGTGCAAACAGTGATGCCATTGAGTCAGGATCAAACCGCTCTGAAGCTAACAACCGCGCGCTACTTTACGCCCCTAGGCACGTCGATACAGGGTACCGGTATCGTGCCGGATATCGAAGTTCGTCAAGGCTCATTCACGCCGCAAGATGTGCGCTTCAATCGCGAAAGTGATTTGCAGGGTGCCTTGCCTAATGGGCAGGCTGAATCGGGCAGCGTGGCTGACGGCGATGAAGAGAAGGTTTCGATGCGTGACGAGGACTTCCAGATGTACGAAGCCTTGAATATGTTAAAAGGCTTGGCGATTCTCAAGCCTTGACAGTGAGTCGCTGGAAATGAGGCCGACATAATGTGGCGGCAGTGCTTGCTGATTCTATCGCTGAGTCTTGGGTTGTGTCTTACCACCCAAGCTCAGCAACCTCTGCGGATGGTCATCATTATTGATGACGTGGGCAATAATCTATCGCTAGGACGGGCTGCGGTTAACCTGCCTGGTAACGTCACTCTGGCGGTGTTGCCAGGGTTGGCGTACAGCAAACAGCTTGCCACCATGGCCCATAATCGTGGTCGTGAAGTGATGTTGCACATGCCTATGGCTAATCATGCGCGCCTGCCGTTGGGGCCAATGGGCCTTCAAGCAGAGATGTCGACACTAGAACTGCAACAGACGTTGGCGCAGGCCTTGGAGGATGTGCCGCATGTGCAAGGGATTAACAACCACACGGGTAGTTTGTTGACGGAAAATGCCGCAGCGATGTCGGCCGTGATGGATTATTTGCACGCGCACCGCCTTTATTTCATAGATTCATTGACCACCCCGAACAGCGTAGCTTATCAGGCGGCTCGCGAGCAGGGTGTTCCCGCACTGCGTCGCCATGTCTTTCTCGATCACGAGCAAACGCACGACTTTATCATGGGCCAGTTTGGTCAAGCCTTGGGCATTCTTGAGCGCCATTCTGAAGTGATCGTGATTGGGCACCCCTACCCGGAAACCATTGAATTCCTCACTTGGATCTTGCCGTTGCTGCCGGAAGCCGGTATTGAGGTGGTATCCCCATCGCAGTTACTCGCGCTGCGACGAGCTGACTTAGCCGCGCGCGGAATACCAGACGGGCAGGGTGATAAAGATGGAATGGAGCGATAGCCATTGCCACCTCGACTTCCCGGTGTTTGACCAAGACCGCCGGGCGGTATTAGCTGCCTGCGCAGCACGAGGCGTTCGTACCCTTGTTGTTCCTGGGGTGAATGCGACTCAGTGGCAATCACTCTTTCACTGGCTCGCTAACGAAGAAGATGATCTAGGTGTGCGTGTGTGGGGTGCGGCGGGGCTGCACCCATACTTTATGGCGCAGCATCAAAGGTGTCATCTGGCGCAGTTGGACAAATTCCTGGCGCATTACCCCGTGATTGCGGTCGGAGAGATAGGGCTGGATGGCACCGTGCCTGATATGGCTGGTCAGCTGGCGTATTTTGAAGCTCAACTGGAGCTGGCGCAGTATCATCGCTTGCCGGTGGTCCTGCATCAGCACCAAGCACACAATGCCTTGCTCAAAGCGCTGAAACGCACGCCGCCAGTAGGTGGGGTGGTGCATGCGTTCAGTGGTTCGACGCAGATGGCGCAAGAGTATGTTGGTTTGGGTTTGCGTTTGGGTGTAGGGGGTATCATGACCTATGAGCGCGCCCAGCGCACACGGCAGGCGTTAGGGGCTGTGCCCTTGTCAGCGTTGCTGCTGGAAACCGACAGCCCCGACATGCCTTTGGCGGGCTATCAGGGCGTACGCAACAGCCCCGTGCAAATCCCCAATGTGTTCCGTGCCCTGTGTCGGTTGCGTAATGAGCCTGATCCAGTGGCAACGGCGCAGCAATTGATGGCGAATCTCTACGCGACCTTTCCTGTGCTACGCCGTACTTGATTGCCCGTTAGTAATCGCGCCGCCAGCGCAGCTCAACACCGCCAAAGGTGCTGCCCGAACGAGTAAAGGTTTCCACACTTAGATTAGGTGTCAGCTCTATTTCTACACTGCCGCGCCAGTCGCGCTCGTCTGACAGCTCGGTATCTAGCTCAACATAAACGCGGCTGTTCAGATACTTACCCACACGCACGGTAATATCAGACTCTTCCTCGCCAATGTTGTCGATTTCCAATGTATCCAACCCCAGAGAATCGCGTGTCGCGACGATCAGGTCGAAGGTATCTCCGCCACGCAACTGATTCACCGCGCTAGCCAACTGGAGGGCTTGGAAGGGCGTCATGTTCTGAATGGTTTTACCGAACAGCAGTTGCGCTACGATTTCGTCTTCTGGCAGCATGGGTTGAGAGGTCAATTGCAACTGTAACTGTTCAGCACTGCCAGTCACGCGAGCTTCGATACGCGTTTCCATACGGTCATAAACGGCCAGCAGGTTGACGTTTAACGCCTCGTCCACCAGTCGCACTTCACCTTCTTGTAGACGAAATTCACGGGTCAGCAGGTTGAAAGTGCCAGACTCAATGATAAAGGCACCATCGGTTTCCAGTTCAGCAAGGGTGCCTAATAAACGCAGGTCGCCCGACAGCCGAGCATTCAAACCATTGCCACTGATGGTGGCTACATCCAGTGTGCGCAAACCAATATTCAAACGGATGGTGGACGTAAAATCTGTGCCATTACCATTTTTCTCGTCAAATATTTCTAATTGAGCAACCGCTGGGCCAGCCAGTCGATTGAGCTGAATGTTCAAGGTGTTGAGGCCGATATCACCTTCCAACAAGAGGTCAGGCCAGCTCCCTGAAAGGTTCAGTGAGCCCGTGCCCACGCCCTGAACATCACTGCGCTGCACAACGGCTGCTCGATTCAGACGCAGGTCTATGTCGGTTTCTGGCCTGCCGTCACGTATGGCTAGCGTGCCATCGATACCGACGGAGCCATTCCCCGAACGAGCAGAGCCAGTGACCGTGAGGGTGGTAAGGTCAGTGGCGATCAATGCTACATTAATGCGGTCCAGCTCAGCACCCGCTTCGGGGATGCGCAACGCGCCGTTCATCCAAGCCAGATTACCATCCGTATTCGGGTCGCCGAGGGTGCCGCCGATCACACCGTCACCTCTCAGGGCTCCGTCGATCTGCACATACTCCAAGCCCAGCCAGAAAAAGAGATCCGACATATCGATGTCGATGTCCCAAAATGCGGCAAAGTCCCAGCTTTCCCATGCCATATCAAGCCGCTCGGCCAAAGGGCGGCGCGGCAGCGAGACACCCAGTTGTGCCAGTTGCTTCCCGGGACGCCGGAAGGTTAAAACACTTTCGATGTCGTGTTCGGTGGTGGCAATATCTAAGGCTAAGTTCAGATCCAATTGTTCACCGTTATCCGCAGTCGACAGCTGTGCTTGCCACAATGACGACAAGGAGATTTCCGGGTCGTCGCCAGCCCCCGCAATCACCAACTCACCGTCGCCGCGCCATTCGGCATCTGGCAGGTTAAGTTCTGCTGGCGGTCGGCCATTAACACCGCGCCAGTTCAGGCGCAGATTCCACAGTTCTGGTGAATAACCCCCTTGGCCAGTGATTTCCAGTTCGTCGCCCAAGGTAAGGTTCAGCGTTTCAAGCTGAGCATGGCCAACGTTGTACGCATTGCCAAAGAAATTGCCTTTGATATCGCCTTGGAGTATCTCGTCTCCCCGGCTGCCTTCAACCTGTAGATCGACGTTGCCAGACCATTCAGGCCATTCGGCAGTGATGGTGGAATTGCCTGAAACGCGGCCGTCGATACTGGCAATGGGAATGAAACGACTTAATGGAAAGTCGTTCATTTGTGCACTGAAGGCTTCAGGTAGCCAGCCTTCATTGGTGCTGCGACCCGCAGCGTTTAAACTGGCTTCACCCCATTGAACGTCCAGCTGATGAATGTCCCAGTGCTCAATGACATTGTTGCTCCAGTGGGCCGCGGCGTCTAACTCGGCGCGTAGGACGTCACCATCCCATCGCCCTGCATGTTGACTGGTTAAACTGATGTCCGCGCGGGCCGGGCCGCCCGACACTTGCAGGTGTAGATCATGGCGCAAGTCTGCGGCGACCAGCTCTTCAGGTAGACTTATCCAAGGTTGCAGGTCCACAGTTTGCAATCTCTGTAGGGTGAGGTGCCAGTTTCCGTTGTCCCACGGGCGTCCTGTGCCTTGCAGACTTAGGGCGCGGTCCTGCCAATTGAAATCCGCTACAAGTGTATCGTCTTGCCAGTTCAACTCACCTTGCAACGGGAAGTCAGCGTACTCAGCATCTACTTGGGCGGCGGCTATGACATCAGGGTTCCCGAGCGGGCCTGCAACATCAAGTACCAAGGATACTAAGCCCGTTGGGAGTTCGACGGGCCATTGTTCGATGTGCGCTGCGAGATCGGGAAAACTCAATTTCAGCGGGTCGATGCGAGCAACCATTGGCCAAGTCTGCCAAGACTGCTCAAGATTTGGCGAAATATCGACATCGGCCGACAGTTGACTGGCACGCCAACGACCCGCCAGTTGATCAATGTTGATGCGTTGTGTCGAAAGTTCTGGCGCATCCATGCTGAGGCTCCACGGGCTGCTTTTCCATAAGCCTCGGGCTGACAGATTTGCACTGCCTTGGGGGTCATTCCAATCGCCGGTTATACGCCCGGCGCCGGTCAATCGCATGCGCAAGCCTTCCGGCCATTGATCCCATGTACCAGCAATTTGGTCGACAGGAATCTCTGCCAGTCGCCAGTCGATGTCGAGTTGCTGGCGCGTGATGTCCAACCCACCGCTGCTGGTGAGCTGCGCATTTTGGCCCGCGGCGCGAATATCCAGATCTAAGTCTGTCCAATTAATCTGCGGATAGTTGACCACGGCATTAGCGCGTGCTTGCCACGGCAAATCAGCCATATTAGGGCCGCTCGGCCAGCGTCCGTTAGCGGCAATGATGCCTTGCCATTGCGGCCAATTGATGTCACCGGATGCTGTACGGCCTGCACCGGTCAATTCGCCTTGCAAGGCCAGGGTTGAAATACCAGGATGAGTCCACCATGCGCGCGCGATATCGGCATCCAGGGTGCTCACCAGTCGGAGAGTGCCGGTCTGGTCTGTCCATGACCAATCCCCCTTCGCACTCAGTTCGCTCGGACCAACACGCAGCTGTCCATCCAGTGCGGTGACGTCGAATCCGGTGCCAGTACTTGTCAGGCGCAGCAGGCTTCGATCGCCATACCAGTGAGCTTGGGCCCTACCTGTGAGTTGCCATGGGGCGTCATCCGGCCAGTTAAGCTTGAATTCTACATGGTCCCCGGGCTGTACCGCATCGGCTTCGACCAACCAATTGGGAAGCCAAGGTTTGGCCAACGATAGGGGCAGACTGAGTTCCGCTGTTATGTTTCGACGGCTGTCACTCCAAGTCCCAGCCAGGTTGCTGGCATGGTCGTCGACCTGTACCGCAAGGGTATTGATCTGCCAGCCGTCAGCGAGGCGCTGTATGTCGCCGGTTGCTGCAACCGCATGACCTTGCCATGGAAAATTGAGCTGATGAATACGACCCCGCTCTGTTTCGAGATCGAGTTCAACATCGGCTGCTGCCCGCATAGCAACATCGGCAGACCAGCTCAAGTAATGGTGCGGCCAAGACCCGGCGGGCAAATTAATATCTGCGCGGGCACGCCATGCAGTATTATCGCCATCGGTATCCAATGACATTAATGGCTGCAATGTATCGCCCCAGAGCAAGGATATGGACGGCAAGCTTTGTTCGGGTGTCCAATACGCCTTGCCCACTGCAGGACCGCGCAAAGGAGAACCCTTGGTATCACTGACCTGCAGATCGTCTATGCGTAGGCTGTGTAGCCACAAGCCAAAGCGGCGATCGTCTGTGCTCGCGGCCCCGCTATCGTTCTCTGGTGATGGCGCTTCGGCAACAGACTGCGGCAGTAGGTGATCGAGGTTGACGTTGGCTTGACCAATATGTACATAGTCGAGGGTAAGGGGTTGCTCCCACGGCCGTACGGGTAAGCCAAGTTGTAGATTAGCGAGTTGAATGCTGGCAGTGGTTTCGTTTGGCGCAAACACCCGCAGGGTGCCAATGGACCATTCGTTATAGCGCGGACTCTTTATTTCGATGGCTTGGACGTACCAGTCGGTGGTTTGATTCACCAAGCCAATTGCCTGGCGCGCAGCGAACTCTCGCCCACCTGAGGTGCCTATAAGCACCCCGATAAACACCACAGCCATGGCCAGAAAGGTCAGGGAAATATGGAGCACATATCGGTTTACCGAGTGCAATACTGTGGTGACGCTTTTAATGACCAGTTTCAAAATGACTGCCCAATACTGATGTAGAAGCTCCATTCGTTACCCCAGTCAGGTAACGGGGATGCTACGTCTAAGCGCAGTGGCGCGAAGTTGGTGAAATAACGCAAGCCAAAGCCTGCACCGGACACGCGGTCTTCCAGACGAAATTCGCCATCGTTGGATAACCAGGCCGAGTCAACGAAAGCGACAACCCCCCAGTTTTGCAGGAAGCGCCAGCGCTGCTCCACGCTGTTTAACACGCGCAAGCGTCCACCGCCGGGCACCCCTGCTTCCTGAAAGGGCCATCCACGCACCGAGCCGCCGCCACCTGCGAATAAGCGCTCACTCTCACTGAGCTGCTCAAAATTCAACGGGCCGCTGATACCACTCAAACTGGTGACTTCAGCCGAAATTGCCAGAGTCAAAGGGTCAAAAACGGATTGATAGCCACGAAACCCAGTTTGCCAGCGGGCGTAATCGGGCTGGGTGTCGGACAGCGACCAGTTAGGCTCGGAACTGACCAAGAACCGTGAGCCGCGACGAGGGTCCAACACATCATCTCGGGTGTCACGCACCACGGATAGCGGCAGCGCCAGCCATTGGTCGTATTCGGTGCCAGTATCGGCGCGTAGCCACGTAGAGCGCAGATTACCACCAACGGTGGCCGTCCAACTTGGGCTAAGTATCTGCTCCAAGCTGATACCATTCTGCCAAACGACCGTTGGTGTTTCATCAAAGATGGTCTGTTCCAACCGACTGCTGAGGGTGAATCGGGGGTAGAAAGGCTGGCGGCGCGGGATGATGTAGGTTGCACTGACCGCTTGAGTCAACAAACTCCATTGTGAGCCTAAGATGAGATTTTCGCCGCGGCCGTCGAAATTGCGATGCGTCCACTCGGCAGATACCCCGATACCCGAGTCAGTATCATAGCCACCACCGAGTTTGATGGTACGATGAAAACGTTCCTGCACGGTGAAGGTGACGTCGACTTGACCATCGATCGGTGGCGAAATTTCCTCATTGATCTGTACAAACAGGTTGGATTGGTACATCGCCAGTCGGGCTTGGTCCATCGCACGCCGCTGAAAACACTGGCCCGGCTGTAACTGCGTTAAGCGGGCAGCCCAGCCGCTGGCCACCGTTTCGAGACCCTCAATGCGTATGGCGCCAATGTTCACCTGTTCGCTCGGTTCCATAAAGAAGCGGATGTTGCCGGTGTTGTTGACGCGATCCAGCGAAAGTTCATAGCGCACATTAACACGTAAGTAGCAGGTCGCAGCCTGTATTTCGCGACGTAATTGAGCCTGTGCATCTAAAATGTCTTGGGCAATTATGGCTTGGCCCGCACGAAGGCTGCCTTGTGCAGGCAGTGGAGTGGGCACGTCATCCGGCCAATCCCACTCGATCTGGCGTAAACGAAATACACGGCCAGTGCGAATCTGGTAGCGCAGCTCAGTATAGTCATCGGTCGGGCGTGGCGTTATTTCGTGGTTGTAATATCCGAGCGCCCGCAGATGGTCCCGCAGAATACCCACTTCTGTACTTTGCTGGGCGAGCGGTCGAACCACCACGAGTTGATTACGCCGCTGCTCGCTGCGATAGTCGTTCAGGGCACCCCGCAGAGTCTTTACTAAATCGTCGTCTACCGACGAAGTGAACAACAGTGTTTGTGCGTTGGTGGCTCGGAAGCGAGTTTCGGCTACAGTAGGTTGTGCCAGCAGAAGGAGAGCTGCCAGCCCGAATAGCGATATGACGACGTGCCGTGCAGTCGTTCGTTTACCAACCCTAAACCAAGGCTTCATATTGCGATTGTCGTTCTCACGTCGTGTGGTTCTGTGTGTAGTGTTCGGCGAATTGAAAAATCGACTTCAATCAGGCGATTTAAGAGCTTCTAACTGTAACAGTCATCCACTACGTTGTGGATAACCTATACGGCTATTTCACGCAGGCGGCCGCTGTTTGCGTATTCAGCGGTGGACGGCATTGCATTCTGCGCTTATCTTAATGGTGAGCTAGCGTTTCCACTTATTTAGCGCCATCGAGAGAATCACCCTATGTTGAAGCTTCAAACGGTATTGAAATCCTGCGTTCTATTGCTCATCAGCGTACTGGTGAGTAGTTGTGCCATTTTGGGCGACGCGGGCTGGCAAGAGCCCACTGCCCGTGTTTTGAGCAGTCGCCTGGTCGCTTTGACTCCCACGACAGCGCGTATTGATACGCAAATTGAAGTCACCAACCCGAATTTATACGCCATCGCCTTGGGTGCGCTGGATTATCAGTTAAGCGTGAACCAATCACGTCTACTGGCTGGGGAACAGGATCGGGGCAATAGCATAGCAGCCGGAGCCTCGCAGACCATTACCCTGCCAGTAGAATTGGTTTTCAGTGAAGTCTTTGACTTGGTGAGTGGTTTGGCGCAACGAGAGAGCATCGCTTACCGCTTGGATGCAGGTATGGGGTTCGATATTCCAGTGATTGGTCGCGTCAGAGTGCCGGTAGCCACTGAAGGAGAAGTGCCTGTACCACGACTGCCGCAAATTCGGGTCAGTAGCCTGAAAGCTGATCGCTTGAGTTTGTCCAGTGCGGACCTCACGTTGACGCTGGCCATGGACAATCCCAACATCTTCGGGTTGTTGATTGACCAGTTTTCTTATGAATTTGCTTTGGACAACAACGCCGTTGCCAGTGGCGACGTGCGCCAGCGCGTGCGCATGGAGGAAAAGGGTCAGGCATTGATTCAGGTGCCCATTACTCTGTCTTTCCTGGATGCCGGCATGGCATTGTATCAGGCGTTCTTGAGCGGTAATTCGTTGGACTATGGGTTGGCCTTTGAAAGCCGTATCGGCACGACGTTGCCCATGATGGAAGCGTTTCCTTTCAGTACCGTACAAGACGGCCGCGTACAACTGAGGCGTTGAGGTGTGCCGCGCTTCGTCCACTGATCGCAGGAGCGCAGCATACCGTTCATACGAGCATGCGCGAAGGCTCGGCCAGAGGGCTGGCCTCCTACAGGCTCCTAATCGTCAGTCTTCTTGCGCTTCAGCGGTGAAAAGCCATCACGGGGTGCCGGTGGGCGAGAAGGGCGCGGGCCAGACTTGGTCGGCTTCTTCTTAGCCTTAGCGGCTTTGCTCTTATCCACTTTCGGTTTTTTCTTGCCGTACGCTTTACCCGAATTGCGTACCTTGGCAGGGCCTTGGTAGCTGCTTTTCAGGCCAGGAATTTCTGCTCGAATAAAGGCTGTGCGCAGGTAGCGCTGCACCGTTGCCAGTAGGTTCCATTCGTTGGGAGCAATCAAACTGACCGCACGACCTTCAGCACCGGCACGGCCAGTGCGGCCCACGCGGTGCAAGTATTCATCGCCTTTACGCGCCAGATCAAAGTTGACCACCAGGCCAACGCTGGGCAGGTCAAGGCCGCGCGCGGCGACGTCCGTCGTGACCAGCATCTGAAAACGACCGTCACGCATGCCGCTGACCACCGCATTACGCTCTTCTTGCGTCAGGTTGCCGTGCAGCAAGCCGCAACGCCGGGTGCCGTTACGAAACTTAGCCTGCAAGCGCTCGGCTTTCACAATGGTGTTGGTGAACACGATGACCTGCTGCTCACCACTTTGCTCCAACAAGGCCGCCAGTTGTTTTTCTTTAAAAGCATCGTCATCGGCCAGCATAAATTGCTGGGTGATATTGCTCGGTACCGAGCGCGATTCGTGTAAGGACACTGTCTCGGGGGACTTCAGTAGCTTCTGCGCCATGGCAATAACGCCCTTGTGATCCAAGGTGGCGGAGAATAACAGTGACTGGCGTTCTTCCGGGCAATGTTCAGCAATCATCATGACGTCGTCACGAAAGCCCATGTCCAGCATGCGGTCGCCTTCGTCCAGCACCAGATATTCAATGTCGGAAAGGTCGATGGTGCCGCGTTCTAGGTGTTCTTTGAGTCGGCCCGGCGTGGCGATGACGATGTCGGGTGTTTTGCGCAGCGCGGCTTCTTGTTCTTTGAAGGCAACGCCACCGGTGACGCTGAAGCTAGTGACGTTAATGGCGCCGCCAAGCTGTTCACATACGTGTTGAATTTGTCGCACCAGCTCGCGCGTTGGGGCAAGAATCAATGCACGCACACCCGTGTGGGGGGAGGGTGTGTAATTGAACGCCGACACCATGGGCAATATGAAGGCGACTGTCTTACCACTGCCGGTCTGGGCGCTGACCATAAGGTCCTTGCCGTCCATGATTTTAGGAATGACCGCCACTTGAACATCCGTGGGCTCGTGGATGCCGTGTTTGGTCATGGCACGTGATAAAGGTGGCGCGATATCTAGTTCGTTGAACACTGGTTATATACTCAAGCATCGTATTAGTGAGAATGGGCGGCAGTATAGCAGAGCCTGCACCGCAGCGTCTGCAAATCCCTACAGCGATAGTGCAGCATTCGAGCGTTCCTTGAGCGCAGTTGGGCAGGTATTGTGCTAACCTCTCGTTTTAATTTGTGTTCCGGAAAACTTTTTACATGCCATCACATTTTCGCGACTTCAGTCTGCCTGCCGAACTGGTTCAGGTGCTGGACGATCTGGGCTTTACTCAGCCCACCGCCATTCAGTCTGCCGCCATTCCCGTTGCTCTGGCGGGGCAGGACGTTAAGGCCAAGGCGCCCACAGGCAGTGGAAAAACCACCGCTTTCGGCGTGCCCTTGGTCAGTTTGTTGACTGCCGACTTGAAGCGCGGTCAGCAACGCGAAGTACAGGCCTTGGTGATGTGCCCCACACGTGAGTTGGCGGAACAGGTAGCTGGCGTTTTGCGTCAGCTTGCACGCTGGCAGCCCAATTCCAAGGTGCTGACTCTATGTGGCGGCGCGCCTGTGGGCCCGCAGTTGGGCTCACTGGAACACGGTGCCGACATCGTTGTTGGCACGCCGGGGCGTCTGTTGATGCATTTGCGCAAAGGCAGTTTGGACATCAAGGGCGTAAAAACGCTGGTCTTGGATGAAGCCGACCGCATGCTGGACATGGGTTTTATGGACGACATTCGCACCGTGCGCAAGGCGTTACCGGCCAAGCATCAAACGCTGTTGTTTTCGGCGACCTACGTGCCGGAGATCGAGCAGTTCTGTCAGGAGGTGCTGCGCAACCCGGCGGAAGTGGCGGTGGCCATGGCCGAGTCACCGACCGACATTGAAGAAATTTGGTTGTTGGCGGGGCGCGACTTGCCGGTTGGCTTGATTCAGGCGTTACAACGCTGGCCACGTGAACAAGCCATTGTGTTCTGTAACACCAAGGCAGAATGCGGTGAAGTCGTGCAGGCCTTGCGTGACGAAGGCTACAGTGCTGCTGCCATCCAGGGCGACATGATGCAGCGCGACCGAGAGAAAGTACTGGCAAGTTTCGCCCATGGCAGCTTGCAGTTGCTGATTGCAACCGACGTTGCTGCCCGCGGTCTGGATATTCCGGCCCTGCCGTTGGTCATCAACTATGATCTCCCGCGCGACACCACGGCTTACACCCATCGTATCGGTCGTACCGGGCGTGCCGGGGCGACCGGCTTAGCCGTCAGTATTCTGCCAACCGCCGACAGTCGCCGAGCGCAGGTGATTATGGAGGAGCGTCCACAGGCACCGGAGTTGGTGCCCATGGATACCAGTATTCGTGCAGTACGCCCTGAAAAGCCGGAGTTTATTACGCTAGAGCTGGATCAGGGTAAGAAAGCGAAACTGCGTCCCGGTGATATATTGGGGGCGCTGACCGGTACGGCTGGTTTATCGGGCGACCATATAGGCAAGATTACGCTATTTCCGATGTATTCATTGGTGGCGGTGCAGCGCAGTCAGGCAAGGAAAGCGGAAGATGCGCTGAAGACGCATGGCGTGAAGAAAATGAAGGTTAAAGTCCGACCGTTACGCTTGCCGTAGACTGTCTTCCTTAGAGCGATGGCGTGGTAAAGGGGTGAAATCATGAAGCTTCGATTATGCTTATTTTGGTGCGTAGTTCTTGGGCTGCCCGTAGCGTCGCACGCTGAAACGTTTTCGGAGCCGAAGGTTGTCGAGCTGCGCTTGGGAGGCACTGAGGAGGCCTTTGCCTACAATTCACTGGTGTTGACCGAGGCGTTGCAAGCGGCGGGGTATCAGGTCGCTATCACCTACGTCGAAAATGTACCCATGAGTCGCATGGAGGTCATGCTAGAGCGAGGAGAGGTTAGTGCGCACATCCTCGGCGAGACAGCGACGCGCAGCGCGCGCTACCTTCCGGTGCGTGTCGGGATGACGGACAACCTCGTTGGTCAGCGGGTGCTCTTCATTAAATCCGGCGATCAGCCGCGTTTTAACGATGTGCACAGCTTGGCAGAGTTGCGTGAGCGTAATCTGGTCGCGGGATTGGGTGAGGCGTGGCGTGATGTCGCCATTTGGCAGGCCAACACTTTGCCGTTGTATACCTTGTCTGGCGATTGGAAATACCTCTATGGCATGGTGGCTTCCGGGCGTCGCAGTGTAGACTATTTACCACGAGGTGCGCATGAGATGGCTCTGGAATGGAAGCAGTTCCCGGGCTTGGACGTTGAAGAAAACCTGGTGTTTGTGTACGAGAAAGACCACATCCTCTATGTGACGCCTACCGATGAGGCTCTGCATGCATTGTTGCAAGATGTTCTGCAAGAGGCTGAGGCGTCCGGATTGATACGTCGTTTAGCGCGGGAATTCTTTCAGGCGGCCTATGAACCGCCAGTGAATCTGGATCAGCGGCGCGTGTTGCGGTTAAAACCTGACTAAACCTCAATCCCCTGGGCTGAATATATCGGCCTCGCGACGCGCGACCACGTAGGGTGCATGCATGGGTTCCAAGTGAACACTCAGTATCATCGGCCGACAGCAAACTTGGCAGTCTTCCGTGTACTCTTGTTCCGGTTCACTCGGGTCTAAGGCAACACTCAGGGACTCATTGCAATACGGGCAATGAATTTTCGCGGTATCCACTAAGCGCATATCCCCTCCTGTTTTCACCGGTCACCTGCCTCAAGATAGGCTTACGAAGCGATAGGCGTCAAGCGGATCGGGGAATAAAAAATGCCGTCCATCAGGGATGGACGGCAAAAGGGTCGCGCCTTGGGCACGAGAATCGCAGAATGGCTATCGCGTCAATTTGACACCATTCTATGACTCTCTAGGCGCTTTTTTGCACAGTGGATTGCCCAGAGAAGGCTTGTGGCCCCGCCGCGACGATATCCGCGCTGACGTCGAACTGTTTGAAATTCTCATTGAACTGCGCGATAAGAGCGGCGGCGGCGGCGTCATACTTCGCCGGATCAGCCCAACCTTCGCGTGGGTTCAATAACGTGCTGTCTATACCAGGCACAGCGGTCGGTACATCCAAGTTGATGCCCGGCAAGCGGGTTACGGGGACGTTCTTCAGCTCACCTGAGACCACGGCGTCAATGATGGCGCGGGTTTCTGGAATAGAAAACCGGCGACCTTCACCATAGCCACCTTGTGTCCAGCCGGTGTTGACCAAGTAAACATCCGCTCCTGACTCGGCGACACGCTGGCGCAACAGGTCGGCATATACTTGCGGTGGGCGTGGGAAGAAGGGCGCCCCAAAGCACATGCTGAATGTTGACTTGATCCCTTTCGCGGCACCCATTTCGGTAGAGCCCACCAATGCGGTATAGCCACTTAAGAAGTGATAAGCAGCGGCTTCCGAACTCAGACGAGAAACCGGTGGCAATACGCCGGTTAGGTCGCAGGTCAGGAACACTACGGCCTTGGGTTCAGGTCCTCGATTTTCCGGTACGCGCTGCTCAATCAGAGTCAACGGGTAAGCTGCACGGGTGTTCTCGGTGAGGCTGACGTCGGTGTAATCCGCTACGCCTTGGTCGTCGACAACGACGTTTTCCAATACTGCGCCGCGACGAATGGCTTGCCAAATCATCGGCTCATTCTTTTCACTCAGGTTGATGCACTTCGCGTAGCAACCGCCTTCAAAGTTGAAGATGCCAGAACGTCCCCAGCCGTGCTCGTCGTCACCGATCAGCAAGCGTTTTGGGTCGGCTGACAAGGTCGTTTTGCCGGTGCCAGACAGGCCAAAGAACAAGGCCGTAGAGCCATCTTTACCCATATTCGCCGAACAATGCATAGGCAGAATGTCGGCGCTGGGAAGCAGGTAGTTCAATGCAGAGAACACGGCTTTCTTCATTTCGCCGGCGTAGCGCATACCTGCGATGAGGATTTTGCGTTGGCTGAGGTTGATGATGACCACACCGTCGCTGTTGGTGCCGTCACGCTCTGGGTCGCACACAAAGCTGGGGGCGTTGAGAATCTGCCAGCCATCTTTGCTGCCTGGGTTCCAGGCTGTGGGTACGATGAACAGCGTACGGGCGAAAATCTGGTGCCACGCGGTTTCAGTGCTTACGCGCAACGGAATATAGTGGTCAGGGTCAGCACCGGCGTGCAGGTGGCCAACGTAGTGGTTGCGCTCGTTCAGGTAAGCGCCCACTCGAGTCCATAGTTGATCGAATTGAGTGGCGTCGAAAGGTCGGTTGACTGCACCCCAGTTGATGGTGCTTTCAGTTTCGGCGTCGGATACATAGAAGCGGTCTTTCGGTGAGCGTCCGGTTCGGTGTCCGGTATTGACGACCAGTGCGCCGGTTGAAGACAGGGTGCCTTCGTTGTCCCGTAATGCACGTTCGATCAATTCTTCAGTAGACAAGTCTACCTGGGCCGTGGGGCTGGCCGGGTTCATTGGCGGTTCTCCTCTAGTCGAATCCCGTAGTACTGATTTGCTCCATTGACCATTCGCCGGAGCATTTTATTCAGGCTCTAGTGGCCTTTTTAGACACTCTTTGGTGTCCTTTTCTAAACAGCGTTGTGGCTGTTAAGCATTACTGGAGCTATGCTCATCGTAAACTGCGCGTTGAAATCTTGTACCACATGTTTTCGCGGACAACCAAAGCAATAGTCGGGTATTTGTAAGTCATGTCGTAAAGTGTTTGATTTTCGGCGTGAGGATGTGTTCTTCACCCAATTGTAAGGTTCGTGCTTGCCAGAATAGACGCGGGGCGATAAGGTCGGAAATAGTCCTTTGCTATGTTCGGTATAAGACCAGTGAATATTGCCCGCCACGACCTAAATCTGTTGGTTTACCTTGATGTATTGTTGCGCGAAAAAAACGTTACCCGTGCGGCCGACCGACTGAACATCAGTCAACCGGCGATGAGTAATGGCTTGAAACGTCTGCGTGAGATGTTCCATGACCCACTGTTGGTGCGCACGTCGCGCGGCATGGAACCCACTGTTCGCGCATTGGCCTTGCAGCCCGTCATTCATCAACTGTTGATGGAGTTGGAAGCGACCCTGCAGTCTGATGAAGAATTTAACGCAGAAACCGAACCACGCGTGTTTCGTATCATGGCCAGTGACTATGCGGCCACCACTTTACTGCCCGAGTTAATGCGCAGCATCCGTGACAAGGCACCGAACTTGGTGCTGGATATCATGACACCGAGTGACGTTGATTTCCGCGACGTTGAAGAAGGTAAGATCGACATGGCGATCAACATGTTTGAAGACCTGCCCTTGTCGTTCTATCAGAAGAACCTCTGGCACGACGACTTTCGCTGCCTCGTCCATCATCAGCATCCGTGTGTCGAAAACTTCACCTTAGAAACCTATTTGGCGGCCGATCATGTGTGGGTCAGCAAAACCGGCTATGGCGTGGGCACGGGTATCAGCAGTGCTGATATGCAGAAGCTGGGCTGGGTGGATCGTAAGCTGGAACAGATGGGGCACACGCGTAAAATTAAACTGTTTACCCGTGATTACCACGTCGCCATGTACTTGGCATTGTTTCGCGACCTCATTGTTACCGTGCCCGCGCGCGCTGCACAGATATACGCACCGTTGCCGCAATTGGCTATCTTCAAACCGCCGTTTGATATCCCGCCGATCGAACTGAAAATGGTCTGGAGCCCGTTGTTGCATCATGACCGCAGTCACATATGGCTGCGCCAGCAGGTGGCGGATGCGGCTGAGAAAATTCAGGCCAAGATTGACCGAGGCCTGGCACGTGAGCAACAGGATACTCCTTAATAATGTGCGCCTCCAATAATGGGTATAAACACATTGAATGCTCCAACACTAGGCAGGTATGACTGGAATGTTACACTGCACGTTCAATGGGAGTCTGCTGGACTTGGAGCACAATAAAAATGTCCGATAAAATCGCTCGCCTGATCGCGCAACTCATTTGTTTTGGTTTTGATGACCACTATGCGCGCTTTCGCTCCATTACGCAGGGTGCGCAAACGCGCTTTGAGGGCGAACTGTGGAAAGCCGGACAGCAACTGCACCGTGAGCGTATCAATCTGTATGAAGACAGTGTGGCGCAGACGGTCACCAAGGTGCGCGCCGAATACCCGAGCATGACGGAAGTCGATCCCGAACTGTGGCGCTTGGTCAAGAAGTCGTTCTGCCGATTGATGTTGCAACACCGACAACCAGAGCTGGCAGAAACCTTTTTTAACTCCGTGTTCTGTCACCTGTTTGATCGTCAGTACTACCACAATGAATACATCTTTGTGGACTCGTACGCGGACGAAATACTGGCCGTGCGCGACAGTCACGCTTACGCCAGCTATTACCCCCGTATGGATGGCTTCGAAACCAACATCCATGAGATCCTGAAAAGCTTTGGTCTAAAGCAGCCTTTTGAAGATTTACAGCGCGATGTTGAACGCCTGCGTGACAGCTTTTACAAGCAGTCGGCAGTCACTATTGGCCCCGAAGACAATTTGCGTATCGACATTCTGGGCAACCTGTTTTTCCGTAACAAAGCAGCCTACGTGGTGGGTCGCGTGGTCAGTAAGGACGCACAGCAGCCTTGCGTGGTGCCCATCCTGATCAACGACAACCACGAACTCTACATTGATGCTCTGTTGATGGACGCGTCCGACGTCAGCATAGTGTTTGGCTTCGCACGCAGCTACTTCATGGTCGATACGGTGGACCCTTCCGGCATCGTACGCTTCTTAAAGGAACTTATGCCGAACAAGCGTAAGTCGGAACTGTACAACGCCATTGGTCTGCACAAACACGGCAAAACGGTGTTCTACCGCGACTTGCTGCATCACCTGAAAGACAGCGCCGACAAGTTCGTCATCGCGCCAGGCATTGAAGGCATGGTAATGACGGTGTTTACGCTGCCGTCGTATCCCTATGTATTTAAGATCATTAAAGATAAGTTCGCGCCCAGCAAACAGAACACCAAACAGGGCGTGAAAGAAAAGTACCAACTGGTTAAGCAACACGACCGGGCAGGGCGCATGGCCGATACGCTCGAATACCGCCACGTCGCCCTACCGCGAAGTCGCTTTGCGGACGAGCTGGTAGAAGAGCTATTGAAAGTCGCACCGTCTGAAGTCAGTTTGGACGGTGACGACGTCATCATCGGGCACCTCTACATTGAGCGGCGCATGACCCCACTGAACCTGTATTTGGATACAGCGACCCCAGCACAGGCTGCCGATGCCATCGTTGACTACGGCTTGGCAATTAAAGAGATCGCCGCTACCAATCTGTTTCCGGGCGATATGCTGCATAAGAACTTTGGCGTAACGCGGGTACGCCGCGTGGTGTTCTACGACTACGACGAAGTGTGTTATCTCGACGAATGTAACTTCCGCAAGATCCCGGAAGCGCAGACGCTGGAGCAGGAGATGGCCAGCGAACCGTGGTATTCCGTACACCCCAGTGACGTGTTCCCGGAAGAGTTCCGGCACTTCCTGGTGACCGACAAAGTAGATAAGCGGGTGTTTGAAGACACGCACGGCGATTTACTGACGCCGCAGTATTGGCAGGGTTTGCAGATGCGTTTGAAAGACGGTTATGTGGAAGATGTCTTCCCGTACCACGAAAATAAACGCTTTTCGTTCCAGTACGGCGACGATATATAGAAGATTGAAAAAAAGGAGCGGTATCCGACCGTCAGCCCGGCGACCGAATAACCGCTCAAGAGTGTCTTCAGAGGTGTGTTGATCCTTCAACAAGATCGGTGTTCGGCCCCTACAACCGTCGACCGATCGACACAGTATCTTCCCGGACGCTGTGTTATCACGACCAGAATATACTAATCTAAATGATAATCATTATCAATAGGTGATTGGAGTTTTTGATGAATGAGTTCTCGGGAAAGCAAGGGCGGCTTTCCGCCCTATAGTGACGGCGCACATTAGCTGAGGCGGGGCGCAGGGTATATGCCGCAAAGCGCGCATTTTCGGCCTGCCGTTGAGCGCTGGTGACATATCCCGGCAGTCCGTGCCGGGATCACCGAACTATTGCGGTGAATGACGCTACGCTTTCCGCCCTATACGTGACGGCGCACATTGGCTGAGGCGGGGCGCAGGGTATATGCCGCAAAGCGCGCATTTTCGGCCTGCCGTTGAGCGCTGGTGACATATCCCGGCAGTCCGTGCCGGGATCACCGAACTATTGCGGTGAATGACGCTACGCTTTCCGCCCTATACGTGACGGCGCACATTGGCTGAGGCGGGGCGCAGGGTATATGCCGCAAAGCGCGCATTTTCGGCCTGCCGTTGAGCGCTGGCGGCATACCCCGAAAGCCCGTGCCGATATCACCGAACTATATCACCGAACTATATCACCGAAGATGTCCGGCAGCCCGCGCCGGCGGCATCACCTTAGCATCAGCTAGCTATTATCCCGTGGGTATGGCTTCAAATGCCAAATTCGATCCACATAATCCTGAATCGAACGGTCCGAATTGAACTTACCCATGGTCGCCGTATTAATGATGGCACTGCGCGCCCACGCCTTACTGTCACGATACTTCGCATCGACTCGTTGTTGCGCATCGCTGTAGGAACGGAAGTCGGCCAGCACCTTGTATGGGTCACCACCGGCCAACAAGCTGTTCTTCAAGCCAGAGAGCTCACCGGGGTGCCCGGGTGTGAAGAAGTCGCTGTCGAGCCAATCCAGTACAGCTTTGATTTCTTCATCATGGTCGTAGTAGTCATACGGGCTGTAGCCATTGGCATTCAGGGCCTTCACCTCATCGACCGTCAGACCGAAAATGAAGCAGTTTTCTTCACCCGCTTCCTCGGCGATCTCAATGTTCGCGCCGTCCAAGGTGCCTATGGTCAATGCGCCGTTCAGAGCCAGCTTCATGTTGCCAGTGCCTGAGGCTTCTTTGCCTGCGGTCGAAATTTGCTCTGACACATCGGCTGCGGGAATCATTTTTTCCGCCAAGCTGACGCGATAGTTCGGCAACATCACCACTTTCAATTTGCCGTCAATGCGCGTGTCGTTATTGATCCGCTCAGCGACCTTATTGATGGCGTAAATGATGTCTTTTGCCAGCTTGTAACCCGGTGCTGCTTTGGCACCAAAAATAAAGACGCGCGGTACGATGTCATAATTCGGGTTGTCGAGCAGGCGACGATACAGAGCCAGAATGTGTAACAAGTTCAGGTGCTGACGCTTGTACTCGTGCAGGCGCTTGATCTGGATATCAAAGATTGCATCCGGGCTGACGTCGATGTCGGTCAGACGCTTAATCTCTGCCACCAGATCCACCTTGTTCGCGCGCTTCACGTCCATAAAGGCCTGCTGGAACTTGGTGTCGTCGGCTTTGGCGGCTAAACCTTGAAGCTTGTTAAGGTGCAGCGGCCAGTCGGCGTCAATATGCTTGTCAATCAGGGTCGCCAAGCGCGGATTACAGGCTTTCAGCCAGCGGCGCGGAGTGATGCCGTTGGTAACGTTGGTCAGCTTGTCAGGCCACAGGGCATGAAACTCAGGAAACAAATCGGTCTTTACCAAATCTGAATGTACCTGGGCTACACCATTGACCTTATGCGAACCGATAACACACAGATTTCCCATGCGTACCATGCGTTCGTGACCTTCTTCGATGATCGACAGATGTTGCTTCATGGCGTCGTCACCGGGCCATTTCGCTTCGACCAGTGTGGTCAGGAACTGGTGGTTGATCTCATAAATGATTTCGAGGTGGCGTGGCAATACCTTCTCGAACAGGCGTACCGTCCACTTCTCCAAAGCCTCAGGGAGCAAGGTGTGGTTGGTGTAGGAGAAGACCTGCTGACACAGCGACCAAGCATCAGCCCACACCATGTTGTATTCGTCGAGCAGCAAGCGCATCAGTTCCGGTACGGCAATGGCCGGGTGCGTGTCGTTCAACTGAATGGCCACCAGCTTCGGAAACTGTGACCAGTCGTCGCCATGGGCGCGGCGATAGCGCCGCACGATGTCGGCGACCGAAGCCGCACAGAAGAAATACTGTTGAATCAGACGCAGTTCTTTCCCCGCATCGGTTTCATCGTTGGGGTAGAGCACTTTGGAGATGGTTTCTGCTTGGGCTTGTTCCGCTTGAGCGTCAACGTAGCCGCCCGCATTGAATACATCCCAATCAAAGAAATCCGTCGCTCGGCTTTCCCACAGACGCAAAATGTTCACATTGCCGCCGTCGTAACCGACAATGGGTATGTCCCAAGGCACGGCCTTAATCGTGCGGCCGGCATGCCACACTTTTTTCGGCTTCGCGCCTTCGTAGACGGTCTCTACATAGCCGTACAGTTTAACGGCTTGGGCAGACTCGGGGCGGCACACTTCCCAAGGATTGCCGTATTCACGCCATGCGTCAGGACGCTCGATCTGGCGACCATTGCGGAAGTGCTGTTCAAACAAACCGTGCTCGTAGTGGATGCCGTAACCGACGGCGGGCAAATTCAGCGACGCCAGTGAATCGAGGAAGCAGGCAGCGAGGCGGCCCAAGCCACCATTGCCCAGCGCCATGTCGGGCTCCTCTTCCAGCAAGTCATCAATGTTTTGGCCCAGTGCAGCCAAGGCATCACGGGTGACGTCAAACAACTGCAAGTTATGCAGGTTGTTCGACAACAGCCGACCCATCAAAAACTCCATCGACAGGTAATTCACTGCGCGGGTGTCGTAACGCGAGTGGGTCTTTTGCGTGTCGGTCAGACCCGCCATTACATATTCGTTGACGGCACATGCCGTTGCACGCCACCAAGCCTGGGGGGTTGCTTTCTCTTCGTAGGTACCCTGAGTGCCGCGCAAGTGCTGGACAATTTTGTCTTGTAGGGCTTTGGTCGTGGCCGGAGCTTTACGCTTCGCTGCACGTGTCTTCGCGGGTGAAGACTTTTTGGCCGTCGTCTTGGTCGTCGCTTTGGTGGTCATGATGTCTTTCCTTCTTGCAAAAGGACGTAGCGCTGGCTTCAGGGCAAGTATTGCCGGACAGCGCGTCGATAAAATAGTGTCAGTTGCAGTGTACAAAAGCTATGTGACAACGTGCAGGCTGATCAGGGGTGGAACTTCGCTCTGCCGCTTTGCTGGAAAAAGCCGCAAGGACTGTGCCATAGAGCTCGTTTTAGGGACGTGCCGGTGCCGGTAGCAATGTGATGGGGCCATACAACATGGTTGCTACCCCTCCGGTATCATCACTGTCGGTCATGAAGGCGATGCCGTCAATGCGGCGCAAGGGGCTTCCGAAGGCCGTCTGCCAATCATCGGCCAGCCGACGCTGAATGTGTTGCCACTGTCCGATCGCGCTGTCCGGGCCATTCACTGACCACAGACGCACTTGTCGCGAATACGGGCTGGTCCACACCGTGCCGGGAGCCGATTGTGCACTCCATACATAGTTCAAAGCCTGTGTTTGCCAGAAAAAGCGCCCTTCTTGGATAATATACACGCGTCCGGCAAAGTCATCGCCGGCTTTGATGCGCTCGTTTGGGTTGTCTAAAGAGGCCAGTAATTGCCAAGAAAACTGCAGTTCGGTGTCAGGCGGCAGCGCTGGGTCGAAACGATACAGGTAGCCACTGGCACTGGCGTCGGCTTCGGCCAGTAAGCCTTCGTCCGTGTGGCTGTAGTGCGTTGCATTAACGAAAGATTGTGCCGTCCACTGATCCAGTTGGCGCGGATCTAAGGTGATGGTGCGTTGCGCTGCATTAGCAGAAGCCTGGGCGCACAAGAGCAGGCAGGCGATGACGAATGGTCTAAGCATGGTACTCCCAGGGTTGATTGCGGCAATGACTACGGATTAGTCTACACAAAATCTTTTAAGCATACGTTCAGCACCCTGCGTATGGATGATCACCACAAGGACAATAGCATGACTTCACCTGTTAATCCTCTGCATGCACAGTTGCACCTTCCGAGTGCTTGGCAGGCCATTGCTGACCCCTTTTTGCGCAGCCCTGACGCGGCGCGGTTGGCCGATTTCCTGCACGCAGAAGAATCAGCCGGTCACCTGTTGTTCCCACCCAAAGACCAGCGCTTCGCAGCGCTGGAGGCACTAGCGCCCCAGGATGTCAAAGTCGTGATACTCGGACAAGACCCCTACCACGGGCCGGGTCAGGCCATGGGTTTGAGCTTTTCTGTCCCGCACGGAGTTGCGGTGCCGCCGTCCTTGGTGAACATTTATAAAGAGCTGACCGAAGACGTGGGCTTTGTCGCACCGCCACACGGTGACCTTACACCCTGGGCGCAACAGGGTGTGCTGTTGTTGAACAGCGTGCTCAGTGTGCGCGCGGGCGACGCGGGTTCCCATGCTCGACGCGGCTGGGAAAGTCTGACTGACCTATTGATTGCGGGTGTGGCGGCAGGGCCAACGCCGGTGGTGTTCATGTTGTGGGGGAGTTACGCGCAAAAGAAAGCGGGGTCGGTGGATGAGTCCCGCCATTTAGTTTTGCGTGCCCCACACCCCTCACCCTTGTCGGCCTATCGGGGCTTTCTGGGGTGCCGACACTTTTCCTTGGCCAACGCCTACCTGCACGCCACGCGACAGACGCAAATCGATTGGCAGTTGCCAAAATGACAATAAATTGAATACGTAGTTGTACGGACAGCATACCTAGAGGAAATGCGTTACAGTGGGCTCATAATAACAAGAAAACGTCTAATCAGGGCGTTGGGGGTGCCTTTTGAATAAGCTGGGCCATATCAGCCGAGTGAATACACTGGCGTGGTGTCTTATCTTCGGTCTGTCGTCGCTGGCGTTTGGCCAGGGGGTTGCCGATAATCGCTACCAGAAAATATCTAATTCAGGCTTTACCGTTACGGCAGCGGTTGGCCTTGGACCTGATCCGGCGCAGTGGGCCTGTACCCTCGACCGCACCACGGATCTATTGTGGGAAATTAAAACGGAAGATCCGCGGCATTTGCGCTTCTCGGGCCATCGCTATACTTGGTTTGATGCGGCCACGGAGTCCGGAGTGCGCGGTAACCCACTGACATGCAGCAATTCTTTGGGTAGCCAACCCTGCAATACCGCCGCCTTTATTGCGGCGGTGAATGCCGCCAATCTTTGTGGTCACAATGATTGGCGGTTGCCAACACTGCAGGAGTTGCAGAGTATCCTCGACCCCATGGAAAGTGCACCTGCCATGAATCCGGAATTCTTTCCTAATACCCCCAGTACCTTCTTTTGGACTGGCACGCCATACCCTGACTCGACCAGTCAGACTTGGTATGTTCATGTCGGTACGGCATTCTCATACGGCAATGCGTCGCGCAGCAGCAATCGTAATGTTCGCTTGGTGCGGGGCGGGCGCTGAGCGCCCTATGCAAGTGCCTAGGGCGGTGCACGCAAACAGTAAATGTTGCAACCGCCCTTTGCTTTAGCCTTCCTTGAGCTACACTCTCAATAGAGCCAAAGACCCTACACCTACGTATAACACCAGTGTAAACAGGTTTAACTGGGTGTAGAAATTGCAAAGACTCTAGTGTGCCGACAAATTTTCGGCGCTGCTGTGTTAAGGCTATTTGAGGGGGTGCCTGTATGGATATTTTTAACCATTTCAAAGACCGCTACGAGGCCAAAAAACAGGAAGAATTCTCACTGGAAGAGTATCTGGACCTCTGCAAGAGTGATCCAGGCGCCTACGCCACGGCGCCCGAACGCATGCTGGCTGCCATCGGCGAGCCAGAGGTGATTGATACGGCCAAGGACCCGCAACTCAGTCGCATCTTTTCGAATAAAGTCATCAAACGTTATCCTGCTTTCAGCGACTTTTATGGCATGGAAGAGCCCATCGAACAGGTGGTCAGCTACTTCAAGCACGCCGCCCAAGGGCTTGAAGAGCGCAAACAAATACTCTACCTGCTGGGCCCCGTGGGGGGTGGTAAATCCTCACTCGCCGAGCAACTGAAACTGCTGATGCAGAAGATCCCCTTTTACGCCATCAAGGGTTCGCCCGTATACGAAAGCCCTCTGAACTTATTTGACCCCCTTGAAGATTCCGACATCCTACAAGAGCGCTACGGCATCCCGCCGCGTTATGTTAAAGGCATCATGTCGCCTTGGGCCATTAAACGACTGCACGAATACGGCGGCGACATTTCCAAATTCCGCGTGGTCAAACTGTATCCTTCTATCGTGGATCAGATCGCCATCGCTAAAACCGAACCCGGTGACGAAAACAACCAGGACATCTCTGCCTTGGTTGGTAAAGTAGATATCCGCCAGCTCGAAGAATATGCACAGCACGACCCGGACGCCTACAGCTTCTCTGGTGCACTCTGTAAAGCCAACCAAGGCTTGATGGAATTCGTCGAGATGTTCAAAGCACCCTTAAAAGTGCTGCACCCGTTGCTGACCGCCACCCAAGAGGGCAACTACAACGCCACCGAAGGCATGTCGGCTATTCCGTTCAACGGCACCATCATGGCCCACTCGAACGAAAGTGAATGGCAAGCGTTCCGCAACAACCGCAGCAACGAAGCCTTCCTAGACCGCATCTACATCGTCAAAGTGCCGTATTGCGTGCGCGTCAGTGAAGAAATCAACATCTACAAAAAACTGCTCGAAAACTCTTCGTTGCGGGCCTCACCATGCGCCCCCGACACCTTAAAGATGTTGGCTGAGTTCAGCGTCCTGTCACGCATCAAAGAGCCGGAGAACTCAAGCATCTTCAGCAAAATGCGCATCTATGACGGCGAAAGCCTGAAGGACACCGACCCTAAAGCGAAATCCATTCAGGAATACAAAGACTCTGCCGGAGTTGATGAAGGCATGGACGGGTTGTCAACGCGCTTTGCCTTCAAAATACTGTCCAAAGTCTTCAACTTTGATGCCGCCGAAGTGGCTGCTAACCCCGTGCATCTATTGTACGTTCTCGAGAACCAGATTGAGCAGTCGCAGTTCCCACAGGAAACGCACGACCGCTACATCACCTTCATTAAGGAGTTCTTAGCGCCACAGTACGTCGACTTCATTGGCAAAGAAATTCAAACGGCCTACCTCGAATCCTACGCCGAGTACGGGCAGAACATCTTCGACCGTTACGTCACCTATGCGGACTTCTGGATTCAAGACCAAGAGTACCGCGATCCGGAAACCGGCGAGATGCTCGACCGTGTAGCCCTGAACGAGGAACTGGAGAAAATCGAGAAGCCAGCAGGCATCAGCAACCCGAAAGACTTCCGCAACGAGATCGTGAACTTCGTGTTGCGGGCGCGGGCCAACAACAACGGCAACAACCCCAGTTGGCAGAGTTACGAGAAGCTGCGTGCGGTCATTGAGAAGAAAATGTTCTCCAACACCGAGGACTTGCTGCCGGTTATTTCCTTCAACCCGAAATCGTCCAAAGAGGATCAGAAGAAACACAAAGACTTTGTCGATCGTATGGTCGACCGAGGTTACACAGAGAAGCAGGTGCGGTTGCTATCCGAGTGGTATTTGCGGGTGCGCAAGTACCAATAAGTCTTCCTAGGAACGAACGGCTGTGTAGGGAGGAGGGTGGTTTTCCGTAGACACGCCGTGAACCGATTATCAGGCGCATCCATGCGCCTGACCCTTCGGGCTCACTGCGTTCGTGCAAAAACGCTCCTGGCGTTTTTGTCCATGGGGGCTCTCTGCCGACTTCCTGTCGGCAGAAGGTCTACAGTAGGCTCAACCCCCACAGTACAGCCTTACACCACTTCAAACTGGTCTATTTACTGACGCACGGACTGCATTGACATGGACCTGTAGGTGAGGCTGTTGGGTATAACCTCATTCAGTGTAATTGGTTTATTGGGGGTGGTTAGGTGGCGGTGGCCTAAGTCCCATTTGAGACCTTCTGCCGACAGGAAGTCGGCAGAGAGCCCCCATGGATGGGTTCACGGCGTGTCTCAAATGGGACTTAGGTTGCCGTCACCGGGTTCAACGGTATTAGGCGTCCCCGGGTTCAACGGCGCTAGAGACGCCGCCGGGTGCAACAGCGCAGTACCATGTCCAGCGGCAAAGAGGTCCATATGATTAACAGCTATGTGATTGATCGGCGACTGAATGGTAAAAACAAGAGCGCGGTGAACCGTCGCCGCTTTCTTGAACGTTATCGGAAACACGTCAAAGAAGCCGTGAACCACGCTGTGAACAAACGGTCCATAACCGACATGGAAAAAGGGGAATCCATCACCATCCCCAGCAAAGACCTGCATGAACCAGTGATTGGCCATGGCCAAGGAGGTGATCGTACCGTCGTACACCCCGGCAACAAAGAATTTGTGCAAGGCGACCGCATTCGCAAACCCCAAGGTGGCGAAGGCCAAGGCGGTGGCGGAAAAGCCAGCAAAGACGGCGAAGGCATCGACGAATTTACCTTCTACATCAGCCAAGACGAATTTCTCGAATTCTTGTTCGACGACCTTGCATTGCCCAACATGGTGCGCAAAGACCTCAAAAAAGCGCACGAATTTGAACGCCGCCGCGCCGGCTTCTCCAGCGAAGGCATCCCCGCCAACATCAACGTCGTCCGCTCCCTGCGCAACGCCCACGCCCGCCGCATTGCCTTGGGCGGCAAAAAACGCAAACGCATTCGCGCCATTGAAGCAGAACTGTTGGAAATAAAAGGCCGCTCGGCCGAAGCCAAAGCTAAGCGGGCACTGCTCGAAGAAGAAAAATCGATGTTGCAGGCCAAGCTCAAAAAGCTACCGTTTATCGACGACTTCGACCTGCGTTACAACCGGCATGAAATGCATCCGATTCCTTCCAGTGCGGCCGTCATGTTTTGCCTAATGGACGTCTCGGGTTCCATGACGCAGAACACCAAAGACATTGCCAAGCGCTTCTTCCTATTGCTGTATTTGTTTTTGCGCCGCAACTACCAAAAAATCGAGGTGGTGTTTATTCGCCACCATACGAGCGCCAAAGAAGTCGATGAACAAGAATTTTTTTACAGCCGCGAAACCGGCGGCACCATTGTATCGTCGGCTTTGCACTTGATGCAGGACATCATTCAAAAGCGTTACCCGGCGTCGTCTTGGAACATATTCGCCGCGCAGGCTTCGGACGGTGACAACTGGGGAGATGACTCACCGGTGTGTCGCGACCTGTTGATGAACAACATCATGAAGCACATGCAATACTTTTCATATATTGAGATCAGCCCACGCGACCACCAGGACCTGTGGTACGCCTATGAAGATGTCAAAGAGCGCTATGGCGAGCAGTTTGCAATGGCGCAGATTCTGGATCGGGCGGATATTTATCCGGTATTCCGTGAGCTGTTTCAGAGGAAAGAAGTATGATCACCAAAGCGCGTAAACCGATTTCTACGGGTTCTGAATGGACCTTTGACCTCATTCGCGAATACGACCACGAAATTGCGGCAGTGGCGAAAGAGTTTGGCTTGGATACTTATCCGAATCAAATAGAGGTGATCAGCTCTGAACAAATGATGGACGCTTACAGCTCAGTGGGCATGCCGTTGGGTTATCACCATTGGTCGTACGGCAAACAGTTTTTGCAGACCCAGCAGGGTTATGAGCGCGGCCAGATGGGCTTGGCCTATGAAATCGTCATCAACTCCGACCCCTGCATCGCCTATTTGATGGAAGAGAACACCATGGCCATGCAGGCCTTGGTCATCGCGCACGCGTGCTATGGCCACAACTCATTTTTTAAGAACAACTATCTATTCCGCGCCTGGACGGATGCTTCGGCCATCATCGACTATTTGGTGTTCGCACGTGAATACGTGTCGCAGTGCGAGCGGAAATACGGCGTCGAAGCGGTAGAGCAGGTGCTCGACAGTTGCCACGCTATTCAAAACTACGGGGTGGATCGTTACAAGCGCCCGTCACCTATTTCGGCCGCCGAAGAGGCCAGCCGCCAAGCCGAGCGCGAAGCCTATCTGCAAACGCAACTGAACCTGTTGTGGAGCACCATACCCACCACCGAAAGCGGAAAAAAACGCCAGAAGCGCGAGCGTCGGTTTCCGGCGGAGCCGCAGGAAAATCTGCTGTATTTCATTGAGAAAAATGCACCCATTATGCCGACCTGGCAGCGAGAATTGGTGCGTATTGTGCGCAAGATCGCCCAGTACTTTTACCCGCAACGCCAAACACAAGTAATGAACGAAGGCTGGGCGACCTTTTGGCACTATACCTTGCTGAATACCCTGTATGACCGAGGCAAGGTAACCGACGGCTTCATCATGGAGTTTTTGGATAGCCACGCTAAAGTGGTGTATCAGCCGCCCTTCGACACTCGCTACTACTCCGGTATCAATCCTTATGCTCTGGGCTTTGCGATGTTCCGTGATATCCGTCGCATGTGCGAAAACCCTACCGACGAAGACCGCGAGTGGTTTCCCGATGTGGCGGGTAAAGACTGGCTGGAAACACTGCACTTCGCCATGCGCAACTTTAAAGACGAAAGCTTCATTCAGCAATTTCTGTCGCCACGAGTTATTCGGGACTTTCGCCTATTTGCCATTTTGGACAAGGAATCGGCCAGCGACTACGAGGTGGCGGCGATCCATGATGAGCGGGGCTATAAGAAAGTGCGCCAGCTACTGGCCGAACAATACAACCTCAGCACGCGAGAGCCCAACTTGCAGATCGTCAATGTCGATGTAGAAGGGGACCGCTCTATTGTGCTGCATCATGTGCGGCAAAGTGACCGCCCGTTAAACGACGACACCGACGAAGTGCTGAAGCACTTGCGCCGGTTATGGGGCTTTGATGTGCATCTGTATTCGTTAGAGGGCGATGCAGTCGCTGCGGAGTATCACTGTACGGAAGAGGGTATCACTCATGGTGAAGTGGAAGACGACAGGCCCAGTGATTATGTCTAGCGCAGAGTGGCTGAGCGACCCCTACAGCTTAAACTGCCGCACCTGTGCTTGAGTATCCGATACCGTTTGTTTGATGGTCTCTACGTCGCGGCCAATCATGTCGCCAAAACTTGCGTTGTCTTTGGCGAGGTCATTGATGTGAGTGACATTGGCGCTCAGTGACTCGGTCACCGTTTCTTGTTCACGCGCGTTTTCGGCGATCTGGGTAATCAGGTCACGTAAGTCATGAATACGACCTACCATTACGTTGATTTCGTCGTTGACCTCGGTCGCCGTTACCTTGTTCTCGCTGGCCAGCGCTGACGCCTGATCAGCCGATTCCAGCGCTGCCTTAGCGGCATTTCCCAAACGCTCGATCACGTCCGAAATCTGCTTGGTAGACTCCGCTGAGCGCGTTGCCAGGGTGCGTACTTCGTCGGCCACCACGGCAAAACCGCGACCTTGCTCACCGGCGCGCGCGGCTTCAATCGCGGCGTTCAATGCCAGTAAGTTGGTTTGCTCGGCAATGGCGTTAATCACATTCAACGCGTCACTGATCTCCGTCGTCAAGTTGGCAAGGCTGTTGATCTTTTCTTGCGTGTCGTTCATGTAGACGCTGACTTGCTCCGACTTTTTCGCCGAACGACCAACACGACGGCCCGATTCGCTGGCTTGGTCAGCGACCTCTTGAGTGATTTGGCTCACTGAATCGGCGCGCGCCGCCACCTCGCCAGCCGACGCCGACAGTTCGTTGATGGCCGTGGCCACCTGATCTGTTTCATGCAACTGATTGTGCATGTTTTCAGAGGCCTTGATGCTTGATTTAGCAAAGCGTTCGGAGATTTCCTTCAACCCATCGACGCGGTCACGTATGACACTGAAGGCCGTCGCCATGGACTGTGTCATGTGATTTAAATCTTGCCCTAAACGGCTGAACTCATGCTTGCCACTGACACTGAAGTGCGTGGTGAGGTCGCGTTGCGTTAAGGACTGAATGGGGGTAATCAAGTTGTTGACGGCGCGGGTCGCTGTGCGGCCGATAAAGAAGGTCGCCGCCAGTGAAATCACCACGATGGCGATGATGACCGAGACAATGATGGTCCGGGTGGTACTGATGGTATCCATGATGCGGGCGCCGCCGGTCTCGACCAGTTGCGCCAGTATGCCGTCGACCGAAGCCATGGAGGTTTGAAAGCTGTTGAATGCGACTTCTCGTTGATCTCCCGATGCAGAGCGCAGCGCACGCCAGTCTCGATTGACGTTTTGTTGCGCAGTAACTACGGGTGCTTGGCCTTCGCCGGCATCAATTACGCGATTCAATGTTGCCAGCCAGCGGTCACCATCGGCGCGCAATTGGCTCACGTCATTACCCCGGTTGGCTTCTATGTACAGGTTCAGTGCCGTGATGTTGAGGTTTTTTACTGCAACGGCACCGGGAATCAGGGTGTCAGGAAAGTAGCTGGCCAGCGTCCGTGCCAGATTCAGCCCACCCAATATGATGAGGGCGGTCACAACAATGGCGACAGTTTGGGCAATGAGTAAGAAGCGGAGGCGGCCGAGTATGGTCATGTGCTGAGTCCGGTAAATAAGTTTTTAGTAATTATAGGCCAACTGTAGTGCAACGTTCGACGGTTCTCAAGCGCGGAGAGTTCTATTGCTGCACGCTAGGCCTGCCAGCAGCAAAAAGAATGGATCGACCACGTACTGCCACCCCACAATGGGGGCAAAAAGTCCGATGGAGAAGGCACCCAACGTGATGGCCAATAGCCACAGCAGAACCGTACGGCCAGAGAACGCTGCCCACAGGCCTGCCAGAATAGTCAACGTCGGCAGCAATGCATTGGGTACGCTGAAGGCAGAAAGCCAAGGCCAGGCTGCTTGGCTAGCGGGTAACAGTAATATCCCCGATACACCTAACAGCACCAGTGCGGTTGCCGGTGGTAGGACGCGCGGGCGGGCGTTCCAACGGAAATCCGCCACGGCGATGGCGATCAGCATCAGGGCGCTCAGCACGCCTAAATGTGGCGCGAATGCATAGGTAAAGTGGCCGAGGGGGGCGGCGATCACTAGCAAGGGTAGGGCATAGAGCAGCACCGCGGCACCAAAAGCCAAGTGGCGCAGCAAAAACAGACGGCCCAGCCAATACAGTAAGCAAACGAGTGCCATATGATGCAATGCTTCCGCCATGGGCCATGCCGTTGGGATTGCCGGTTGCCAAAAGGCCGTTATGACCACCAACAAGAAGGCGGCCAATAAATGGAGCCAAGTTCTAGGCGTCGTGATGTTAGGCAGCCATTGCAGCATAGGCACCTGCGTTTTCTCCTCACTCTTGAAGGGCGATACAAGCGTTGATTCTAACAGCTGAGCTGAAGCGCTGTCTTTTTCTATGTCTTGTGTGGTGTTTTATTTCGTATAGGTCGTGACGTTCTGCAGCGCGCCCTTTAGACTCATTCATAAGTATACCGGGACGGGAGAAGCAGGATGAGTAACGATTGGCAGGCCGATTACGACACGCTGTTGGCTGCATGGCAGGCGCATTCCAGTCCAAAAGAAGTCGAGCGCTGGGAAGGCGCTTTACGCGCCTTGGTGCAAGCCAGTCAGTTTTCGACCCAGCACTTGCTGCTAGACCCAACCCAGCTCTCTATTCTCACTGCCATGCTGGACCAAGCTGACTACTCACCCGAAACCGCACTAGCAGACGCCATGTCCGGGGTGATCGATGAGGACGACTTCATGGCCGCCCTGCGTCAATGGCGTAATCGACATCAGATATGGTTGATCTGGCAGGAGGTCTTGCAGCACCCTTCTTTAGAAGATCGCTTGGAAGCCATTACACGGATCGCCGATCTCGCCATCACCTGTGCAACGGAATTCGCCACAGCGCAATTGGTTAAACGCTTTGGCGAACCCGCAGCCTGCCCTTTCAGTCGGCAACCGCAACGCTTGGTGGTGCTGGGTATGGGTAAGCTCGGGGCGCGTGAGCTTAACCTCAGCTCCGATATCGACCTGATCTTCTCCTATCCCACCGAAGGCGAAACCGACGGTAAGCGATCACTCACACATGGCGAATTCTTCACTCGCGTGGGACGCAAAATCATTCAGTATTTGGATCAGCGCACAGTTGATGGTTTTGTGCATCGCGTCGATATGCGCCTGCGCCCGAACGGACAAAGCGGACCGTTGGCGTTAAACTTCCGCGCCACTGAAACCTATTACCAGGAACAGGGCCGGGACTGGGAGCGCTATGCACTGATCAAGGCGCGTGCCATAACCTCGGTCAACGTGGCTGAAGAAGGTTTGATACCGAAATTTAAAGCCTTTGTGTTTCGGCGTTATGTCGACTATCAGGTGCTGGATGCGCTGCGCGAAATGAAGCAACGCATTGCCGCTGAAAATCGCCGCTTGCAGCGCCAAGCCAACATTAAGTTGGGCTCGGGCGGCATACGCGAAGTTGAATTTATCGTGCAAGCGGTGCAGTTGATTCAGGGTGGCCAGAGCCATGGCTTGCAGAACCCCAATATCTTTGCTGCTATGGACACCATCATGGCCGAGCAGTTATTGCCCGAAGCTGTGTGCATGGAACTGCTCGACAGCTATCGAGCGCTGCGCCGTATGGAACACCTGATACAAGCGCAAGAAGACCGCCAAACGCAAGAACTGCCCACCGATGATCGCTGGCGTACACGCTTAGCCCATGTGATGGGGTTTGATGACTGGGCGACCTTGTTGGCGTGGACCGCCGATGTCAGAGGCGTCGTGAGCCGTCATTTTGACGCCTTTATTGCGCCTCCCGACGAGATGAGTGAGGCCAAACACCCGTGGGAGCCGTTCTGGCGCGATATTGCGAATGCCGATTGGGCGCTGGACTTCGGCGCAGAGGGCAGCGCCATCGCTGCAGCGATTCAGGAGATTCGTGATGAAGCGGAGAAGTACAGTCTCAGTGAGATCGCTTGGGATCGCCTCGACCGCTTTATGCCATTATTGCTCAATGAATTGGCGCGTTTGCAGCGCCCAGTGGATGCAATTACGCGCTTAACACCGGTGATTCAGGGCGTGTTGCGCCGCAGTGCTTACCTCATCATGTTGGTGGAAAACCCGCAGGCCATCCGCGAGCTGGTCAAACTGGTGATGTTGAGCCCCTGGGTGGCTGACCAGTTTGTCGACAAGGCCTATTTGCTCGACGAACTGACCGACCCAGATGAACTCTATCGCTTACCCAGTCGTCGTGCGCTGGGCGATGACCTTAAACAACGTTTGCTGCGTTTGCCCGACGACGACCTAGAGCAACAAATGGAGCAATTGCGGCATTTCCGCCACAGCCGTGTCTTGCGTGCCGCGGCATGCGAACTGACCGGTAATTTGCCGCTGATGAAAATCAGTGACTATCTCACCTACACTGCAGAAGAAGTGCTGCAGCAGGTGCAGTGGCTAGCTTGGGATCAAATGACCGACAAATACGGCGTGCCATCGCGCGATGATGGGCAGCTGTGTGATCCTGATTTCGTGATACTGGCGTACGGCAAAATGGGCGGTCTGGAACTGAGCTATGAGTCCGATCTAGACCTCGTGTTCGTCCACAACGGTGCCCCGCAAGGACAAACCAACGGCATTAAACCGGTCGACAATAACGTGTTCTTTATGCGTCTGGGTCAGCGCATTGTGCATTTGCTCACCACGCAAACGCCGTCCGGTATTCTGTACGAAGTGGACATGCGGCTGCGTCCTTCAGGCAATTCCGGCATGCTGGTGTGTTCGCTGGCGGCGTTTCGGAAATATCAAGAGAACGAGGCTTGGACGTGGGAGCATCAGGCCCTTGTGCGGGCTCGTGTGGTCGCCGGGTGCCCACGACTGAAAGCAGCGGTTGAGCAGGTGCGAGCCGACATCATTCGGCGTCAACGTGACCCGGCCCAGCTGTGGCAAGAAGTGACGGCGATGCGTGACAAAATGCGCACGAACCTGGGTACTTCGGCGGCTAAACAAACCGAGCAATTCAATATCAAGCAAGACCCCGGTGGGGTTGTGGATATCGAGTTCTTAGTGCAGTTTTTGCTGTTGCGCTACGCCGCGGACAATGATGATTTGGTGTTGTGGTCGGACAACATGCGTCTGCTGGAAACGCTGAGCCGGTGTAACCATATTACTGATGAAGAACGTACGGCGTTGAGCAAAGCGTACTTAAAGTGGCGGCAAGAAGTGCATCGCCAAGCGCTACAAAATGGTGACGGAAAACTGCACGGTGCTGATCAACTGGCTGCGTTCGACGACATTATTCAAACGGTACAGACGCATTGGCTTAAACTTGTGCGCGCAAACTAACCCGCATGTACTACAGTTAAGGTGAACTCTCAGGTGCAGATGGAATGAAGCGCACGGCAGTCGTATTTCTAGTGTTGGCAACCTTTTGCAGCGCTGCGCAGGCAGAGCCCTTACGGCTGGCGACCGGGAATCAATACCCGCCTTTTGCGGATGAGAATCTACCCGGTGGTGGATTGGCGACCAGGCTGGTGGAGGCAGCATTTGCGGCGGTCGATACGGAGCTGACCATAGAATTTATGCCTTGGCAGCGCGGCTACCGCGATACGCTGGGTGGCGAGATTCAGGGTACCTTTCCTTACATTCCCGCTGCCGACCGTGTTCGTGACATGCTGTACTCTGATCCGTTGATTCGCGTGCGAACCTTGGTGATTTCACGGGCAGACAATCCTTTGGTTTACCAAATAGCGAGGGATTTGCTGGGCCGAGAACTCTGCTGGCCACTCGGTTGGGCATTACCATCAGTGGTCGAAACCTTGGTGCGCTCCGGAGAAATCAGTTATTCGCAGCCGCGAGAATACAATGCCTGTCCGCGCATGCTGGCGACCACTCGTGTAGACTTTATGCTGTCTAATAACTTCCAATGGCATGCATTGGTCGAGTCTGAAGGGCTTAATCGAGCCGATTTCTACGTTGCCGAACAAGCGATTCAGGAATCTACGCTGCACTTCATCGCGCCGCGCACGCCAGAAGGTGAACGTGTTGTCCGGCTGTTCAATGCTGGGCTAAAGACCATTCGCGAAAACGGCGAGTATGACGCCATCATGGCGGTATATGACATTCAATCGGTCAACTGACTCGGCCTTTCGCTCAATACAGCTTCGCCTCGCCCTTAGGGCGGGTTTTAAAGCGTTTGTGCAGCCAGAGGTATTGTGACGGCTGCTGGCGTATCTCCTCTTCTAACCACGCATTGTAGGCGGTTGTATCGGCCTCGATGTCACCTGTTGACAGCGCCGCGCCGTCAATGGCCCGCATCCGGTAGCCCTTTGGCGTGCGCAGGGTCAGAGCCAAAAAGACGCGCGCCCCGGCGACAGTAGCCAGCTTGGCCGTGGCGGTTACGGTGGCGGTGGATACGCCAAAGAAGGGCACAAAGATGGAGTACTTCCGGCCCAGGTCCTGATCCGGTGCGTAGAAAATCACCCGGCCTTTTTTCAAGCGGCGAATCATCGAGAGCATGTCTTTCTTTTCAATCAAGGCACCGACGAAGCGCAACCGGCCGCGGCATTGGAAGTAGTTCATCAAGGGGTTGCCATGCGGGCGATGCAAGGTGTCGTAATCGAGTAAGGTACCGATCAGGGAGCCGCAAATATCGACGCAGGAAAAGTGCGCGCCGAGCAACAACACCCCTTGGGGAGACTCCGCAGCTTCCACTAATTGTTCGATGTTCTCTACGTGCCATTCAATGTTCAGCTTACCAGGGTGGCGAAACCAAGCAATACAGGTTTCGGGCAATGCTTTACCGGTTTCTCTGAACACCGCTTTAACCAGCGCGGTGCGTTGCTCGACGGAATAGTCGGGGAAGGCCAGCGACAAATTGATGTGTGCGATGCGCTTGCGGTCTCGAGCGACATAATACAGCAAGCTGCCAATGGTGCTGCCGATGCGCATTTGCACTGCATAGGGTAAGTGCGCGATCAGCCACATGATACTCAACAGCAGCCAGATCCCCCAGTAGCGCGGGCCCAGCCAGGTTTTATTGAATTCAGGTGCGGTGGTCATCACAGGCGTTCAGTCTCTACAATCAAAAACTGCGCGCATTGTACGATATTGATCGTCCTAAATGCTGCTACTTGTGCCGCTTAGGCGACAGAAATTGTGTAACCAACTTATAATGCTGGGGAGTTAACGACTTATGAAGGCCAATGAGTGAGTATTAGAGCCGCACAATTGCGCGACATTACGGCGATTTATCGAGTCTTGTGTTCGGTGATTGCCGAACAAGAGTTCCTGATGAGTCAGCAGAAGCCCGAACTGCCGATGTTTACCCGTTTCATTGAGGCCAATCTCAAGCGCGGCAATCCGGTGTGGATCGCGCAAGAGGGGCAGCGCACGGTAGGCTGGTGTGATGTCTATCCGCGTGGCTCCGATGTGCAACGCCATGTGGGTCGGGTGGGCATGGGCGTGGCGGCGGAAAGTCGAGGTAAAGGTTATGGCAAAGCCATGTTGGCAGCAACCATAGAAAGCAGCTGGCAGGCGGGCTTTACGCGTTTGGAATTGGAGGTATTCACCACCAATCGGTCGGCCATTGCGCTGTACACCAGCATGGGCTTTGTCAAAGAGGGGCTGCATCGCCGAGTGCGCAAAGACAGCCGAGGCTACCGCGATACCTACACCATGGCCTTTCTAAAGCCTGAGAGTTAATAGGGGCGCCCATTCGCCTGTAGTTTCTGATTTTCATGCTCAATATACTGATAAAACTCCCGCATCTCTAACAGGCTGGCCGCGGCACTGTCCAGCACCACCGTAGCCTGCGGGTGCATTTGCAAAATAGTTGCGGGGCAGGCCGCACTCAGTGCACCCTCCACCATGGTCTTCACGGCCGATGCCTTGGTATCTCCTGTTGCCAACAGCAGGATCTTGCGCGCTTCCATAATGGTGCCAATGCCCATGGTGATGGATAAGTGAGGCTGGAACTCGCCCGGGGCAAAGAACCGTGCGTTGTCGGCCACCGTCGCTGGTGTCAGCGTTTTGATGCGGGTCCGGCTGGCAAGGCTGGAGGACGGCTCATTGAAACCGATATGACCATTGCGGCCCAAGCCCAAAAGCTGCAAGTCGATGCCGCCTGCGTCTTGAATGGCTTGCTCATAACGCGTGCAAGCCTGAATGGGGTCGTTTGACATGCCATCCGGCACCTGGGTGCGGGCCACATCAATGTCGATATGATTAAACAGTTCTTCATTCATGAAATGGCGGTAGCTTTGTGGGTGTGTCGCCGGTATGCCTAAGTATTCGTCGAGATTAAAGGTGTGTACGTGCTGAAAGGACACCGCGCCTTGGCGCACCAGCTCAATCAAAGCCTGATAGGTCGCAATCGGTGTTGAGCCCGTGGCCAAGCCTAAGACTGAACTGGGTTTGTGCCGAATTTGTTTACTGATGAAATCCGCAGCGTACTGCGCCACATCGAAGGGCTGCGGCAGAATAACAACTTGCATGATGATGAGTTCCTGTTGAAGACCAATATATGGCCGAACGCTTTTCGCGCAGAGGGCTGCGCTCCTACGTAGGAGGCCAGCCCTCTGGCCGAATAATTTCCAGGCGTTAGCCTCGCCAATTAATGCGCCTGATAACCGCCTGCAACCCAAGTACCTGACACCGTCAATTCCGCTGTCAGATGAACCAGGTCGGCGCGGTGGCCGGGCTTTATCCAGCCTAGTTCATCATCCACGCTCAGGTATTCCGCCGGAAAGCGTGACGCCATGCGCAGCGCGTGGTCTAACGGAATGCCGATGTCGTTGACACACAGGCGTACGGCATCGACCAGTCCGATGGCTGAACCGGCGAGGCGCCCTTCAGCACTGATCAGGCGACCGTCCACGGCGGTGATGCGTTCGCCGTACAGCTCAAACCAAGGTTCTTCGGCACCGATGGTGGCCATGGAATCGCTCACCAAATACAGCTTACCCAGTGGTTTGGCGCGATAGGCCAGGCGCACGGACTCACGGTGTACGTGGTAATTGTCGACGATGATGCCAGCATAGGTGCTGCTGTCGGCCAGTGCGGCGCCGACGACGCCCGGTTCACGCCCTTGAAAAGAGCGCATGGCGTTGTACAGATGCGTGAACCCCGTCAGGCCCTCACGAATTGCGCGCTCGACATCGGCGTAACTCGCGTTGCTGTGTCCGGCGGACACCTGGACACCTGCCCGAACCAGGCGGGCAATTTGACCCGGCTGCGTCATTTCAGGTGCCAGCGTCAGTAAAATTCGCATGTCGGGCGCAATGTGTGACAGGAAGTCTATGTCGCCCTCGGTAATCGCCCGAATGTATTCTTCCCGATGGACACCACGCCGTTCGGTATTAAAGAAGGGGCCCTCAATGTGCACGCCCAGTAATCCGGGGTTAGATGGCATAGCCGCTTTCACGGCGTCGATACAGGCTTCCAGATTCTCCCGTCGATCACTGATGGTGGTCGGTAGCAGGCTGGTGGTGCCGACCGTACGATGTCCGGCAGTAATGCGCGCTAAGGCGTCCACCGATGGGTCGTTGTTAAAGAGTACTCCGCCGCCGCCATTGACTTGCAGGTCAATGAAGCCCGGTGCCACGATGCCGCCATTCAAGGTTTGGCACGCCAAGGAGGTCGGTACTTCCGACTGAGGGATCACCGCTTCAATACTCTTGCCATCCAAAATAATGGCGTGGTGATCGAGGAAACGCTCCCCGGTGAACAGTTTGGCGCCCAGAATGGCGGACTTCATGGTGTGGTCCTTTTAAACAGCGTCCAGCTTCAGTTCCACCACGAAGTCGTATATATCGCCGCGATAATACGAACGGGTAAACTCTACTGGTCGGTTGTGTTGATCAAAGCCCTGACGCTCGATGTATAAAACCGCGTCGCCGGGCGACATCTTTAAGTGTTCGGCAATTTGTTTGTCTACGTTGCGCGCCGTCATAGTCTGTAAGGCGCGCACCGGCCGCGCATTACGCGCTTGCAAGGCCGCATACAGCGAATCTTCTACTTCGTCGACGCTGCGGATGATGTCACCCGGAGTGGCGGCAATTTCATAGGCCATGGGCAGCTCGTTGGCGAAACGCACCCGGCCAAAGCGGCAAATACGATTGCCGGGCGACAGGTTCAGGGCCATGGCTTCTTTCGGCGACGCCTGTACCAGGTCACGGCTGACCCATTCTGAACGCGGCGTCATACCACGCGCCGACATGTCTTCGGTAAAGCTGTTCAGTACCGACAAGTTCTTATGAATCGACTCGCTGCCGCGTGCCGTTACCAGAGTCCCGGCCCCTTGCTTTTGTACCAACAAGCCCTGTTGTACGAGGGATTCGATGGCCTTGCGCACCGTAACGCGTGACACCTCTAAGGCCACCGCCAGCTCGCGCTGTGGCATCAAATAGTCGCCGTCCTTCAGCAAGCCTTCATGAATGGCCTGAGTCATCGACCTCGCAAGTTGCACATAGAGTGAACCGGTCTTGCTCGGGTCTGGTTTTAGGTATTCGATAATTGCCTCAGTCGTCGCCACAGTTATGCCTCTTGTTTGATCATCAGTAGTGCACCCGCTAATGCGTCCTGCTGCGCAGGTACTATCAGTGGTCGCAAGTGTGATACCAATTCTGTACCAACAAAAGGCCCTAGGCCACCTAAAAGGGCAATACGCTGCACATTCATGTCGGCAAGGCGTTGCACGATCAGGCCGACGGCCTCGGCCTGCTCCTGCATTAAGGCGACGGCGAGCGGATCGGCATCGGCCCGTGCTTCTACTACCCAGCGGGCGAACTGGCCGAAATCACCTGAACGTGCAGTGCTGGCCCAACCGGGAATGTTGCGTGGTTGATGGTCAAACTGGGCGAGTATGCGCTGGGTTAACGATGAATGGGCTCGTATCCCATCCGTGGCACGCAAGGTTTCTTGGATGGCGCGCAAGCCGAGCCATGCGCCACTGCCTTGGTCAGCCAAGGGAAAGCCCCAGCCATCCAGCATTGTGGGTTGTTGCTCAACGATGGCCCAGCCCACAATGCCAGTGCCGACGATAACTAGGCCGCCGTCTCGGCCACCATGTGCACCCAGGCAAGCAATATGGGCATCGTTTTGTACTTTAAGGGCAGCAAAAGGGTGCTGCCATTGCGCCACAAAGGCTGCGCTCTCGGGTAATTCGGCCCCGGCGAGACCCATGCCGACAGCGGTTTGCTGCTGCAGCTCCGGCGGCAGGTTGGCTCGTTGAAAAGCCTGACGGATCGTGGCCTCAATATTGGCGATGGCGCCAGTGGCATGTTGATATAGGTTGGCACTGCCACCAGTGGCCTCTGCTAGCACGGTTCCTTGATGATCGATCAAGCGGGCGCGGCATTGCGTGCCGCCGCCGTCGATACCAACATAATATGGATACTGTGTATTCTCAGTCATAATGGCTCTTATTGTTATGTCGGAATGCTTACTGTTGGCGCGTCTAATTAGGTTATTCGCGCAGCGTTTGCAGGCAGTCCTTTTTTTGTTATGGTCGTACTTTGCTAGGCCAACATAATACCAATATAATACCTGTTGTAGAAATTGGCAAGCATCAGTTAATAACAAAAGCATAATGAAGCGCAGAGGACCTAGCATGACATTAAGGTATGAGTTCACTCAGCAAGCGATCACTGAGCAGGGCTTTCAGGCTGAGATTTGCCTGACCAATACGGGTGAACGCCCGGTGAAGCTCGGATGTCTTTATTTCTCATTGGCTCGAATACTTCAGCCCGCCGACGTTACCGGTGGAGAGTTGCGGGCACGCGACGGCGACCTGCACGCCATCGCTTTTGATAGCACCCTAGAGCCGGGCGACGAGCTGCGGTGCCAGTTGAATAATCCGCGTGATCGCATGGTGAAATTTACTGACTGGCCTTATGGCGTGTACGCCGAGTCGCCATTGGGTGAGTTGTTACCTATGACGATCCAAGAACCCCCCGTTAACTGGCGGCTCAGTCCACTTGCAGGCCATTCGCGCGAGGCGCTGCAGGAGCTGGCGGTGGTACACACCGTAGTGCCCCAGCCACAATCGATAGCGCTGGGTGCGCAACAGTTTACGCGGCCAGTTACCCTAGGTTGGAAGGAGCCGCCCGCAGCCTTGAAGGTTACGTCGGCTGATCTGGCAGCTTGGAGCGAGGTGTTGGCCGAGTTTACCCCCGTTGTGGCGGTGTCGGCGAGCGGCTGGCCAGTCAGCTTCGTGCAGCAAGATATGGCGTCCGGCAGTTATCGCTTGCAGGTCACGGCGCAGGGCGGGGTTATTCAGACGGCGGACGGTGCGGGTGTGCACGCAGCTTTGGCCTCTCTGGTGCAGTGGCTGGCCGGTGGGCAAGTGCAGGAGGTCGTTATTGAGGATGTGCCACGCTTTGGCTATCGCGGCTTGCATTTGGACGTGGTACGGCATTTCGTGCCTGTAGACCAAGTCTGCAAAGTGTTGCGCTTGGCGGCTCTTTATAAGTTGAATCAGTTTCATTGGCATCTTACCGACGATGAGGCCTGGCGTCTGGAAATACGGGCTTATCCGGCACTGACAGAGCAAACAGCGGTGCGTGGACGCGGGCGCACCATGCCGCCACAGATGGGTACTGGTGATACCGATCATGGCGGCTTTTATACGCAAGATGAAGTGCGCCAAGTGGTTGCTCTGGCGAACAGCTTGGGCATCAATGTCATGCCCGAAATTGATGTGCCGGGGCACGCACGAGCGCTTTTACGAGCGTTGCCGGAGCTGCAAGAACCCGCCGACGAATCGGTTTACCGCAGTGTGCAGCACTATTCGGACAATGTTCTTAATCCGGCCTTGCCTGCAACCTGGACAGTGTTGCAGACCATTTTAGACGAAGTGATGGAACTGTTTCCGTCGCCAGACATCCATTTGGGTTCGGACGAAGTGCCGGTGGGTGTCTGGCAGCGCAGCCCGGCGGCAATAGACAAAGCCCAGTCGCTTGGCTTGGCTGACGTGACGGCATTGCACGGCTGGTTTATGCGTGGCCTGGAAGACCATCTGCTGCAGCGCGGACGGCGGGCGGCTGGCTGGGAAGAGATTACGGTGGGTCAGGCAGTGTCTCGACGCACCACGGTATTCTCTTGGCAGGGTGTTGAAGCCGGACAGAAAGCGGCGGCGTTGGGCTATCCGGTCGTCATGACGCCAGCGCAGTATTGTTATCTGGACTTGTCTTATAACCGCGACCAAGCCGAGCCGGGCTATTACTGGGCCGGTGAGACGGACCTGGCTAAGGCCTATGGTTATGAACCGCTCGCGGATTGGTCGGGCGATGGTGTTGGAACGAACTTGGTGCGCGGTCTGCAAGCCTGTGTTTGGAGCGAATTGCTGGCCGAGAGTTACCAGCTGGAGTATATGCTGCTGCCGCGTTTGTTGGCGGTGGCGGAGCGTGCATGGTCGTCGGCTGACGTGAGGGATATGGATGACTTTGTGCGGCGTTGCCTTACGCACCGTGCTCTTTGGCAGCGTGCGGGTTGGTACTATCGCGCAGAGGCGCTGGGTTGGTAATCAAGTTTGGTGCGGTAAACCAATCCAATATGCATACCAATGCAAGGTTAAGTAACTTTTTTGTTGTCAATGGCATTAATAGGTATTATATTGGTATTGCCTTGATCAAAAACAACAATCGAAGAGGTAAGATCACATGAAACTCATAAAAGGCTCAATTGCTGTCGTAGTGGCAGCGGCTACCCTCGGTTCTGCTGCTATTTCGGCGGCTGACACCGTATTGAATACCTACACATGGCGTCCGCAAGATCGTGCATTGTGGGACTACATCAACCAAAATAACCTGATTGATGGCGTTACCGTTCGTTTGGATGTTACGCCAGAAGATTACGAGTCGAAGCTGCGTATCGATATGCAGAGCAACCGTCCAGACCTTTTCTTTGCTAAAGCTGGCGCGCCTTGGTTGAGTTCGTGGATTGATGCCGGTGTAATCGCTCCTGTTAGCGATTACGGCGTTGATCTGAGTGCGTTCGGTGACGCCGCCTTAGGTGGTTCGCGCGGTGCCGATGGCGAGCTTTACTCGGTGCCCGTGGGCATGGAAATGCAGGCCATTCTTTATAACACCGGTGTTTTCCAGCAGCACGGTATCTCTGAACCACGCACCATGGCGGAATTGAGCTCGGCCTTCACGAAGCTTAAAGGTGCCGGCGTGGTGCCGATGCACGTTGATGGTCGCGATGGTTGGTATCTGAACCAAGTGCTGAACGAAGTACTGATTGCCGGTTTCGCCAGCGATGAGTGGACACAAGGCGTGATCACCGGTGACGCTTGCTTCACCGACCCCGAGTACGTGAATGCTTTGCAGCAATTGGATAACTGGCGTACGGGTGGTTACCTGAACGCTAACCCATTGGCTGACGATTACGGCGCGATGCGCACCGAAGTGGCTCTGGGTTCTTCAGCAATGATGATCGACGGTATCTGGTCTGCAGGCCCTGGTTCCCCAATGTTTGACATTGAACCTGGTTTGGAAATTGGCATTATGCCGATCCCGGGTGGCAACGTGTACGGTTTCCCTGACTTCGGTCTGGCGGCTAACCCGAACTCAGCGAAGCAAGACGCTATCCGTAAGGTGATGCACTTTGTGACCACGCCTGAGTTTGCCCAGCTGTACGCCGAGCGTGTTGGTTTGCCTGCGTCTAACCACAGTGTGAACGTGAACGATGCGCGCATTAGCCGTGCTGCTGAGTTGATCGCTAACTCTAACGTGGCGGCCAACCCATTCTTTGCTTTCGATTTGAACGCGAACGAGCCGACCTATCAAACTCTGGCTGCGGATCAGTTGCAGCGCCTGTTGAGTGGTCAAGCAACGCCAGTACAGGCTGCAACAGCCATTCAGGCAGGCTTGAACTCTTGGGGTTACATTGGCGCGGGTAACTGCCGCTAATTAGAATGCTCCCGTGTAATCAGGGCGGTGCCTGAACCGCCCTGAATGACCGGCCTGCTACCTTATGTGGGTGGCGCCGGTCACTTTCCCTAAGTTCTGATAGAAGTACCGCAGGTGTTCTACAATGACCAGAAGTACACACGACACGTCCACTCTGGACGCCTCCCCTAGCGTTGTATCCACCTCCGAGGAGCCAGCCAAGATGCGTAAGCCCTGGACCAAGATGTCATACGGCATGAGGGAGAAAATCGAACGCACTCTCTTGTTGGTGCCTGGTGTAGCCCTTTATGCGGTGTTCTATTTTATCCCTATGATTGGCCTGCTGTATCTGTCGCAGGTGAAATGGGCCGGTATTGGCACCATGGAATACGTAGGGCTGGATAATTTCAAACAGGTATTGGGTAATGCCTATTACCGTGACCAGATGTTCAATGCGCTCTGGCAGAACATCATTTTCTTCGTGGTCATTATTGGTTCTTTTCTGACCATTGGCAGTGCATTGGCACTGCTGCTGAGTCTCAAAACATGGGGCAGAAAAACCTATCAGGTCATCTTCTTTTTGCCCTATCCCATGGCGGGTGCCGCCGTGGCCTATCTGCTTAATTTGTTCGTCGCACAGCGCGGCCCATTAAATGCCGCCTTAATGAGCGCAGGCATTACGGATGCTCCCATACCCTTTTTAGGCATGGAAGACACAGCATTGGTGACGCTGGCCTTGTTCTATTCGTGGCACCGTATGGGCTTTGCCATCATGCTGATTCTGGCGGGTATTCTGGCCGTGCGGCAGGACTTGTTGGAAGCTGCGGTGCTCGACGGTGCCAGCCGCTTTCAGGCCATTAAAGCCGTCGTCGTGCCGGTGGTGGCGCCCGCATTTATCCTGATCACGGTCATCATCATGGTGGATGTGTTCAACAACGCCGACTACACGCTGATCATCATGGGGGCCGAAGCCGGGCCACTGCGTTCCACCGATGTGATGGGTACCTTCTTGTTCCGAACCGCTTTCGGGGCGGGGGCCAGTACCGCACAAACCAATTTTGGTATGGCGGCAGCGGTGGGGTTGATTACTGCTGTCATGATACTGCCCGCGGCCTTGTTTCTAGCCCTGCGCAACTTCCGCAACGACTGATAAGGGTGTAGCACCATGGATAAGATTTTTAAGTTACGCCCACACGAACAAGTTCTGGTACAAATGATCATGCTCGCGTGGGTCGTGGTGGTACTGGTGCCCTTTGGCTCGGCCATCCTCAATTCGTTGAAGCCCAACGTTGGCTCTATTTTTCGCGATCCTTTTGGTTTGCCTGACCCATGGAGTTGGGGCAACTACGCCCGCGCTTGGGTTGAAGCGAGCTTCGACCGCTACTTCTTGAACTCCATGATCATCGCCGGTTGCACCGTGGTGCTGGTGATTTTCTGCTCCACCACCACCGCATTTGTGTTGGCGCGGATGCCGTTCAAGGGCAGCACAGCGATCTTCTTGTGTTTTATGCTGGGGGTTATCATCCCGATCCGCCTGACCTTAGCGCCCTTGTTTGTCATTGTGCGTGAACTGGGTTTGTTAGACACCTTGGCGGCGGTCATTCTGGTGCAGTCGGCCAGTATGATGCCGGTGGCGGTGTTCATTCTGGTGTCCTTTATGCGCGGCATTTCCAAAGAACTGGAAGAGGCGGCCCGCATGGACGGTGCGCTGCCATTCCGTATCTACTGGAGCATCATTTTGCCCTTGATGCGCCCGGCGGTGGCTACCGTGGCCTTGTTGACCTTTGTGCAGGCATGGAACGAGTACTTCTTACCGCTGATCTTTTTGCAGAGCGAGGAGTTGTTCCCGCTGACGCGCGGTATCACACAGTTTAACCAACAGTTTGCGGTGCAGTGGCACATGATGTTTGCGGGCATCATGATCATGATGGTGCCGACGATGATTGCCTTTGTGCTGGCTTCGCGCCAGTTCATCTCCGGATTGACCCAAGGCGGGGTTAAGGAGTAGGCGAGCCGAATTGTGGCGGGCCACGTCGGTGGCCTGCTGCGATGTGGACGTGTTGTCTTGTTGCGAGTCCTGATTAGCCAGCTTAGCTGGCTTTTTTTTGCTTGATGAAAAGCCCTCTCTCGGCCAACCTTGTGCGCTGGGCGTTTTAAAACACCAAGGGAACAGGTAGAATACGCGCACATTAACCCAGTGATTTAGTAGGACTTTTAACATGGCCGATACACTCGACGTCATCAAGCAGCAAATTGGCGAAAACCCTGTGCTGTTGTACATGAAAGGCTCACCGAACCAGCCTATGTGCGGTTTTTCGGCGCAGACCGTGCAGGCCGTGATGTCTTGCGGTCGGCGCTTTGCGTTTGTGGATATTCTGCAGAATCCCGACATCCGTGCGGAACTGCCCAAATACGCTAACTGGCCGACGTTTCCACAGTTGTGGATTAATGGCGAGCTGGTCGGCGGCTGTGACATCGTGACAGATATGCACGCCAAGGGCGAATTGCAGCCGTTGATCGAAGCGGCCGTACCCGCAGACGAAGAAGAGTAAGCCGCTAGGCCTTTTCATAAGCCAAGTCCCATAAGGAAACGGTTCCGATATGTTTGAACTGACGGTGCCGTTCTGGCAGTGGGGCTTGGCTTGCATCGTCGTCATGTTTGGCGCCATGGTGCAAACCTCCATCGGTTTCGGTATTTCTATCGTAGCTGCGCCTATCCTGGTGTTCATTAACCCAGCCTGGGTACCTACCAGCCTGTTGATCGCCGCCATTTCTCAGTTAATTCCTGCCTTTATACAGCAGCGGGGCGGCACGCAATGGCGTGGCCTGCGGTATGCGCTGCTCGGCCGTATTCCGGGTACGCTGGTGGGGATAGGCTTACTGTTGGTGATGACGGTATCGGGTCTGATGGTGATGATCGGCGCAGCAACCTTGATTGGCGTTGTGATGAGTCTCACCCGTGTACGGCTGATGCCCACAGACCGCAATTTAGGTTGGGCGGGCTTTGTCTCGGCGATCATGGGCACCACAACCAGCATTGGCGGGCCGCCCATGGCCTTGGTGATGCAGCATGCGGATGCGGTGCACCTGCGGGCTAATTTAACCGCGTATTTTTTGGTCGGGGCGTTGATCTCTTTTGCGGCCCAGTGGAGCGCCGGTTATGTCACCAAAGCGTCGCTGCTCGCCGGTTTGCTCTTCGTACCGGCCAGCCTGATCGGCTTTGCCTTGGGTTCTGCTGTAGCGCGCTTCATTCCTGTTACCGCATTCCGTTACGGCATCATTGTGTTATGCGGTATCGCGGGTACGCTCGCATTGGTGCAGGGCATCATGCTTTGGTGAACCCATAGCGGGCTAGGCTGTAACTCAGCATCACTAGAACCGCAATAGCGGCGACCAGCAGCGGAATGGCCTCCAAGCCCAAGCGTGCTCCCAGCACGCCCGCCGTCGCGGGCAATATCGCACTGCCCAATCCTGCCGCACCAATTTGCATACCCATGGTGTTGGTGCTGTGAGTTGTTCCGACACGCAGCGCAGTGGCCGATACCATGCCGGGAAAGATCGGCGCGAAGGCAAAGCCCAGTAAGCCTAAAGCCAATAGACCCAGCAAAGGGCTTGGGTTCCAGTACAGTAGTGCAGCGCCCAACAGCGCCAAGACTAGGCTGCCAAAAATAAGCTGATCACTGCTGACTCGATTGGCGCTGATGCCAGCCGCAATGCGTCCCACGGTAAACATCCCCCAGTACACTGCAACCCAAAACCCGGCGACTTCAATGCTGAACCCACGGCTTTCGGTCAGCAAGGTAAAGGCCCAGATGCCGGTGGTCAGCTCTAAGCCCGTGTATAAGAAGAAGGTAAACATACTGAGCCATGCTTTGGGTTGCCTTAGCGTGCTGGAAAGCGGTGTGGTTTTAGAATGTGCTTCTTGTGCAGGTTCGGCATAGCCTATGCTGACGTGTCCAGCGTCGTCGGTTAACCGCAGGCGCAAGGCTTCGTTATCTCGGGCTGCGGCTGCGCGCCGTTCCGACGCGGCCTCCCACCACGACGCGGTCAACAGAAACAGCAACGCCAGTAGCACTTGTGCCGCGCCGACCACCCAATAACCGGTACGCCAGTTCTCGGTTTGCGCCAGCCCGAAGGTCATGATGATGGGGCCAAGGGTGATGCCCACGCCAAAGCTGGCGTGCAACCACTGCATGAGCGCAGGGCTGTGGTGCTCCGCCACGTAGGTATTTAATCCTGCATCGATGGCACCGGCGCCCGCACCTGCAACCACGCCGAGCAGAACCACAACGGCCAAGCCGGGTGCCAGTGTATAACCCAGTAGCGCCAAACCTGTGGCGGCGCAACTCAGAGCCAGCAGCATGCCAATGCCCAGCCAGCGCACCAGCACGCCGCTAAAAAAGCTGCTGCTCATGTAGCCGACGGTGAAGGCCACCAGAAGAATGCCGAGGGCATCCAAGGGCACACCGAAGTCGGCGCGCATGGATGGCCAGGCAACGCCCAACAGCCCATCAGGCAGCCCCAAAGAAATAAACGCAATAAAAGCGAGCGTAATAATACCCAGTTGTGTGCGTTGCAAGGCGAATCCTTACTGAAGTATGGTTAGTGAAACAATCGCCCGTGAGCGCAAGGCAATAGTGCGGAAGAGCGCAGTAGCATCTGCCGTCGTGGTAAAATTATGCGTGTCGGCACGGGGTTTCGGGGTATGCCGCCAGCGCTCAACGGCAGGCCGGGAATGCGCGCTTTGCGGCATACGCCCTACACCCCTGCCTCAGCCATTTCACCACATCTATCTTATCAAACTAGACAAAAATTTCGTTCGCCAGCGTAGAAGCGATTCAAATTCTCTACGGTCATGTGCATCAAGGTGGTCATCGCCTCCTGGCTCGACCAAGCGATGTGCGGTGTTAGAATAAAGTTCGGTAGGTCGCGCACTGCGTTTAACGGATTGTCGGCGCGCAAAGGCTCTGCGCTGGCGACGTCTAATGCTGCCCCGCCAAGGTGACCGCTGCGCAGCGCCGCCACTAAGGCTGATTCGTTTACCAGGCCACCGCGTGACGGGTTGATCACATAAGCCCCCGGTTTTAGCCGCTGCAGCAAGTCAGTACTGACTAACTCGGCGTTATCGGCGGTTAATGGGCAGCATAGAATTAACGCGTCCAGCTGACCCAGAACGGTGGTGAAAACATGGTAACCGGCGCGGGCTTCGAAGCGTCCGGGGTGCTCTAAAAACCGCACATCGGAGCCAAAGGCCTGCAAGCGTTTAGCGACCCCTTCACCAATAGCGCCCTTACCGAGGATGCCAATGGTCATGCGGCCGATCTCACGAATGGGCGCTACCGGATAATGAAAGAACTCGGCGCCCACCCAGCCGCTGGTGGTTTGCACAGCGCGATAGCGGGTTTGATTTTGCGCCAAGGCTAATAATTGCGCCAGCACCCACTCGGGTACGGCATCCCGCGCGTAGCCTTGCGCGTTGCAGACGTGCACGCCAGCGGCCTTGCAGGCATCGAGATCCACATTGTTGACCCCAGTGGCCGTCACCGCCACTAATTCCAATTGTGGGTTTCGTTGAATCAGGTCGGCGTCGATAATGACCTTATTGGTAAGTACATAGGCTTTTCCAGCGGTGCGGGTGAAGCGCTCGTCACCGATGCTGTTGTGGTGATTTTCCCACGTATGCGCAAAGGCCGGAGTGGGCCATTCAACGCTGTCCGCAAAGGTACCGCGATCAAGAAAGGTGATATGCTTGGTCATTCACAGCCCCTCATGGGTTAGCGCAGCGTGGCTGGCAGAATGTCGAGTACGTTTTGCAAAATCAACGGCTGGGCAGCAGCAGTGGGGTGAATGCCATCACTTTGCATCAAATCAGGGTCTTCCGCGACACCCTCCAGCATGAAGGGTAGGTAGACCAAGTCGTTGGCGGCGGCCAAGTCACCAAAGAGCGCAAAAAAGGGCTCGGTGTAACGTGGGCCATAATTGGGTGGGATACGTATACCCAGCAATATGACCTCGGTGTTGGCTTGGTGCGCCAAGTCGATCATGGCTTGCAAACGTTCTTGAATACCGTTGAGATCAAGGCCCTGCAATCCGTCGTTTCCACCCAGTTCAAGGACTAAAAAGTCCGGCTGGTAACGGTCCAGTAAAGCGGGTAGGCGGCTTAAACCGCCTCTGGTAGTTTCGCCGCTCACACTGGCATTGATCACGGTATGGCCCTTGGGCTCGAGGTGATCAGCCAGCAGGCTCACCCAGCCTTGTTGCGGATTGTTTAAGCCATAGGCGGCGCTGAGGCTATCGCCGAACACTAAGACGGATGCTGCGGACGCTGGCAGTGCGAGCACCAGGCAGCCCCAAACTAATAACTTGATGAAGATACTACGAACCATGACAGATAAAGCTCCTATCGTGCAGACTGTGGACCTATGGCAAACCGTTACTACCAGTGCAGGTACGTTGGATATCCTGAAAGGGATCGACCTCGAAATCAAGCTGGGTGAAAGCGTCGCCATTGTTGGGGCGTCTGGATCGGGTAAAACCACCTTGCTCGGTATGCTGGCCGGACTGGATACACCCAGCAGCGGTAATGTGCTGGTTAAGGGTCAGGATATCACACAGATGGACGAAGAGGCGCGGGCGCGTTTGCGCGGCGATCTGGTCGGCTTTGTGTTCCAAAACTTTCAACTGTTGCCAGCGTTGACCGCGTTGGAAAATGTCATGCTGCCGCTGGAGCTGAGAGGCGAGCGCGCCGATACCGCGCAGGCAGCAGAGTTGTTGGCGCGAGTCGGCCTGCAAGACCGCGGCCACCACTACCCGAAACAGTTATCCGGTGGTGAGCAACAGCGCGTCGCCATCGCGCGCGCCTTCGCTACACGTCCGCCGATTCTGTTTGCCGACGAGCCGACGGGCAACTTGGATACCGTTACCGGTGGCACCATTGCCGATATCCTGTTTGATCTGAACGAGCACTATGGCACTACCCTTATTTTGGTGACGCACGACCCGCGTTTGGCGGCGCGCTGTGGCCGTACCTATGTGATGGAATCCGGTACCTTGAAAGCGGCAGCGGAGGCAACTGCATGAGTCTGACGTGGCGCATGTTTTGGCGTGACTTCCGGGCGGGCGAATTGACGCTGTTGATTGTTTCAGTGGTATTGGCGGTCACAGTGGTGACCAGTATCGGTATCTTCGCTGAACGTATTCGCCAGACTATTTTCTCTGAGGCTAGCTCGTTGTTGGCCGCAGACTATGTGTTGTCCGGTTCTCGGGCAATACCCGAGGAGTGGTTCGAGTTTGCCGACGAGCGCGGTTTGGAACAAGGCCAAACCTTGTCGTTTCAGAGCATGTTGTTCGGTGAAACATCCAGTCAGCTGGGCGCTTTGCGGGCAGTAAGCGACAGCTTTCCGCTGCGTGGCGCACTGGAAATCGCCGATTCGCCCTTCGTCATGGGGGACGAGGTCGAAGCAGGTCCGCCACCCGGTGAAATCTGGCTGACATCTCGGCTCTTTCCGCTGTTGAATGTAGAAGTGGGTGATTACATTGGCGTCGGGGCGACCGAGTTACGTGTTGGTGCTGCTTTGATACGCGAGCCCGACAGCTCCACTGGGGTGTTCAATGTGCAACCGCGAGCCTTGATGAACCTGGCTGACTTGCCGGCGACACAAGCCGTGCAGCCAGGCAGCCGGGTGACCTATCGTTGGTTGTTGGCTGGAGACGCGACCCAGATTACCGAATTACGTGAGCAAATCGGTGACGCCATCGAACCCCACTACCGCTGGCGCAGTGCACGCCGTGCGAACGAAAACATCAGCGGGGCACTGGATCGAGCAGAAAGCTTTTTGTTGTTGGCTGGTTCTCTAGCGGTGGTTCTGGCCGGGGTCGCTTTGGCGATGTCGGCGCAACGTTATGCGGGGCGGCATGTAGAGACCGTGGCGCTACTGAAAACTTTGGGTTATCCCCCGTCACGCATCATTCGCCTCTACGGTGTTGGCCTGCTGGGGCTGTCGGTGGTCGGTATTGCCATCGGGCTGATGTTGGGTGAAGCCATTCATCGGGTGATCATCGCGCTGTTGGGCGACTTGTTGCCCGCGAACTTGGCGATGCATGGCTGGCAGGCTTACGGTCTGGGTGCTTTGACCGGCTTTGTTTCCTTGATGGGTTTTGCGTGGCCACCGTTTTACCGCCTACGTGACGTGCCGCCGGTGCGAGTGATTCGCAGCGATGTATACCAGCAGCCTAAGTTACTGTGGCAGCTGTGGGGCACCCTGGGGGTTCTGGTCATTGTGTATCTGTACAGCGGTGATGCGATGCTGACGCTGGCCATGGTGGTCGGCGGTGCCTTCTGTATTTGGGGCGCATCGATGTTTGCCCGGGCGTTGCTGTGGGTGATGCGCCGTTTTGGCAGCCGTTTTGGACGCAACTGGCGTTTGGGTTTGGCCAGTTTACAGCGCCACAGCCAGCAAAACGGTTTGCAGGTGGTGATCTTCTCGATCGCTCTGATGCTTCTGTTTACCCTAACGCTGATCCGTACGTCCCTGTTGTCCGAGTGGGAGCAGCAATTACCAGAAGGAGCACCCAATCATTTCGTCTACAACGTATTTGAAGAAGACCTGCCCATAGTAGATGAGTGGCTCAATCAGTATGCGGAAAATGAATCGCCAGCGTATCCGTTAACGCGTGGTCGCTTAATTGAGGCGCGTGGCGTGGATATCGACACCCTGACCGAAGACCTCCCAGATCGCAGCGATTTTGTGCGCGAACTGAACATGACCTGGTCGCCCGAGTACGGTAGCGATAACGTCATCGTTGCTGGCGAATGGTGGCAGGATTACGGGCAAGGCGATTTGTTGGTATCGGTAGAGGAGCGTTTTGCAACAGCGCTGGGTGTTCAAGTGGGTGACCGTATGGTCTACAGCGTTGGTGGTTTAGACATTGAAGCCACAGTCGCCAGTTTGCGCAGCCTGGACTGGGAGTCGTTTAACCCCAATTTCTACATGATCTTCAACCAGCCGCTGCAGGACGGCGCCGGGGCAACCTATTTGGTCAGCTTCTTTTTGTCTAACGACAACAAGGTCGCGCTGAACACATTGTTGCGTCAGGTACCGACGCTGTCGGTGATCGAAGTGGATGCTTTGATCGAACAAATTCAGGGCATTATTGCGCAAGTGACCCTGGCTATTGAGTTTATCTTGGTGTTGGTGCTGGCCTCGGGGCTGTTAGTGTTGGTTGCAGGTATACAGTCCAGTTTGGATACCCGTTTCCGTGAAAGTGCTGTACTGCGCACCATGGGGGCGTCGGCGTCGTTGGTGCGTGGTACTCTGTGGGTAGAATTTGGTGCGCTGGGCGCACTGGCCGGTGTGCTTGGCGCAGCGGGTACCGAAGCCATTCTGTTCTACTTGCAAGGCAATGTGTTCGGCATGGAGACCCGTTGGCATCCGCTGTTGTGGTTGATTGCGCCGCTTTCAGGAGTGGCGTTGATTGGCACCGTTGGCGTGTTGTCGACCAGTAAGGTTATTCGAACGCCGCCGATGCGGGTGTTGCGGAGCTGGGTATGATACGGGCTTGGTACGGCGGATGACGGGCAACTGCGTCCTCGGCAATTGCTCCTGCACTGCTCTACCTCCGGCATCCATGCCGTGGTGCGTTGCCCGCATACCATCCATCCCATGATATAACGCTGCGCTCTTCCGCCCTATGGTTGAGCGTGAGCTGAAGCCAAGACAAGGGCGCAGGGCGTATGTCTCAAAGCGCGCATTCGCGGCCTGCCGTTGAGCGCTGGAGACCTACCCCGAGAGCCCGAGCCGCCTGGTCGTCTGGCAACCATGGCGGGTGACTAACTCAACAACGCCCGTACATAGTTTGGCAGGGCAAACGCCGCCACATGGATGTCGGCATTGTAATAGCGTGTGGCAAAGCCAGCCGCTGCGATGCGCGGTGCTATATCCGCCGGTGTTTGCTGGCGCAAACTGGCATCGTCGGTGGCCCAAGCCAAGGTCATGAAACCACCAATGTAAGTCGGTACGGGCGCTACGTAGAAACTGGCGTCCTGATACAGCTTGCTCAAGCGGCGGTGCGTGTTGGTGACTTCCTGGCCTTGCATAAAGGGCACGCCGTTCTGTGCAACCATGATGCCACCGGGGTTTAGACAGGTCTTTTCGTCGGCGTAAAAATCCGAGGTGAACAGGACTTCGCCGGGACCAATCGGGTCTGTAGAGTCGGAAATAATCACGTCAAAAGTATCTTGGCAGTTGGCTACAAAGTCCTTGCCATCGCCGATCACGATATTGGCGCGCGGGTCGTCAAAAGCACCATCCGAATGTTTCGGGAAATAGGTTTTGCACATATCGATCACGCTCTGGTCGATTTCGACCTGCGTTACGTGCTCGACATTTTTATGACGCAAAACTTCACGCAAGATGCCGCCGTCTCCACCACCAATGATCAATACCCGGCGCGGGTTGGGGTGTGCGAACAAAGGCAGATGCACCATCATTTCGTGGTAGATAAATTCGTCTTTCTCTGTGGTCTGCACGATGCCGTCCAGCAACATCACACGCCCCATGAACGGCGTTTCAACAATTTCTAAATGCTGATGCTCAGTACGAAATTCGAACAGCAGTTCGCTGACTTCGAAGGACTGGGCGTAGCCATCATAAAGGGTTTCAGAAACGATTTTTTTCTCGGTCATGGTTGCAAATTCCGTTCAAGAGTTCCGGTCAAACGTAAGGTTGTGAAAGCGAGTAGGGCACCACTCAGTCGAGTGGCCAAGCACCCAGGTATTGCAGACGGTTTACCATGGCACAAAACAGCTCGGCCGTGCGCAGCGCGTCATAGGCAGCGCTGTGGGCGCTGGAGTTATCAAACTCAATATCGGCGACGCGGCAAGCCTTTGCCAATACCGTTTGGCCAAAAATCAACCCAGCCATAGAGGCTGTGTCAAAACTGGAAAAAGGGTGAAAGGGGTTGCGCTTGGCGTCTACTCGTTCAGCCGCCGACATAATAAAACCGTGGTCAAAGGTGGCATTGTGGCCAACCAAAATAGCGCGTGTACACTTTTGCGACTTTACTTCGCGACGAATCATGCGAAACACTTCTTCCAAGGCTTCGCTTTCATCCACCGCATCGCGGTCGGGGTCGTCTAGATTGATGCCGGTAAAATCGAGCGCTGATTGCTCGATGTTGGCGCCGGGAAAGGGTTTAACTTCAAAAGACAGTTGCTCGCCGGGCATCATGAAGCCTTTGTCATCCATGGTCAGCATAACAGCCGATACTTCAAGCAAGGCATCCGTGCGGGCATTGAACCCTGCGGTTTCAACATCAATAACGACGGGTAAAAATCCACGAAACCGCTCGGCAATCACCGGGGTATTAGAGAAATCAGACACTGAGCGTTTCCAACCTGAATATGGGGTAATGGTACGGGGGTGAGAGAAAATCGCAAGCATGATCGTAAAATATGCACAGTGTTCGTGGAATTGAGTATTCTGATCATTGTTCTGTTTCTGGTGTTTTGCGTAAAAAAGCACTTCAGAAAATAAAGCGCTGGCCGCTAACGTCCTTGAAGAACTACATAGCCATGGCCCATGAAACTGCTTAAACGCACCATTACAGCAGCTGCACTGACAGCTCTTGGTCTGCACAGCCCGGTGGCGGCTGTGGAGTTTGGTGCTGGGCTGCACAATACACAGTGGGAGCTCTATGGCGATGTGTTCGGTTGTTATTTCGTACAGCCGGTGCCGCGTTATGGGCGTGCTGTGTTCTACCATGAGGCCGGTGAAGACGTACGCTTTTACTTGGAAACTAATAACAACCGTATGCAGCCCGGACAGGCTGCCTTGGCTATAGAAGCGCCGAGTTGGCGCGCGTCGGCGATGACGTCTGATCTTGGGTATGTACGAGTCGCAGACACCATGCGCCCTATCACCGTGGAGCCACAGCGAACCTTTCGCATGATGGCAGAACTCGACGCTGGCATGTCCCCCGCGTTTACTCGTCAAGGGCGCGGGCTCGTTGAGCCTATTCGAGTAAAGCTATCTCCGGTCAATTTTCGTCAGCATTGGGATGAATACCAGGACTGCGTCAGCCGACTCCTGCCTGTGAACTTTGGCCAAATTGAGCGGACGCGTCTGATGTATCCGCCAGATGTCGACAGTTTAAGCCCTCAAGCGCGCGCCACGCTTAACAATATTGCACTCTATGTTGCGGCTGATCCGAGTGTGGTAGCGATCTACATTGACGGTCACAGCGATAATCGGAATACCCGTTACGACAGTCGGCGGTTGTCCGAACGTCGGGCGCTGCGTGTGTTGGACTATTTGGTAGATCGTGGCGTTGATCCGCAGCTCATGTTAGTGGACTACCACGGCGACCGCTATCCTGTGGGTAACAACAACACCGCCGCCGGGCGGGCGGAAAATCGTCGAACCACACTACGCCTGGAACGCCTCGACTAAACTTCAGTGCTTCCGCAGCCCTAGCATTGAGTTAGCGCCATCCCCCCCGTACAATACGGCACTCTAATTCCATCCAACAGCCAACCTTGCGGTCGGAGAGTCAATTTAATGTCTGATATTAAAAAAGTCGTGCTGGCGTATTCCGGTGGTCTGGATACCTCGGTCATCGCCAAGTGGATCACCGAAACCTACGGCTGTGAAGTCGTTACCTTTACTGCTGACTTAGGCCAGGGTGAAGAAGTCGAGCCAGCGCGCGCGAAGGCACAGGCGTTGGGTATTAAAGAGATTTTTATTGACGATCTGCGCGAAGAGTTTGTGCGTGATTTTGTCTTTCCCATGTTCCGTGCTAACACGGTCTATGAGGGCGAGTACTTGTTGGGCACGTCCATTGCGCGCCCGCTGATCGCTAAGCGACTGATTGAAATTGCTAACGAAACCGGCGCTGACGCCATCGCGCATGGTGCGACCGGTAAAGGCAACGACCAGGTGCGCTTTGAACTGGGTGCTTATGCATTGAAGCCCGGCGTTAAAGTGATTGCACCTTGGCGCGAGTGGGATTTAAACAGCCGTGAAAAGCTGATGGATTATTGCGAACAGCACAATATTCCCGTCGACTTCAATAAAAAAGGTAAGAAGTCCCCCTATTCAATGGATGCCAACCTGCTGCACATTTCTTACGAAGGCGGCATCTTGGAAGATCCTTGGGCGGAAGCCGAAGAGGATATGTGGCGCTGGTCGGTATCGCCTGAGGCGGCACCTGACGAAGCGCAGTATCTGGTGCTGACATACCGCAAAGGCGATATTGTCGCTATTGATGGTAAAGACATGACACCCGCTGAAGTGCTGACCTATCTGAACAAAGTCGGTGGTGAGCATGGCGTAGGCCGTTTGGACATTGTTGAAAACCGCTATGTGGGTATGAAGTCGCGCGGTTGCTACGAAACCCCTGGTGGTACCATTATGTTGCGTGCGCACCGCGCCATTGAGTCCATCACCTTGGATCGTGAAGTTGCGCACCTTAAAGACGACTTGATGCCGAAGTACGCCGAGATGATTTATAACGGCTACTGGTGGAGCCCTGAGCGTTTGATGATGCAGAAGATGATTGATGCATCACAGGAAACGGTGAATGGCGAAGTGCGGGTTAAGCTGTACAAAGGCAACGTCATCGTGGTCGGTCGCCAGTCGGAGGACAGTCTTTTTGATGCCAGCATCGCCACCTTTGAGGATGATGCAGGTGCATACGACCAGAAAGACGCCGAAGGTTTTATCAAGTTGAATGCGTTGCGCTTGCGTATTGCAGCGAAGAAGGGGCGTAGTCCACTCAAGTAGAGTAGTCTTGGCAGTGTAATTTTGAATGAAAAGGCACCTGTTGGTGCCTTTTTTGCTTCTAAGCAGTAGGAGTTAAAGTACCGGTGCTGTTTTTGGCGAAGTAAGGCGGAGTGTTCGCAGTGATTGTTCAATTTGTGAGCTGATTCACCTTTAATTGGCGTGCTAATTGATAATATGAACAGTATTCGGTAACATTATGCAATCAATAGTCAAAGAATTGACGAAGTTTGGTGTGCAGCTGTCGTTCTGCCCCGCACGATAAGGCAGGATGTGCTATGGCCCGCCAAGAAAATACTAAAGAGGCTTAAGTTGAAGAGCACCCCCAATTATTCATGCCAGTCATTCAAGCGGTTCCGCACAGTTGCTGGGGCCGTGCTTTGTGTGCTGGCGCTGCCGGTCTTGGCGCAGAGTTCTTCGACTGGCGCCCTGGCAATTCAGTCGTCGACAGCAGTAACACACAGTGACAATAAAATGGCGGTTGCTGAATCCGTCCAGCGTGCCTTGGAGTTTCATCCCGATGTGCGCGTTAAGATGCATGGTTTGGCGGCAGCAATGAGTGACCGTCGCGAGGCGTGGGGCAGCTATCTGCCGACGGTGGACTTCAATACGTCGGCAGGCATAGAGCTGCAGACGAACGACGATCGCGACCTGTATGACATTTTTTCTGGTGATCTTACGGTTACGCAAATGCTTTATCGCGGTTTTAGGACTCGCAACGAGGTTGAGCGGCTAGGGCATATTGGCGTTGTTCGCTACTTCGAATTGTTAGAGTCCGTGAATCGCGTTACCTATGAAACCGTGGTGGCTTATGAAGACGTAATTCGTACGCGGCGTTTGCTGGCGCTGGCGGAGGAAAGCCGTGAGCTGAATCGTCGGGTAAGAGAGCAGATTGAAAGTCGTGTCAATTCCGGTGCGGCCCCTCGTGTTGAATTGGAACAAATGAATGGCCGACTCGCGCTCGCAGAGTCTAACTTGTTGGTAGAAACGGCTAATTTGCACGATGCCATCGTACGTTATCGTCGACTCACCGGCCAAATGCCCGGTGAGAATATGCCTGTCAGTTTCTTTGATCCCAAAATCGTGCCAGATGATATACGAGGTGCGTTGCATAAGGCCTATCAGTCGAACCCTCGTTTTCAGTCGGCAGTTGCAAACGTATCTGTGGCGGCCTCTGCTGCAGATGTGCAGCGTGCGAGCTTTCATCCGGAAGTGTTCTTGCGTGCTCGACAGAATGTAGGCCGTAATCAAGGTGGCTTCGACTCGCGAGTTGAGGATTTCGGTGGGCGTACAGGCGTCGAAGTCGTGCTGTCCTACAATCTCTATCGTGGTGGTGCTGATGCCGCTGCACTCAGTGGTGCGCTGGACCGTGTAGAAGCCAGTCGCGATCGACGGGAAGACGCCTGTTTGGATCTGCGTCAGCAAACACAGGTGCAGTTTAACGATCAGCAACGCTTGCGAGATCAGCTGGCCTCGTTACGCCAACACCGCAGCTCGGCTGACTATGTTCGTCTAGCCTATCGTGATCAATTTGACATCGGGCAGCGTAGCTTGATGGAAGTGCTGGACATTGAGACCGAGTATCTAGATGCATCGAAGGCCTTGGTTAATGGTGAGCACGACTACAACATCGCTGTTGCTGGCACCTTGAACAGTATGGGTACTTTAATGCCTGAGCTGGGTGTGATGGCGCGTACCTTGCCTACTTTGGATGCTTTAGGGTTAACGCCGCCGGGCTCCGATAGTCCCGTTATGTGCACGCAGCTTGACCCAATGGATGCCATGGCGTTCATGCCTGCAGCACAAACCGAATTCGAGCTGCCGGACTTCACCACACAGGATATGCCGCCAGCGGAGCCAGTGGTTGTGGTGCCCGCCCTCGTGCTGACCTCTACAACGTCTTTTGATATGGGCAGTGTGACCTTGTCGGCCGCTGGTAGAGAGTTTTTGGGGCAATTGGCGCAGCAGATCAATACCATGTCTGAAATAGAGTCCGTGACCATATCAGGATACACCGACAGCACAGGGCCTGATCGCGTTAACCGCGAGATTTCGCAAGCGCGTGCCGATGCGGCGCGTGAATATTTGAGCTCTCTCGGCGTTGCGGCCGACGTCATTACAGCTATTGGTTATGGGCCAGACTCGCCGGTAGCGGATAATTCAACTCCGGAAGGGCGTGCCGCCAATCGTCGTATTGTGGTTGAGGTTCGTGGGCGTGACTGACATCATGGTGCAAATGACGTGGGTTCATCCAAGTTGTGGCTGAGCCTCATGGCCGCAGCACTCACTGGGTCCGGTTGAGGTAGTTGATGACCAACCAGCAGAAGCCAGAACAAGAACAACTCGGCGTGAAGGCTGCAGAGCAGCCGGATGCGTTGGCCGAATGCCTGTATAAGCTGGCGCAGCTGCATGGGCGAGTCGCCACGCGCGATGCACTGTTGTCTGGCTTGCCGCTGGTGGATGGAAGACTCACGCCTGATATATTCCCGCGCTCTGCTCAGCGTGCCGGTCTTTCGGCGCGCGCGGTAAAGTCGTCGCTGACGTCAGTAAATAAGGCCTTGCTGCCAGCGGTGCTGATTCTCGAAAGCAACCAAGCCTGCCTGCTTATGCAGATCGATCCTAAAGCCGGTGAGGCATGGGTGATTTACCCTGAGCTGAGTGACTCTGTAGTACGCTTACCAATGCAGGATCTGCAAGAGCAATACACCGAACGTTTGCTTTATGTACAGCCGGAGTTCCGTTTTGACTCCCGGACAGAGCAGGCTACTGTGCCGGCGGGTGAGCACTGGTTTTGGGGCGTTATGAAGAACAACCGTCGACTCTATGTCGATGTGCTCATTGCCGCTGTGTTGATCAACTTGCTAGCGGTCGCCATGCCCTTGTTCGTCATGAACGTATACGATCGGGTAGTACCGAATCAGGCGATAGAGACGCTGTGGGTGTTGGCGATTGGTGTTTTTCTGGTCTTGTGCGCGGATCTCGCTTTGCGTACGACGCGCACTTGGTTTGTTGATCACGCGGCTAAGCGTGCCGATCGCGAGTTGTCAGCTCGCATTATGTCGCGCGTGCTGGGAATGCGGCTCGACGCTCGGCCGCAATCGGCTGGGTCCTTTGCTGCTCTGTTGCAGTCGTTTGAGTCGGTGCGTGGTTTCATCGGTTCGGCGGTAGTGGTTGCCTTGGTGGACCTGCCTTTTGTTGTGCTCTTCGCCATCATCATCGCCATGATTTCGCCTTCCTTAGTTATCCCCGTTGTTGTGGGCAGTGTGTTGGTGCTTACCTATGCACTTTTAATGCAAGGCGCCATGCGTAACGTGGCCGATCAATCCATGCGCGCCAATGCACAACGAAACGCTACCTTGGTTGAGAGTCTGGTAGGCTTGGAAACCGTAAAAAGCTTCCAGGCCGAACAGCGACTGCAAAGCATTTGGGAGCGCACGACGGCGTATTTGGCGGACAAGTCCGCACGTAATCGTTTCTTCGCCGGCAGTATCGGTCACGTTGCGCTTTGGATGCAGCATACCGTAGCGGTGGCGATCATCGTTATAGGTGTGTATCTGGTGGGCGAAGGTGTTTTGACACAGGGTGGCTTGGTGGCTGCCTACCTGTTGTCGTCGCGCGCCATGGGGCCGGTCAGTCAGGCATCTTCGTTGCTCGGGCAGTATCATCAGGCATCAACCGCCTTGCGCGGCCTTAATCAGATGATGGACACGCCATTAGAGCGCCCCGTGGACGACGTGCGTATCAGTCGCCCCTTGGTCAATGGTGAAGTCGAGTTTCGTCAAGTCAGCTTCCGTTATCCCGGCGACGAGACGGACGTATTGCGCAACGTCTCGTTCAAAATCTTGGCTGGCGAGCATGTCGCCGTACTGGGGCGCAATGGCTCGGGGAAGTCCACCATCGAGAAGTTGATGCTGGGGCTCTACCAGCCAACTGGCGGGACGGTCACGGTTGATGGCGTGGATTTACGTCAATTTGATCCTGCTGAATTGCGCCGCAATATTGGCTACGTACCACAGGATATCACTCTTTTTTACGGCTCCGTGCGCGACAATGTTGTCATGGCTTTTCCGACAGCAACCGATGAAGAAGTTCTGCGCGCTGGAGCGATGAGCGGCTTGGCAACACTGACTGATCAACACCCTATGGGTTACAACATGCCTGTTGGTGAGCGTGGTGAACGTTTATCAGGCGGGCAGCGCCAGAGCGTGGCCCTGGCTCGTGCCATGATTCGCCAGCCCAACCTGCTGTTGCTTGATGAGCCTACCGGGGCAATGGATCATTCCAGTGAAGAGGATTTTAAAACACGGCTCAGTGCATACGCGAAAGGGCGCACCATGTTGGTCATCACGCACCGCACCTCTCTGTTGGAGCTGGTTGATCGAATTATTGTAATTGATCGGGGTGTGATCGTTGCTGATGGACCGAAAGATCAGGTGGTTGACGCGTTGCGCCATGGCCGCATCGGGAAGGCATCATGAGCGCGTCTCCTCAAGCCCCAAACAATACGGCGTCAGCTACACCAGAACCCTGGACTCAGGTGACTGGTCAGACCTGGGCCGACAACGCGGATTGGCTGCGCACTTCACAGCGCCCGTTGCGGGCCCGCGCGTTGTTGTACGGCATCTTGGGCACCTTGTCAGTATTGCTGGTGTGGGCTGCTTTTGCAGAACTGGATGAGGTGACGCGGGGTGATGGGCGAGTAGTCCCCTCGACGCAACGCCAACTGATTCAGTCGTTTGATGGTGGCGTGGTGTCTGACATCCTCGTTCGGGAGGGGGCGGTCGTTGAGGCCGGTGACTTGCTGATGAGTATCGATCCAACGCGTTTTCTATCTACCTTCCGCGAAAATCGTGTGGAAATACTGTCTTTGACTGCCCGTGCTGCCCGTTTGGAAGCCTTGGCCAATGATGTGCCCCTGGTCATGCCGCTGGAGTTGGATGAAGAAGCGCCGCGCGTTGCACTGCAAGAGCAACAGCTTTACAACGCCGCACGCAATGAGTTGGCTGAACGCAAGAACATAGCGTTCGAGCAACTGAATCAGCGTCGCCAAGAGCTCAACGAAGCAGAAGCACGCTTAGTGCAACTGACCCGTTCGCTGGAAATTACCACGCGCGAGCTTGGCATAGTGCGCCCCTTGTTGGCCAGTGGCGCGGTTTCAGAAGTCGAGGTGCTGCGTTTAGAGCGTGACGTGTCCAATGCCGAAGGTGAGCGAGAACAAACTCTGTCACGTATATCACGCTTGCGTGCGGCCGTTGCAGAAGCAGAAAGTACCTTTAACGAGCTTGAGTTGAATGCCATCAACCAGTGGCGGAGAGAGTTGTCGGATGTGCAAGCGCGCTTGGCAGGGTTGAGCGAAACCGCAACTGGCCTGGCGGATCGAGTTCGTTTTGCGGAAATACGTGCGCCGGTGCGGGGTATCGTGCAGCGTCTGTATGTCAATACGCTTGGGGGTGTCGTGCAGCCTGGCCGTGAGGTTCTTGAGCTGGTGCCCTTGGATGATCAGTTAATCGTCGAGGCGCGTATAGCACCGCAAGATATAGCCTTTTTGCTGCCCGGGCAAAACGCCGTGGTGCGGCTTACGGCATACGATTTTGCGGTATATGGTGGTTTAACGGGCGTGGTGGATCACATCAGCGCCGACACCATCACCGACGAGCGAGACAATACCTATTACTTGGTGCGAGTGCGCACCGAACTGAGTGACCAGGTCGCCGAGCTCAATATATTGCCGGGTATGACTGCGCAGGTGGACATCCTGACCGGCAAGAAAACCGTGCTGGACTACCTATTGAAACCGGTGTTGCGCGCGCGTAACACTGCACTGAGAGAACGATGAAACAACACTACTTTGTATCTGCCACAAGTGACTCCCACCCCCGCTGGGTGCAAGCGTTCGACGACGCCTTAATGATTCCGGCGCCGCCACCGGTCATGGATCGCGATACCGTTGTCTGGGTGCATACGTCCATGTCTAACTGGACCGATATTGTAGCCTCGGCAGTGCGTTGCGAAGCACGGGCGATTGTCTTGACCTTGGGGCCGCGGCAACCGGAGTTGATCGCAGCTTTGACTGCCGGGGCTAGGGGTTACGCGCATGCCTGGTCGTCGATAGACATTTTGCAGCAGATTGCTAAGGTGGTCGACAATGGCGGCTTGTGGGTTGGTGCTGACTTCCTTAATCAATTGGTCAGTGCGACGGCGGCACGACTGCAGGATGCTGCTGAAGATGATCATGCCGATGATGATCTACTCAGTACGCTCACAGACCGAGAACGCGAAGTGGCTCTGGCAGTGGCTGCCGGTGCTTCTAATAAAGAGGTGGCGCGCCAACTTGATATCACTGAGCGTACGGTCAAGGCTCATCTGGGTGTCGTCTTTCAAAAGCTGGGGGTTCGCGACCGCTTGCACCTGGCCCTGCAATTAAAAAACACCCATCCTGTCCTTTAGTACAATGTTCAGATGGCGTTGTGCCCGCGTAAACTTCAGCACATAGAAATATAATCGAATTACTCAAAGGCTCACACTATGACACTGGCAACCGTTGTTTCCGTAACTGGTACCGCATGGGTGCGTAACCCTGATGGCTCACTGAATGTCCTTGAATCAGGTACAGAACTGCAGCCTGGGCAGATCATTATTGCGGCCGACGGTATTTTGGTTGAGCTTGATTACGGTGACGGCGAAAGTGTGTACTTCCGTGGCGAGCAATCGCTGTTCTTAACCTCTGAAACCTCTAAAGACGCCTTCCTAACCGCTCAAGAAGCGGCATTGTTCGACGAGTCAGTCTTGGCTGTCTTGCAAGCGCTCGAAGAGGGTGGTGATCTACTGGATTCCTTGGATGCAACAGCGGCCGGTTCTGCTGACAACGCTTCTGGTGCTGCCACCTCTCGCGCCGCCCGTTTGTTCCAAAACAGCGGCAGTGGTGCGACGGATGAATTTGATTTTGGTGATACCGGTGAAAGTCAGATTGCGCAAGCCTTGGGCTTGGGCGGTACAGGCGGGCTGGATGATGAAAGCTCAAACAGTGACGAGACGACAGGCCTTGTGGGTGCTGATGATGATACTTCTGGCACTGGCACTGGTACAGGATCCAGTGATGTTGTAGCGGGCGACGATGATGCCACCGTTCCGGGTGATGGCGACGATGAAGACGGCGACGACAACAACGATACAACCGTGCCCGGTGATGACGACGCTGATGAAGACGGCGACGATGACGCTACCGTACCGGGCGATGATGACGCTGACGAAGATGAAGACGGCGACGATGACACTACCGTACCGGGTGATGACGACGCTGACGAAGATGAAGACGGCGACGATGACACTACCGTACCGGGTGATGACGGCGACGATGACGCCACCGTACCGGGTGATGACGACGCTGACGAAGATGAAGACAGCGACGATGATGCTACCGTACCAGGTGATGACGACGCTGGCGACGATGAAGACGGCGACGATGACGCCACCGTGCCGGGTGATGACGACGCCGACGAAGATCAAGACGGCGACGATGACGCCACCGTTCCGGGTGATGACGACGACGCTGGCGACGATGAAGACGGCGACGATGACGCTACCGTACCGGGCGATGACGGCTCAACAGAGCCGGGCACAATCAGTATTGATATTGCTGCAGTAGCTGAAACGCAGACCGTTGCCGAAATGCTGGCTACCAACCCTCGTACACCTATCAGTGTTGCGACAGGCGAAGCTGGCATGAATTTCACGTCGATGGGCATGATGGAAGGGGGTGACTCTTCGTTGAGCGTGTGGCGTCTGCGCAACGGTACTGACGAAGAAGTTACGGTTACCGTACGTGAAAACGGCGGCGACCATTTGGTGACCTATGTATTGCCACCAAATACAGACACCTTTGTTACTGGCCCTGGTGCTGGTACTTACATTATGGATTGGGAGGGTGGCAGTAATACTAAAGCCTCAGGTAACCAAACTTTCTCCAGTAACACTCAAGTTGATACAGGTTCAATGCTGATCAACGTAACTGGCGAGTCAACCAATGTCGCCGAAGGTGAGTCTGTTACTGTCACCATTACTGATGTTAACGGTGACATGGTTGAATTGGTTGGTGAGATTGGTGCTGACGGCTCGTTTGCGTTTGATGGTATTGACGTTACTAACTTGGCCGACGGTGAACTGACGATTGTTGCCACCACCACTGACGCCCAAGGCAGTTTAATTACAATCACTGAAACCACACAGAATCCTAACAGCGCGATAAGTGATGATACGGATGAAGACGGTGACGATGACGCTACCGTACCGGGCGATGATGACGACGCTGACGAAGATGAAGACGGTGACGATGACGCTACCGTACCGGGTGATGATGACGCTGACGAAGATGAAGACGGCGACGATGACACTACCGTACCGGGTGATGACGACGCTGACGAAGATGAAGACGGCGACGATGACGCTACCGTTCCCGGTGATGATGACGACGCCGACGAAGATGAAGACGGCGACGATGACGCCACCGTACCGGGTGATGACGACGCCGACGAAGATGAAGACGGCGACGATGACGCCACCGTACCGGGTGATGACGACGCCGACGAAGATGAAGACGGCGACGATGACACTACCGTACCCGGCGATGATGACGCTGACGAAGATGAAGACGGCGACGATGATGCTACCGTTCCGGGTGATGATGACGACGCCGACGAAGATGAAGACGGCGACGATGACGCCACCGTACCGGGTGATGACGACGCCGACGAAGATGAAGACGGCGACGATGACGCTACCGTACCGGGTGATGATGACTCCGACGAAGATGAAGACGGCGACGATGACGCTACCGTTCCGGGTGATGACGACGCCGACGAAGATGGCGACGATGACGCTACCATACCGGGCGATGATGAAGACGCTGACGAAGATGAAGACGGTGACGATGACGCTACCGTTCCGGGTGATGATGACGACGCTGACGAAGATGAAGACGGCGACGATGACGCCACCGTACCGGGTGATGACGACGCATTAGCTGCGAAAGTGACTGTCGTTTGGTCAAACGAACAGACGTCGAACCCGAACTTTGCTGAAGAGAACAGCTACACCCTGGGTAACCCTGACGCATGGGGCGAGGCAGTCACGTGGTATCCATCCCAAACGGGCCAGCCGGGTACAGTTAAAACGCGTTTCGATGATCCGAACAGCGTAAACATCGACCTGACCAGCCACTGGAACAGCATCAAGAACATCAGCGTTTCCAGTGAAGAAAGCGCCAACGTGACCATCGACAACTTTGTGTTCACGCAAGTGCACTTGGCTGGCGATGGCGAGTCCGTGGTCGTCGTGAACGACGCCAAGCGTGGTGACATTTCTACAGGCAGTGGCGACGACATCATTACGTTCAACGCCCTGACCAATAACGCGGGTTGGAGCAACGACGTTAAGATCGATGCCGGTGAAGGCAACAACACCGTCAGTGTCAGTGGCTCTAAAGGCCACACACTTGCCGCCATCAATACGGGATCAGGCGATGACAGCATCAATCTGTCGGGTGCTTTCAATACCATCCAGGTCACAGCGGCTGGCGGTAACAATACCTTTGACTTGAGTGCCGCGAGCTTCAATAGCGCAACCATCAATGGTGGCAATGGCGGTAGTACCTTCATCCTGGAGTCCACGCTTGACGGCGTGGTTCTGGTCGGTGGCACCGGTACAGACACTTTGCAGTTGAATCTGACAGCAGAGCAGATGACGGCTGAAGTGATTGCTGAACTCAAAGCATTCAGTGAGTCGTCGGAAAGCAGCTTCACGTTCACTGCAGTGGGCGACATCCAAACCATCGACTTCAATGGCTTAGCGCTCTTTGTTGATGGCGAGCCGGTTGACGTGGCTACTTTAACTATTCCGTCTGACGAAGACGTGACTGATCCTGACGATGATGCCGGTGAAGGTACATTACCAGGTGACGGTGAAGGTGAGGACGACACTGCGCCAGGCGATGAAGATTCCGACGAAGACGGCGAAGACGATACTTCGGAGCCGGGCGACAGCGACGATGCAGACCAAGGTGACGACGGTGAACCTTCTGAGCCAGGCGACAGTGATGGAGATGATGGTGTTGCTCCACCAGTCGTAGTGCCGACCCCTGTAATTAATGGTGCGGCCCTGAAAGTCGTCGAAACGACTGGTAAGCCAGTGTTCGAATTCGCTGGTGGCGAAAACTTCAACAACAAGGATTTCAATGGTGGGCATGAAGAGCAGTCATTGAGTTACAAAAACGCCAATGGATCTAAATTTGTACTAGGCCATGGTGATAACGTCGTACTGGTTGACGGGAATGCCAATGGGACCGAAATTGTTTCAGGAAATGGCAATGATTTAGTGGTGATTGGCGGTAATGGCAATGGTAGCAGCGTCAATTTGGGTGGCGGCAACAATACCGTTGTGCTGCAAGGTAATAGCTACAACAACATGACGCTGCAGGGTGGTCAGGGCAATGACGTGCTCTATCTGCCGGGTGATCAGTCTGATTACAAGCTAGATGCGTTGAACAACAATGACGGCGTACTCACTGGTCAGATAAAAAGTAACGGTCATAGCATGACCATTAATAACTTTGACCTGATTGTCTTTGCGGATGGCTCAACCCTAGGCAACGGAACAGCACCGGTAACCGGCGAAGAAACCACGGTGACTGTGGATGGCGAAGCCGTTGCAGGTCACACCGTTGAGGTGTACGCCAACGGCGAACTGTTGGGCACGACCACTGCGGACGAAAGCGGCAACTGGTCGTTTGACTACAGTGTCGACGGCGACGTAAACGGTGTGGCTTACACAGCGGTTGCAATTGACACTGATGGCAACCGGAGCGAGTTGTCAGACGCCTATGTCTTTAACGCAACTGACGTCAGCGAGCCAGAGATAGACGCAGATCCTGCACCTGTATTGACGGTCAGCCTTGGCGATTTGGCTTCGGAGTCTGAACAAGCATTTAGCAGCAACTTTGACGATATTCACGACCCGAACTGGGCTGATGACGTCAATACAGCGGGTTATGTTACCACTGGCTTGCAGTTTGTCAGCGAAGCCGATGGTTGGTTGCCGGTCGAAGACGGCGGTGTGATTGAGATCCGTTCAGTTGAAAACTCTGCCAGTGGGCAGCAGCACATAGAACTGAACAGCTCGGATATCATCCCTTGGGCTCATGCGCCAGGCATTATGCGGGACGTTGCAACTGAAGCAGGCTCTGAATACACCTTGGATTTCCAATACGCCGCACGTCCGGGCTATGGTCCAGATGTAAACGTATTTGAAGTCGTTGTTGATGGGGTGGTAGTCGGCACGTTCAGTGCAGACGGTACCGGCTCAACAGCGGCACAATGGCAGAGTGGCAGTGTGACGTTCATCGGCACCGGCGAGCCACAAACCATAGTGTTGCGTGAGGCATCAGACAACGACCAAGGCTTGGGTCGGGGCATGTTGTTGGATGACATCACACTGACATCAACCAGTCAGCGTGCTGACATTCAACTGCATACGGAAGCCGCTGACGGCGCTGAAGTGGCGTACAGCATCACGGGATTACCCGAGGGTGCTGGCCTGTACAATACGGACGGAGTCTTGGTGGCCAATGAACAGGGCGTTTGGACGCTAACGGCGGCACAAGCAGAAGGCCTTTACATGACCGTGCCTGTAGGCACCAGTGGTGAGTTCAACATCGAAGTCACTGTTACAGCCACTACAGAGCAGGGTAGCCAAAGCGCCACCGAAACGCTGATGTGGGTTGTCGGTGATGTCGTAGAAGACACCTCGATCACGGTAATGAACCTAAGCAGCCAAGCCGGATACCACAATTCCTATGGTTTCTATACCAAGGATGAAGACGGTAACCCAGTCGACGGTCAGATCATCTGGGCGGATGTGAAGGAAAAGGAAAGCATAGGCCAAGCGGTCACATTAGACGGCTACGCAGAAGACGACATCGGGTTCTTCCTGATATCTAACGGCGGCAACCTGAATAGCTATACCGATGGTGATGCAGTGACCTTCCAGCAAGTAAATGGCGTCTGGGTAGCCGGTACAGAAGTGAACGGCCAGTTCCAAGCCTTTTCCAGTGATAACGGCGGCGGCACCTACTTCTCCGACGCCAGCTTGAACCCGGATGGCGTTGTGAAAGTAAAGAACACCGACGACGCTGGTAACCAGAACTGGGAAGACATGGTCGCCACTGGCGACAACGACTTCAATGATTTCAATGTTCAAGTTGTTGTGCACACCGGTGAAACTGATCACTTGGTGACCGGTACGGCAGGCAGCGACACGCTGAACGCAACCCAAGGCAATTCCACCTTGATCGGCGGCCTAGGTGCGGACACCTTTGCTTGGACATTGGCCGACGTTGGTTCGGCAGACGAGCCTTACTTGGACGTTGTTGCCGACTTCACGCTGGGCCAGTTCGGCGCGTCTTCGGAAGCCGATCGACTGGATCTGAGTGAGTTATTGCAGGTTGAGAACCCGAATGATCTGGTTAACTACCTGCACTTCGAGCACTCCGACGAAGGTACCGTGGTGCAAATCAGCAGCACAGGTGCATTCACTGATGGCAGCTATGATGCCGGCGCGGTGGATCAAACCATCGTGTTGCAAGGTATTGATTTCAGCGGCATGAACAACGCAGAAATCATTCAACAGTTGTTGGACAACAAGCAGTTATTGATCGACAATTGATCTTAGATCAATATGGCAGGGCGGGTACAGATACCCGCCCTGCCACGTCATATCAATGAGTGAGCACCCCGCATGTACGTTCAGCGCAACACAGAGGGCGACATCATCGCAGTCAGCCGTGAGCAGACCGCTGATGTTGCTGAGTCAGTGGAAGACAATAGTGCTGAACTGCGTGCTTTTTTGTCTAATGACGACGCTGTAGCGAATAATCAGCTGGCACAATCGGACCAAGATATGGCCCGCGTTCTGGAGGATGTTGTGAATTTGCTGATCGATCGCAGCGTCATTCGTTTTACGGACCTTCCGTTGCCCGCACAGCAAAAACTCATGAATCGCCGTGCGCTGCGTGACCAAATGAATTCCGTCGATTTACTCGGCGACGATGACGACCTAAAAATATAGGTCGTACCTGTTAGCTTACCGCCTTGCCCGTTACACCATCCACACCCAGCTCCCGCAGTAATGTGAAGTCATCTTCCGTATGAATGCCTTGGGCTATCATTTCGATGCCTAATGAATGTCCAATACTGCACAGTCCACGTACGAAATTCTGCTGTGCTGCTTGGCTAGCGATGTCATTGAACAGTGAACCGTCAATTTTGATGTAGTCCAAGCCGATGTCCTGCAAGTTTTCCAGCTGCGCGAAATTCGGGCCGGCGTGCTCCAAGCCGATACGACAACCGAGCTGTTTCAGCGCGCTGACTAGGGCGCGAAATTCCGCTGGATGACGCAGCACCGAAGATTCATGGCATTCCAAGCATAAGCGGCTTAAGTGGCTGGTGTCTTCTTTTAACGCCTGGGTTAGCTGCAACACAAAGCTCGTGTCGGCCAGTGATTCCGCGGATAAGTTGATGGCAAGACTGGCCTGCTGGTTAGGCAGTTCTTGCAAAGCCTTTTGTGCCACCATCAGGTCCAACTCGGCGAGCTGTCCTAAGCGCGCCATCCAAGGGACGAAATAGCCGGCAGCCCGCTCTTGACCGTCTATGGTTAGCCGTGCCGGGGTTTCAAAGTGAATTAAATCGCCGTCCAGAGTGCGCACGGCGTACTGACCCAGTGCTAAGCCTTGCTGAGCTAAGGCGTCTTTAATGGCAATGCGCCAATCGTCGAGGCTCAGATGGAGCGGTCCTGCAGCTGTGGCGGTTACCTCAACTACCCCTTTGTTTCCTATCTGTTCGGCCTGTGCCAAGGCGCCGTCTAATTGAGACATCAAGGGGCCGCGTTCGGTAGTGTCGCCGAACGTACAGGTCGCCATGGGCAAGCCTAAATTTACCTGAGCGTATTGGTCCACCAGTTGGTGCAACGCCTGGGTTACTTGTCGGGTGAGGGCAGTCGCATCATGACGGTCGGGTACCAACAGAATGAAATCACTGCCGTTGGTGCGTCCGGCCATACAGTTACTGTAGGCTGCAGGGACAGCACTGAAAGTCTCACCGATCCGGCGTAATAAATTATCGGTTTCCACACGCCCCAGCGCCCGATTCACTTCCTGCAAGTTCAGCAGGCGCGCCATGACAACCGTGCCGGTTGCCGCTTCATTGTCATTGTGCAAAACGCCGTCGAGCACACTGAAAAAGTACTCTCTATTGGGCAGGCCTGTCACCGCATCGTGTTGCATTTGGCGGCGGTATTCATCCAGCTGGCGGGTTTCTTTCTCCAGCATGGCTCGTACGCGCTCCGATAGCCGATTCATTGCCGTCACCAAACGCTTGAACTCGTGGGTGCGCGGTTCATTAGACAGCACAAACCGACGGTCCCCGATGGCCTCTGCTTGCTGAACCACGGTATCCAGAGGGCGCGATACGGTTTTCAGAAACAGCGTTCCGCCCACACCGCTGAGTAGCCCCATGGCAAGGAACCACTGCAGCAGTCGCACGGTACCTTGCCACAGTGAGTCCACCGCAAAACCGGTGTGGCTGACCACTGTCAATGTACCGTATTGCTCCCAGCCATCCTGCACCAAGGCTTCACCGGGTTCCGCTTGAATTGGAACCCATTGTGCAAACCAGTTCGGTGCGGCGGTATCAACTCGGCCACGATAGGCGCGCTCGACTAGGGTTGCTCCATCGGGGGAGGTTAACGTAATGCGTTCGTAGTGTCCGGCATCGAACTGAGCGGCTAGCAGAAGCTCGATCGTTACCGGGTCCTTGTCGAGCTGCGACATCGACAGTGCCAGAGAAGTTGCGTTGTCGATGTTCTTCAACTGCAACTGTTGCTCCAAATAGACCCGTGCGGAGTAGGTGCTGACGAGAAAGCTCCCGCCAAACGCCAGAATCATCAGGCAGCCAATGGCGAGCCAAAGTTGCTTCATCAGTGACATGAGTCTATGCCTCCAGACATAAAAATTGCGCTATCAAGTGAACGTTGGTTGTTCAAAACTGGAACCCCTCTTGCTGCATGCGTTGCAGTACATCACCCCAGCGCGATAAGCGCGCCGTAGGTTCTGCTGCTGGTGCTGCGCTGTTGCCCACCCATAGGCCTCGGTCATTAAAACTGAACACCGGTCGTAAGTCTGTGCGCTGGTTCGCAGGAACAATGGTGGGGTTGATGTTATCAAGTATTTGCGGCACCGCTGTGGGCGATGGGTAGTAGCCCAGTACCATGTGGGCGACGGAGGCGCCGCGATACTGGGCATTAACGTAGATGAGGCGAAGCCGTTCATTGGGTACGCCGAGCAGACGGAGGGTCATGTATTTGGCGATGCTGTAGTCTTCACAGTCGCCAGCGGCCATGCCGAGTGTTTCCATGGGTGTCGACCAGTAGTCTTCCTCGCCCCAGAGTACGATGTCTTCTACCCATTCAATATAAGTATTGAAGAAGTCGTTTACGGCGGTCAGTTGTTCTTGCTCGCTCAGCGACCGAGCGGATTCTACGAAGTCGAGCCAGCGTTGCAGCATAAACAGGCCGGCTTCGCCGAAATCGGCGACCATGGCGCGCTCCATGCGCGCGCTGTCCACGGTGGCGCCACCACTGGCGGTGGCTACGGAGGCGAGTGTTGTCAGCAATAAACCGAACAGCCATGCACGCCAGGGCCGTCGGTTAACGGCTCCTTCCATGCGGTACGCTCGTTAACAATTCAGAATTTCGGTGTCTATACTAACTGACAGTGGGTGTGTTGTAGAGTGTTGTTTGAACGGCGATAGGGCGGAAAAGCGCAGCGTAGTCCGCCGTTGGAGCACTATCCTCTCGATTCGGCACGGGCTTTTGGGGTATGCCTCCAGCGCTCAACGGCAGGCCGGAAATGCGCGCTTTGAGGCATACGCCCTGCGCCCTTATGCTGCCTCGTCTGGCGTCGTGGTCATTGGCCGGTTGGCGGCAAGGGCTCTCGGGGTATGCCTCCCGCGCTCAACGGCAGGCCGTAAATGCGCGCTTTGAGGCACACGCCCTGCGCCCATGCGCTGCCTCTTCTGGCGTCGTGGTCTCTTGACGACTGGCGGCACGGGCTTTCGGGGTATGCCTCTCGCGCTCAACGGCAGGCCGTGAATGCGCGCTTAGAGGCATACGCCCTGCGCCCATGCCTCTGCATTGGCTCGCCGCAGCCTATAGGGCCGAAAAGCGCAGCGTAGTCCGCCGTTGGAGCGCTATCCTCTCGATTCGGCACGGGCTTTCGGGGTATGCCTCCCGCGCTCAACGGCAGGCCGGAAATGCGCGCTTTGAGGCATACACCTGCGCCCTTGCCTCGGCCAATGTGTGGTGGTTGGCTTATGCAATGGCGGAGGCGGCGAGACGCGGCTAGTAGAGCGATTGTGCGCTTTGTCGCACGTGGGACATTTTGAGGTGCGCCAAGGTAAACGCCGAGGTTATAATGTGGCTAATTCAATGAGTGGGAAGGGATTAAACATGAGGTACAGACTTGGGATGGCTATGCTGGCGTTGATGCTGGCGACCACAGCGGCGGCGTTTTCGTTTGAGCCTAAGATTGTAAATGGAACTCCGGTTGATTATTCAGACCCAGATGATCCGAGATATATCGTGGGAGTCTTTCCTGACGGCGGCATCTGCGGCGGAAGCTATTTAGGTGATAGAAAGGTAGTCACCGCTGCTCACTGTACAGAAGGGGCTTCGCGTGTTCGTGTAGCGTTTACCGAGAGTGGACAAATGTTTCAAGGAAACGGAGCGTTTGGTACTGACGTAATTCTGATTGATGCTGTAGTTGTGCGAGAACACCCTAACTATGAAGACACAACTGCTTTGAATAACGATGTGGCGATAGTATTTCTTGAAGAAGATGCACCTGCTTACGCCCAGCCAGTTCAGATTGCAAGTCCTCAGCAGTCGTTAGATATTATCGCAGACGGAAGCACTTTGACGGCTTATGGATGGGGTACAACAAGCTCGGGTGGGTTCCTCTCCGCTCAGCTATTGAAAGTTGATGTGCATGCGAATTCGATGGCACAGTGCCGATCAGTCTACGGAACATCCAGCATTACTACTAAGATGATTTGTGCTGGGGCGTTTGATAATGGAGATTCCTGTCAAGGAGACAGCGGTGGTCCATTGGTTTTAAATGACGGTGGAATGCCTTATCTAGTAGGTATCACAAGCTTTGGTTTTGGTTGTAACGACCCCAATGTTCCCGGTGTGTATGCCCGTGCATCAGAGTTTACTGAATGGATTGATAGCCTGACACTGGGTTATGCATTAATTGCGGCAAACGTCATAGACGCCCGCACCGGCAACGGTAGCCTAGGCTTCGGTTTTCTGATCATTCTGCTTGGTGGTTTGCTGGTACGTCGTCGCTAGTCACTGTTCATCAAACACCGCCGCTTTACCCGCGGCGGTAGCACAATGTGGGTCTAAGGGGTTTTCTCTATCTAGATAGCTTTTCCGCAGGCGGCGTTAGTGATGTCCTGAACGGTAAAGTGGCCCGTCGTCTTCACTCCAGTTTGTGGTCGCCTCTCCGGTCCCTCTCTCCCATAATCCGCCCTGTGTAGGCAGGTTATTCGTTTATATTGTCCATTGTGTTCCTATGCTGAAGCGCCAGCCTTGCCATGAATCTGTTGCCCAATAGCCTACTGAGGGGCGAAGTGTCCAGTTGGGTGAGGCGGCGAGGTCGGTACTTACATTCAATTGTGTGTCGTGTGTGGTGTCAAATTCGCTGTGCTTTACGTCAACAGTGATGGGCCTCGGGCCTTGCCACGTAACTGCCCCGAACCAGCTTAAGTACAGTTCGTCGTTGTCTATAAAGTCTTCTATGGTGAGTTGCGCCGTGGTCGACCAGTTGTCATTGAGTGTCCAGTAGCCAGTAATACGATGCTGCCAAGGGTCGATGTTGTCTTGGTACCATATTCCTTTTAACCGGTAGGCTATGGCCACTTGTTGCGATAGTTGCAATAGAACACCCGACTGGGCATAGGGTAGAAGCGCTTCTGTGGTCACGACCACACCGCCTTGCGTGTTAAGGGTAAGGTTGCGTACCTGCGCTTGCAGGCCGGTGGATAGGTCTAGGTATAGGGTGTCGGTGTCGCCTGCGGTGTCGTTGTAAAAGTAGCCTTCTACTGTGGCGATGCCGCCCAGATAAAGGGGGTAACCACTCATATTTAGTGTGGCGATATTGGCGTTGCGTTGGTAGCGCAGAGAGCCATTCACTTGTCCTAATTCTAAGACGGGCAGATAACTGAGTTGCAACTGTGCAGCGACTAAGGAATGCGTTCGTGTCTGCTGTTCTTGTTGGCGTCGTGTGGAGAGGTATAAAAGCTGCACCTGTACCCGCACGGCGTCTGGCAGTTCCGGGTCTTCCAGTACGGCGGTTGATTGCTCCAGTGCTTTGGGGTAGTTTTTCAGTCTGATGTGGATGAGCGCCAGTTCCAGCTGTAGCCGGCTTGATGCGGGGTAAGCCGTTTGCAGCTCAAGCAGGGCGTCACGAGCAGCAAAGTAACGCCCGGCGGAGGTCAAGGGCTGGATGTCGCGTAGCTCGGCGCTTAATTCAGTGGCGTGGGTGGCGCTGAGCGGTAGCCATAAAACGCCGCTGATGATGCTTGGCAGCAAACACCGCCGCAATGGCACTTTGATGACCATATTCCCTCAAAGTAAACGCGAACGTGTGGGTTCCCAGTCTAGCGCTTTTATTTTCCCTTGTCGCCCGGTGGTCCGGCAGGTGGAGTTGGTCGGTCTGGCCGATTAGAGTTATTGCCGGGCGCCGGCCGGTTAGGGTTGTTGGCAGGTATCGGCCGATTTTGCAACGCGTCGACAGCGGGGTGGCCTGAGAAGGCTTGTGGGTTACGCTCAAGAAGTTGTTGCAGTGAGATGGTACGGCCGGGCTCAGCGTGGGCATAGACGTCCAGCCAGTAGTCGAGCAGTTGATCGATGTCTTCTATTAGCAGCTGATTGTCGATCAATGAATCTAGGCGATGAACCAGCGCATGAACCTCGCCTTCTCCACTCAGGCCCAGAAGATCATCGGGTAGCGAATCCCAGCCCTGCCAGTCGTTCGCATGCGCCTGGAGACCACCTAGTAGTAGTGCTACTGCGAAGAGTGTTTTCATTACTACCTATCTAGAATAACGCGTTGCCGAGTGGGCGGTATTTTTAAACGCCGACTCAATTGGATGCTCAAATTTTATACTATTTCTGGTGTCTAAGTGCCGGAAGTATGTCTCTTTTTGTAATACGGGTCGGCTGAACCGGGGAGGCAACGGCAAATAATTGACTCTACCGCCGCTACAACAGCGGCGGTAACGATATGCCCGGTACGCCGGGCTGTAATTCCGGGCTGGCGCCGTTCAACTCTCCATCGGTAGGAAACATCCAACGCAACAAGTCATAGTAACGACGAATGTTCTGTACGTAGATCACGGGTTCGTCGCCGCGTGCAAACCCAAAGCGTGTGAAGCGGTAGTAGTCAGGGTCGCGCAGATACGGCAATACTTCTCGAACTTCTATCCAATAATCCGGATTATGGCCCAGCCGTTCGGCTATACGGCGTGCGTCTTCCAAGTGTCCCATGCCGACGTTGTAAGCCGCTAGGGCAAACCACATGCGGTCGGGGTCGGTGATGCGTTCGGGTACACGAGAATGCATGGCGGCGAGGTATTGCGCACCGCCGTAAATACTCTGCGTGGGGTTTAGGCGGTTGGTGACACCCAGGTCGCCCGCGGTGCGCAGGGTGAGCATCATAACGCCGCGCACTCCGGTGGGTGATACGGCGCGTGGCCGCCAATGCGATTCCTGATAACCCACCGCTGCGAGTAGTCGCCAGTCCAGACCGTATTGATCGGCAGCGCCCTGAAAATCATCCAACAGAGCGGGCAAGCGCGAGGTTACGTGGCGCTCAAACAGGCGGATGCCAACGTAGTCGAATTCGCGCAGGTGGCCGAAATAACGGTCGAGCACTAAATGCAGCTGGCCGGACTGTTCTTGGGTGTTGATAAAGTCGTCGGCGGCGTCACGCAGCGAGGTGTCGCGGTCGGCGCGGAACATCCAGCCAACGGGCCGTGGCTCGGTGATGTCGAAGGCGTGGCGCAAGTTGGGGTAAAAGGGTTGGTAGAAAGCGTGGTCGTTCGAGTCGATAACGGCGTAGTCGAACTCGCCTTGGGCTAGGCGTTTGATCAGTTCATCGGTATTTACGGCTAAAGGCACCAAGTCTAAATCCGGGTACTCCTGCTTAAGAGTCTGTGCTGCACGATATTGGGCGCCTCCCACTCTGACAGCGCCCTTCAGCCCCGGTAGGTCTTCTGGTGAACGCACGGTTGTGCGTTTGTACACCACCTGTTGCAGGGCTTCCATATAGGGGCGCGAGTAACCGTATATATCTGTTGGTGCGTCAGGAATGCCCAAACCGCCAATGGCCATGTCGGCGAAGCCGAGGCGCAGGGCTTTTTGCATATCATCAAAAGAGTCGACGGTGTGCAGTTGCAGCTCTACGCCTAAATGATTGGCAAACGCCCGAGCGAAGGTGACTTCAAAGGTAGAAGTTTGCGGATTGAAGTGCCGTGGGTCGTTCATTACTACGGCTTTTAACACGCCATCTCGTTGTACGGTGTCTAAGTATGACAGGCGAGTAAAGCCCAGCCAGAATAGCGTGCTCGCGAGCGTTAAGACGAATGCCCAGCGCAGTCCACGTTTTAAATAGCGTTGTCGCTTCAGAATATGCATGCTAGCGATGAAAGTTGCTCGAGTTTTGAGTATTATACGCGCCGTTCAATCAGTTAGTGCATTTTTCGATCACTGTCCGACGTTCTTGGTGTAAACCATCCACGACACGGGCACCCATTGGCTGATTTCCTTCTTTCCTGAACAGAGGTTTTACGCCCTATGTTGGTTCTTCGCGGTGCTCCCGTACTTTCGCAATTCCGTCGCCAAAAATTGTTGCGTACTGTGCAGGAAAGTGTCCCTGCCGTCACGGCGGTTTACGCAGAATATGCGCACTTTGCCCATCTGAGCGAGGCGATGGATGATGCCGGTCGTCAGGTGTTAGATAAGTTGCTGAAATACGGGCCCAGTGTGCCGGTAGAAGAAACCGCAGGTGAGTTGCTGTTGGTGGTGCCGCGCGCCGGGACTATCTCGCCGTGGTCGTCGAAGGCCACGGATATCGTGCACAATTGCGGCTTGAACCAAGTTCGTCGTATCGAGCGTGGTGTGGCGTATTACGTGCAAACAGAAAAAGGCCTGACCGACGCGGAACGAGCGAAAGTGGAAGGGCTGTTGCACGACCGCATGATGGAAGTGGTGCTGCCGGAATTCGACTCAGCCAGTGCGCTGTTTACGACCGCTGAACCTGCGCCCTTGGGTCATGTAGACATCTTGGACGGTGGGCGAGCGGCACTGGACACCGCTAACTTGGAGTTGGGCTTGGCGTTGGCGGACGACGAAGTCGACTACCTGTTGCATAACTACCAACGGATGCAGCGCAACCCGACCGACGTAGAGTTGATGATGTTTGCGCAAGCGAACTCCGAGCACTGTCGGCACAAGATATTCAACGCCGAATGGCAGGTGGACGGCGAAGCGCAGAGCCATTCGTTGTTTAAGATGATCAAGCATACCTACGAGTGCTACCACGAAGACGTGTATTCCGCGTACCAAGACAACGCGGCCGTTATTGGCGGCTTCAGCGCGGGTCGTTTCTACCCGGACCCGATCAGCCGCGAATACGGCTACCACGAAGAAATGACGCACATCCTGATCAAGGTGGAAACGCACAACCACCCAACGGCCATTTCGCCGTTTCCGGGTGCGGCGACCGGCGCTGGTGGCGAAATTCGAGACGAAGGCGCCACAGGTCTGGGTGGTAAGCCCAAAGCTGCGTTGACGGGCTTTACCGTCAGTGACCTTAAGATCCCCGGTTTCGAGCAGCCGTGGGAAAGCCGATACGGCAAGCCGGGTCGCATCGTTACCGCATTGGACATCATGCTGGAAGGCCCATTGGGCGGCGCGGCGTTCAATAACGAATTCGGGCGCCCGAATCTGGTCGGTTATTTCCGTACCTTTGAGATGGAAGCGCCTAGCGTAACCGGCGAGCAAGTGTGGGGCTACCATAAGCCGATCATGATTGCCGGTGGTTACGGCAACATCAAGCCTGAACACGTGGATAAAGCGTGGGACAACATTCCCGTTGGCGCACAGTTGATCGTGCTCGGTGGCCCGGCCATGCAGATTGGTTTGGGTGGTGGTGCGGCGTCTTCCATGGCGTCGGGCTCGGGCAGCGAGAATTTAGACTTCGCTTCGGTACAGCGCGGCAACCCGGAAATGGAACGCCGCTGCCAAGAAGTCATCGACCGTTGCTGGCAGTTGGGCGATAAGAACCCCTTGGTGTTCATTCACGACGTGGGCGCCGGTGGCTTGTCGAACGCCTTGCCAGAACTTGTGAATGACGGCGGACGCGGTGGTTTGTTCGATCTGCGCAAAGTGCCGAACGACGAGCCGGGCATGTCGCCGTTGGCGATTTGGAGCAACGAGTCGCAAGAGCGTTATGTATTGGCGGTCATGCCTGCACAATTGGAGCAATTCGCTGCCATTTGTGAACGTGAGCGTTGCCCCTTTGCAGTGGTGGGTGAGGCGACTGAAGAACAGCAGTTGCGTGTAACTGACCCGTATTTCAGAAATACACCGGTCGATATGCCCCTGAGCGTTCTGCTGGGCAAGCCGCCGCGTATGCAGCGCTCTTACGAAACCCAAACGCGTCCGTCAGAGTCTTTTAAGCAGAAGATCGATATAACCGAAGCCGCCGAGCGCGTGCTGAAATTGCCAGCCGTAGCGGGTAAGAGCTTTTTGATCACCATTGGTGACCGCTCTATCACCGGCACCGTGGCGCGTGACCAAATGGTCGGCCCGTGGCAGATTCCCGTGGCCAACGCCGCCGTCACCACCACGGGTTACACCAGCTACACCGGTGAAGCCATGGCGATGGGTGAGCGTACCCCGGTGGCTATTTTGAACCCAGCCGCTTCAGGTCGCTTGGCCGTGGGCGAAGTGATCACCAACTTGGCCTCTACGCGCATTCGCAAACTGGGCGACATTAAAATGAGCGCCAACTGGATGGCGGCCGCTGGCCACCCCGGTGAAGACCAAGCCTTGTATGAAACGGTAAAAGCCGTGGGTATGGAGCTGTGTCCCGCACTGGGAATTACCATTCCGGTGGGCAAAGACTCCATGTCGATGAAAACCCAGTGGGAAGACAAGGGCAATGCCAAGTCTGTGGTGTCTCCGGTGTCGTTGATCATGACCGGTGTGGCGCCCGTATTGGATGTACGTAAAACCGTTACGCCGCAATTGGTGGTCGAGCAAGAAGACACCCAATTGCTGTTGGTGGACTTGGGCCGTGGCCGCAACCGTTTAGGGGCCAGTGCGTTAACTCAGGTGTTCCGTCGTGTCGGTAATACACCGGCTGACCTCGACCAGCCGAGCGATTTGAAAGCCTTCTTTGACGTCATGCAGAACCTGCTGGAAGACGACCAAGTATTGGCTTATCACGACCGTGCCGACGGTGGTTTGTTTGCCACCGTGGTGGAAATGGCTTTTGCGGGCCGCACCGGCATCGACATCAACCTCGATTCAGCACTGACGGCGGCGGATGCAGCGCATTCAGAAACCGGATTGGTCGGCCAGCTGTTCAGTGAAGAGCTGGGCGCTGTATTGCAAGTGCGCAAGGCTGATGCGGGCTCCGTGTTGGCGGCCTTCGCTGACGCCGGTTTGGCCGAGTGCGTACACCAGCTGGGTGAGTTGAACGAAGACGACCAAGTGCGCTTCTTTGCCCGTGGTGAAGAGGTGTTGGTGAACACCCGCACGCAGTATCTGCGCTGGTGGTGGGAAACCAGTTACCGCATGCAAGCGCTGCGCGACAACGCCGACTGTGCGAAGAGCGAATTTGATGCGCTGTTGGATGCCGCCAATCCCGGATTGCACGCTCGCCTGACATACGACCCCAGTGAAGACATCACTGCCGCGATCAAAGGTGACCGACCGCGAGTTGCGATTCTGCGCGAGCAGGGCGTGAACGGCCAAATTGAAATGGCGGCGGCCTTTGATCGTGCGGGCTTCCTGACCGAAGACGTACACATGAGCGACATCTTGTCGGGTCGTGTAAACCTGGCATCGTTCCAAGGTTTGGTGGCGTGTGGTGGGTTCTCGTACGGTGACGTGTTGGGGGCAGGTGAAGGTTGGGCGAAGTCCATCTTGTTCAATGCTTCGGCCCGCCAGGCGTTCACCGAGTTTTTTGCACGGCCTGAAACCTTTGCTTTGGGTGTGTGTAACGGTTGTCAGATGCTGTCGAACCTGCATGAAATCATTCCCGGTACCGAGCATTGGCCGCATTTTGTGCGCAACGAAAGTGAGCAGTTTGAAGCCCGTACCGTGATGGTGAAGGTGGAAGAGAGCCCGTCGATCTTCTTGCAAGGGATGGCCGGTTCGCGCATGCCCATCGCTGTGGCGCACGGTGAAGGCCGCGCGGAATTCGCTGATGCCGATGCCGTGCAAGCCGCACTGGACAGCGGTACGGTGGCGCTGCGCTGGGTCGACAACTACGGCAAGCACACCGAGCAGTATCCGTTTAACCCGAACGGTTCACCGAAGGGCATTACCGGTCTGTGCTCGGCCGATGGCCGTGTGACCATTATGATGCCGCACCCGGAGCGCGTATTCCGTGCCGTGACCAGTTCGTGGGCACCGGAAGAATGGGCTGAAGACGGCGCGTGGATGCGGATGTTCCGCAACGCACGGGCTTGGGCGGCACAGCACTGATGGAAGCACTGGCGACGCTCGCAGGCATAGGGTGCCTGGTCGGCATGGTATGGGTGTTGTTCTTTATGAATAAGGGCAAGTCACCTATTTATCAGGTCGACCGGGACCAGATTCTCAGCTTGCTGAAGAAAGTGCTGGCGGGCGACGCGCACGATATGGAATGGCGGACCTTCTTGTCGGTGCAGATCCGCTATGACGAGTTCTTAGAAAGCGTACGCTTCCGCTGTGAAAAGTTGGATGAGCAGTACAGCGGTAACAGTCGCGGTAATATTCTGAACAAAGCGGGGCGTGCTCAGCTTGAGGATATTATTGCTGAACTAGAAGAGTACGATCACAAAGAGTTCTGACCCAAAAACTCCTTTTCACCTCCGAGGTTTTGGATGCTTCCTGCTTCTTCTACTCGTGCTGACAGGCTCTATCTGGCCCCCATGGAGGGGGTGATGGACGCGACCATGCGCGACATCATCACCCGCCAAGGTGGCTTCGACCTTTGCGTCACCGAATTCCTGCGTATTGTCGATGAATTGCTGCCCAGCAAGGTGTTTTACCGCTTGTGTCCTGAACTGGCACACGGCGCTCGTACGCCTTCTGGCACGCCGGTGCGGCTGCAACTGTTGGGAAATAATCCGGAAGCCATGGCGGCGAATGCAGCACGGGCGGTTGAGCTCGGTTCGCCCGGTGTCGACCTGAACTTTGGCTGCCCCGCCAAAACAGTGAATCGCAGTCGCGGCGGCGCGATTCTGTTAACCGAACCCGATACCCTTTATGAGATCGTATCCGCCGTGCGTGCGGCCGTGCCTGCGCAGCTTCCGGTCACCGCCAAGATGCGCTTGGGTTTTGATGACACGGATTTGGCGCTCGACAATGCCCTGGCGCTGCAAGCCGGGGGTGCCGCCGAGATCGTCATTCATGCGCGCACGCGCAAAGATGGCTACAAACCCCCGGCATACTGGCCTCTCATTGCGCCAATTGTGGACCGACTGGACATCCCTATTGTCGCCAACGGCGAAGTCTGGAATGCTAGCGACTACGCGCGCTGCCAACAGGAAAGCGGAGTGCAGGCGGTGATGATTGGCCGTGGCGCCTTGGCGGTGCCCAACCTTGCCAATGTCTTACGAGGGCAGGCGTCGCCTATGCCGTGGCAACAGGTACTGGCTGAGGTAATGGCGTTGGGTGAACGTGACCGTACGGAAGGTCGAGAGCGTTATATGCCCAGCCGCATCAAGCAGTGGTTGAATTACCTCCAGATAGGCTATCCTGAAGCAGAGGCTTTGTTTATGCAGGTGCGTCGTATCGGTAAAGCGCCTGAAATGGCCAGTGCGTTGCAACTGGCAGCATTAGAAATACCGTAATCGGGGTGCACAACGCCCTCAAATTTTATCAACACAGAGGACATCATGGCTAAGCCACTTCCCAAACTACTGACCCAGCGTCAGGAAGCGCACAAACTCATCAGCTGGTTGCAAAATCTGCAGATCCGCTTCGAAGGCTGGAAAGACAAGCGCGCGGTGAATAAAGCCGTGAAAAGCGCACGTCGTAAGCCACCGGTGCAGTACTAAACTATGAACTCTGTGCTGTCGATTGAGCCTTTTCATTGGTTTGATATTGGCGCAGCGTTGCTGTGTGGCTTGGTGATTGGGCTTGAGCGGCAGTTGCGCGGTAAGCCGGTGGGTATTCGTACATCGTCGCTGATCGTGCTCGGCACCTACTTCTTTGTCGTGGCGGCGTCTTCCGTTGCTACTGAATTTACCGACCCGTCACGCATCATCGGCCAAGTGGTAACGGGCGTCGGCTTTCTGGGCGCTGGGGTGATGATGACCAAAGATGGCACAGTACTGGGCGTCACCTCGGCGGCAGTGATTTGGGGCTTGGCGGCGTTGGGCGTGGTAGTGGCCGTGGGTGAATCCTTGACAGCCATCAAACTGTCGCTGCTGCTGGTGGCCGTGCTGTACGGCGTGGATATGCTGGAAAATTATTCGACCATGTTCACACGCGGCGTGCATTCACGCTATCGGGATTGGCGGCGTCGCAGCACAGACTCCAAATAGCACCGCATAAGCACAATAATACTCGCGGAGGAATCATGACAGCAGAACTCATAGCCCTGGCGGAGCGTGTCCCCAAAGTTGAATTGCACCTGCACATTGAAGGCAGCTTGGAACCCGAACTCATGTTCGCACTGGCGCAGCGCAACGGGGTGGCACTGCCGTACGACAGTGTTGAAGCCGTGCGCGCCGCCTACCAGTTCAGCAACCTGCAAGAATTCCTCGATCTTTACTACCAAGGCATGTCAGTCCTGCAAACCGAGCAAGACTTCTACGACCTCACCATGGCGTACTTGCAGCGCATTCACGCCGACAACGTGGTGCATACAGAAGTCATGTTCGATCCGCAAGGGCACCTTGAGCGCGGTATCGCCTTCGAAACGGTGTTTAACGGCATCGAACGTGCGTTGCGTGATGGCGAGCGGCAAATGGAGATCAGCTATCGGTTGATCATGTCTTTTCTGCGCCATCTGTCTGAAGAAAGCGCTTTTGACACACTGCGTGAAGCCGAGCCCTTTTTGGGCCGTATTGACGCCGTTGGCTTGGATTCTTCAGAAAAAGGTCATCCGCCTGAAAAGTTCGCCCGGGTGTTTGCGCGTTGCCGCGACCTGGGCTTAAGACTGACGGCGCATGCCGGAGAAGAAGGACCACCAGACTACGTCTGGCAGGCTATAGACGGCATAGGAGTGGATCGAATTGACCACGGTAACCGCGCATTGGAAGACGAAGCGCTGGTGGCGGAACTGGTTGAGCGCAAGCTCACATTGACCGTCTGCCCGTTATCGAACCTTAAGCTTTGCGTGGTCGACGACATGGCCCAACACCCCATTCTAGATATGCTGAAACGCGGCCTGAAAGCGACTGTGAACTCCGATGATCCAGCGTATTTCGGTGGCTATGTGAACGACAACTATCGTGCGTTGATAGCACACCTGCCGCTGACGCACAGCCACCTCTATGATTTAGTTCGCAATGGCTTTGATGGCGCGTGGATGACGAATGCAGAACGGCAAAAGCATATACGCACGCTGGACCAGGCTTTCAGCGTGCGTTGTTGAGCCTCAGGGTTTAGGGATGTTGAGTGCAGTCATAATGGGTTGGGGTTTGCCCAAAAAGAAGCCTTGACCTACCCGGCAGTCCAGTGATTTCAGTATGTTCACTTGTTCTTGAGTCTCAATGCCCTCGGCCACCACATCTAATTGCATTGCATCGGCCATGGCAATAATACCTTCGACCAGTCTCAGCCCTTTGGCGGTGTTTAAGCCTTCGACAAATACTCGGTCAATTTTGAGGACATCGACAGGTAAATCGGCCAAATAACTCAGTGAAGAATAGCCGGTACCGAAGTCATCTATGTTCACTCGAATACCCCGATCGCGCAGTGTGCGCAAGTTGTCTTGTGTTTTGTCTTCGCGGTCCATCAACACACCTTCGGTGATCTCCAGTTCGATCAGTGTTGTTGTCAGATTCGCTTTCTGTAAACAAGAAAACAGAAAATCACAAAAATCGGCATGACCGAAATGACGCATGGTGATATTAATTGCGATGGGCTTGATACTGAGTCCCGCCTTTTGTGCGGTAACGAGTGCCTCGCAGACATGCTCAAGTACATAGCGGTCCAACTCCGGACCTAACCCCATGCTTTCAGCAATGGGGATGAATTCGCCGGGTGATACGAACACTGTGCCATCATGCCAGCGCAGCAGTGCTTCGTAGCCAGCCAGCTTGCTGTCAGCAAGGGTAAACTTGGGCTGCAGATAGACTTCCAGCTGTGCTAGGTCCAGCGCAATGCGCAATCGTTGCTCGATGTCTAAGGTACGCATTAAGGTTTGCTGTTGCTGAGGGTTGTAAAACCCCAATCCGTCAACCAAACGATCTCTGTAAAAGATAGCCGACTCGGCCATGCGAATCACTGTGTCAATATCAGCACCATCATGTGGGTAATGCGCGATGCCGACTCGCCCCCGCACCGTCAGCAGGTGTTCACCTAATTGATAGGGTTCTTGTAGCTCTTCAATGACTGCTGCAGCCATCACAGCAGTATCGCTGCTGTGTTCAACAGGATAAACGACGATAAAATCATCACCTCCCGGACGAGCTATCAAGGCGTTGTCCGGCAGTGTGCTGTTGAGTCGCTGGGCGGCGATCAACAGCAACTGATCGCCTAGGTCATGACCAAATTTTTGGTTGATCAGTCCAAAATGATTGCAGTCGAAGTACAACACGGCGTAAGTTTCGTGTCGTTTGGTTTGTTTGCTAAAACGATGCAACAAAGCTTGTCGATTCAGCAGGCCGGTTAGCTGGTCATGGGACATCAAATACTGGGCGCGCTCCATGGCCGCTTCGCGGTCAGTGACATCCAATCCATAGCCTTGAATTTCTACCCCAAATTCTTCTGAAACCTTAAGGGCGCTAAAGGTCCAGTCGATCGTTCTGTCAGGAGCAGTCCCGCTCATGTTGAGCAACAGACCAAGCTCTTCGACACCCTCTCCGGCTTCGAATAAGGCGTTCAGTGAGCGCTGGGCAAAGGCGCGCTGGTTTTCGTCAATAAGATCTAGAAAGTTCTTCCCAATAAGTTCACTCTCTGCAGAGCCTAATCCGTCAACACTGCTTTGATTCACAAAAGACAATCGGAGGTGCTCATCCAAGCGACAAATCATTTCTTTTTGGTTTTGCACAATGTCTTTGAAGCGCTTTTCAGCACGAGCCAGCTGCAACAGGAGTTTTTTCTCTCCGGTCAAATCATGGCAAACGCCGATGAACATACGTCCACTGTCGGTTAATGCTTCGCCCACGGATAGGTGCATGGGGAATAGGCTGCCGTCTTGACGCTGACCGGGGACGTCACGTCCGATGCCAATGATTTTTGCTTTGTAGCCTTTCAGGTAGTTTTCAATGTATTCATCGTGTTGCTCAGCATAGTGTCGGGGCATTAATGCATTCACGCTCTGCCCAATGACTTCATCGCGCTTATAGCCAAACAGTTTTTCTGCCGCTTGGTTGAACGAATGAATAATGCCTTGTTCGTCAATGGTGATGATGCCATCGACCGCTGCCTCTACGAGTGCACCGTAGAGACTGTCGATATTGCTTTTTGCTGAGTTGTTCATGGTTTACCTTTGGAAGCGCAGCACTATCTCGTTTAGATTTGCCGCCACTTCCTGAATGTGTAACACACTGTCTGACGCTGCATTGGCTTTACCCATGCTATCTCCGGCCATGCCGGCGATACTCACTACTTGTTTATTGATGTCTTCTGCCACTTGTGACTGTTCCTCTACCGCTGCGGCCATTTGAGTGGCCATGTCAGTGATGCTTTGTACTGCATCCGATATACCCATCAACATACTTTCGGTTTCCACTACTTGGCTTAAACCGTTTTCTGCATCGGACTTGCCACTGTCCGCCGTAGAGACAGCAACTTTGGCTTTGGCGGTTAAGTCTTTAATAATGGTCTGAATTTCCTGAGTCGAGCCTTGAGTGCGTTGCGCGAGTTGGCGCACCTCGTCGGCTACGACGGCAAAACCCCGACCCTGCTCGCCAGCCCGCGCTGCTTCAATAGCAGCGTTTAACGCCAGCAAGTTGGTTTGATCGGCGATCTGCTCGATCATCTGGGCGGCTTTAGTAATTAACAAGGTTTGTTCGGACAGCTCGGATACTGAATTACTGATGTTGGCGACTGTGTCACGCAGATGCTCAATGGCTTGCCGCGTGCTGACCGCAACCTTGCGCCCATTGCGAGCCAGTTGATTGGACTCTGATGCGCTCTGTGCGGTCTGCTGTACATGGCCAGCTACTTCATTGATGGTCGCCGTCATTTCATTCATGGCTGCAGCTACCTGATCAGTCTCTTGCTGCTGTTGTTCTATGACTTGGGTCGACTCGCGTGACATCAGCAATCCGTCGTCTGAACTTGTCTTGACGCGGTAGGCGGCGTCCTCAATGCGCGTTAACACGGTTCTTAGGTGTGCCTGCTCACTGAGCAAAGCTACTTGCAGTGCACCACTGACACCGGAGTCGTCTGTATAAGAACTGACTGCCAGCGGGTGCTTGTAAGCGTGCTCGGTGAGTGCCGAGAGTTTCTTAGACAATGTGTTTTGTTGCCATTGTGCCCAAATACTAAAGGCGACCGCACTGACGAGGCCAATGGTTAATGCCAATGTTGGTGTGGTGGTGATGAGTAGGGCCAAAAACAGCAGACTGGCGGCTAGTGGCAGCATGAGTTTTGGCTTTTGCCACGCCGGGCGCACACGCACGCCGCGAGCATTTATGCTCCGATACAGTTTCTCTGCGCGCGCTATGTCTTCCCTACGCGGGCAAGAGCGCACAGACTCATACCCGATGACGCGACCTTGTTCAGTAACTGGCGTGACATAAGCATCTACCCAGTAAAAGTCACCGTTTTTACTGCGGTTTTTAACCAACCCCATCCACGGCTTGCCCGCTTTTAAATGTTCCCACATTACCTCGTAGGCCTGGGGCGGCATATCCGGGTGGCGCACGATGTTGTGTGGGCTGCCAATTAACTCCTCGCGTGTAAAGCCGCTGATGTCGACGAACGCATCGTTGCAATGGGTGATCTTACCTTTCAGGTCGGTAGTAGATACCAGTCGTTCGGAAGGTTTAAATGTGCGTTCGTGGTCAGTAACCGGCAGGTTCTTGCGCATTGTGCAGTGTTCCTTTTGCCATAGTAGGCTTACAAAAAACCGTCGTGTCAAATAGATGAATTTTGATCAACGATTTAGACAAATCTAATGATTAGTATGATCCATGTGACTAGATAGTCAAGAAAGTGTGATCTGCATCACAATTAATTTTCTAGAGTTATACCGTGATCGTATGTTCAAACTTGGGTTATTTAGCTAGCAAGCTCCGTAAAGTAACAAACATCGGTGAACAGCAGCGTCCTGAGCTAGACTTAAGGATAGAATGGTTCTTCGACTGCTGCCATGTAAAGGCAGAGAAGAAGCCATTATAAGGTTAATGAGGCGTTGGTCGCGTACGAAGCGGGTAGTGCTGAGGTGATTTTCTTAGATCTCACCATGCCTGAGCTTGATGGAAGAGTCGTTGTTGGACATCTCCATTATCTTGTCGGGTGCCAGTTTGCAAGGCTTTACGAAGCAGCTGGATCTGGTGACGCAAATAAGCCCGCCAATGTTGTTTAAGCCCTCGTTGCAAGCGGTGCCGATTGACCAATGGCATTTGGCCTTGTGGATAGAAATTGTGTTTTTAGTAGACCAAGCCGAGTTTGAAGCCAGAACGGTGGTGTGTTTAGCGGACAATGGACTGGAGCAGATGCTGTCGCATCTTGATCAACTTTTGGAAGGATAAAATGTGATAAGTGATGAAGCCTCTCGTCTCTTTTTAGACCAGTTGTCCTTTGCCGTCTGCATTGTAGATGCGGAGTATAGCGTGCTGTTCGCCAATCGGTCGTACTGCACTCGGGCAGGGATGAAGTTGGATAAAATCGTTGGCATGAGTGTGCTTGAACTGTATCCGGAGATTTCGGACTACCTTAAACGTAAGATCGATACCGTATTTGTGATTGAGTCGCCCAGTTTTTCGTACTGGGAACAGCGGCCGCATGTGTTTCCCTTCAAAAGCTCGCGACCCGTGTCCGGTGACGAAGAGCTGATGTACCAGAATTTAGAGATTATTCCGATATCCGATGGCGACGTCGGTGGATTATTGGCCTGTTTGTGCGTTTACGATGTGACCTTGCAAGCCAGTCAGCATTTGGAATTACAGCGCCTAAAAGATGAATTGCAAAAGGAACACGCGGCGCAAAAGGTACTGATTACCAAGCTGGAAGATACGCGCGGTCAATTGATGCAGTCGGAAAAAATGGCCTCTATTGGCCAGTTGGCGGCGGGTATCGCACATGAAATCAATAACCCGTTAGGCTTTATTACCTCCAACGTACAGAGCCTGCAACACTACCTCCACAAGTACCACGAGGTGATTGACGGGTTGGATAAGTTGTTGAGCGACGTGGCCACGCCTGAGATGTTAAAAGCGCGAGATGCGCTGTACGAAGCCACTCAACTGGCGTTCATGCGGACGGATTCAATTGATTTGATTCAAGAGTCGCAGGAAGGTTCAGAACGCGTCATGTCGATTGTGACGAGTTTAAAAGACTTTTCCCACATCGATAATTCCGACTGGGCGATGGCTAACTTGGTGGCGGGTATTGAGTCTACATTGAAAATTGTGAACAACCAGATCAAGTATTCGATCGATGTTATACGTGATTTTGCGCCGGACGTGCCCGAGATCTATTGTCAGCCTATGCAATTGAATCAGGTGGTGTTGAACTTGTTGATCAATGCCAGCCAAGCGATGGAGGGCAAAGGCGAGATTCGTATCAGCTTGCAACGCAGCGGCGATGATTACGTGAAGCTGGGGGTTAAGGACACCGGCACCGGGATTGAGCCCGACCATATGAACCGCTTGTTTGAACCCTTCTTTACCACAAAAGAAGTGGGCTCCGGCACGGGGCTGGGTTTGTCGGTGTCGTACAGCATTATTAAGGCGCACCAAGGTACCATTGAGGTGGCCAGTGAGTTGGGCAAGGGTACGGAGTTCACGCTGACGTTGCCGGTGGATTATCGTAAGTTACCGGAAGGCGTCGAACAGTAAGCTGCAAGCCAATTAGGATGCGTGTTGCAATAGCGACGCTATAGAGGTCTCGTTCACGCTTCTGGCCAACAGATCTTTCGGTGGGCTCTCGCCCTTAGAGACGAACCCGGCACAGGCGACGAGCGCCGCGCTGTCCGACTTCAGTGCTGTGGTGTCGCCGGCACTCTGCTCCAGAATGAGCTGGCACAGGCTAGAGTCAAAGCCCCACAGTGTGAGCAAGTAAGCGGTGACGATGGCGTCCGTCGCGAAGGACTCGGGTGTCGCGTCCGCGAGTAGGGCTTGGTTGCTCTCGGTCGATGTCATCAGTCGCCCCAACGATCCGAGTAGGCTGGCCATGTAAACTTGGTCGGCTGCTTTTTGACCCATATTGGCATACGCAGCCATCTTTCTGCTCAGGTTGGCTTGCATAAAAGCGGCGTCGGCAATCGACTTATGCACCGCAGGCGAAATCAGCGACTGCAATTGCTGGTGCGACTGTAAGGCCAGCACCATTGAGCAGATCAAGCGAGCGCCCAGCCTGTTCGCGGCCTCAAGCACCGACAACGTGCTGCGGGAAAACCCTAAGAACGGCGAATTGGCAATCTGCAAAAACCTGCCGCTGAGATAAGCGTCTTGCTCAATCAACCTGGCCATGTCCTCTAGACCGGCATCCGGAGACTTTAGTAGCGTGCAGAGCTTGTTGTAGATGGCAGGCAATATCGGGAGGTCACGCAGGCGCCCGAGCTTGGTGCGGGTTTCAAGGGTCAACGGCAGGTTCGCTAACGATTCCGTACTGTCCAACAAATGCAGAATGTCGTCGTCGGTAAACGGTTTGGCTAACAAGAAATGGACTACACCTTTGTTGTGCGTCAGCACTTTTTCGTCGTTGAATCCGGTCAGTAAGGCGCGCAAAGTGAGTGGCGAATGTATATGAGCATGGGCCAACAGTTCAGCTCCATTTAGGCGAGGCATCAGGAGGTCGGTCAGCAGTACATGGGGCGACTCACCCTGTTCCAGACGCTGTTGCGCCTCCAAAGGGCTGGTGAGCAAGGTGAAGTGCCATTCGGGCTTTAGCCTGTTCAGCGTGCGACGAATAGAGTTGGTGAACATCTTGTCGTCGTCTACGACCATGATGGAGAAGACCGTTGCGGTCATTGTGATTGCTCCCTAGTGCTGCGCAGGTATTGATGGGTGCAGGAACGTGCTATGTTTCATGGCACTTTTGGTGTTGCATTTTTTGAGACAACTTGTTCGCCGCGCAGTATAGCAGAGGTATCGGCTGGCCTGAGGGAGATGTATGTATATTGTCCCATTTTATAAGTGTAAATGTCTCATTGAGCCGGGTGGTGTTACCTCGGAAATGGGACAAGCTGCTCCTGAAAGTGTGAATTCATGCCCGATCTCAACTACGCTGTAGAGAGAGTGGGCTCTATTTTTATCGCACCCTTTTTCGCGCTCTCAGCGCACGAGGTTAAGGATTTGAAGTTTGCGCTTATACGGTCGGAGGGCGTTGGTGCCCTAATTAATCTAGAAGGAGGGTTCCATGACAGTGAACGATGAGGCTTTGCCTGCGCCTAAGGTGCTGTTCGTTGATGATGAGGAGAGCATCCTCAAGTCGTTGCGTCGCTTGTTTGTGCCCAGAGGTTTGGACGTCGAGGTAATGCCGAGTGGTGAGGCGGCGCTGGTGTACCTGAAAGATAACAAGGTAGACCTGATCATGAGTGATATGCGCATGCCCGGCATGAACGGGGCCGAGTTTTTGGCGGCTGCGGCGAAGGCGCGGCCGGATACCTACCGTGTGTTGTTGACCGGCTATTCGGATATTTCATCGACCGTGGCCGCCGTGAACGAAGGGCGTATTCACCGGTATGTTGCTAAGCCGTGGGTGAATGAACAACTGGTGGCGGTGGTGGATGAAGGCGTGGCTATTTCTCGCATGGCCGACGAAAACAAGCGGCTAACTGCGAAAGTCGCTCACCAAAACAAGCAGTTGCGGACGTTCAACGAGTCGTTGGAAGAGCGCGTAGCGGTGCGTACCCAGCAGTTGAGTAAGGCCATTAAGAAACTCAAACGCGTAAACGAGAGCGTTCAGACGAGCTACAGTGCGACGTTGAATGTGCTGTACAACATCATAAACCTCAACCCGGCGGTCGATGGCCGGCAGGCGCAATTAGTGAGCGGACTGTGCCGGATTATTGGCCAAGAGTTAGGGCTAGAAGGCGAACGCCTGGAAAATCTGGCGTTGTCGGGACTGTTGTCCCAAATTGGGGTGCTGGGTTTGGAGTACGACGTGGCGATAAAGCCCGTTTTGCAAATGAGCACGGCGGAACGAGCGCGGTTCTATACGCACCCGCAGATTGCCCGCACGATTATGTCGCCTGCGCCGCACTTGGACCCTATTTGTAGCGTTTTAGAGGCGCAATATGAGCGCTTCAGCGGCGCCGGTTTGCCGAAGGGCTTGCAAGGCAGCTCAATCCCGTTGGAAGCGCGCATCGTATCCGTGGCGCGAGACTTTTGCGCGACCTTGAAGGAAAGCGGTGGTCTTACTGATACCTCTACCAAAGAGGCGAAGAAAATAATCCGTCTGGGCCGTGGCACCGTATATGATCCCGAGTTGGTAGATCGTGTACTGAAGATAGATATCAAAGAACTGCTCAATGCAGACAAAGACGAGAACACGAGGACGCTGGACGAGTTAGAGCCTGGGATGGTGTTGGATGAGGACATCTTCAACCTCGCCGACATGCTCTTGCTGGCAACGGGGACTGTGCTCACCCCAAAGAGCATTAATAAACTGCGTGAATTCGAGCAGTCGCACGACCAAGTTCTGCATGTACGTGTGTTGCCCCAAGTGGTTATCCAAGAGGATGACACGGGTTAATAAACTTGAACGGTGGATGTATGGCTGTCCGGGCGTGCGAAAGACCAACCGCTAGAGCTGTGCGGAGCCGAGCGATGAGTGGGCTAAGGCTCAACCTCAGCGCCGGTGGCGTCCTCTTTGCTGCAGTTAACCCTTTGCCGAGTGTTTGAGCGTGGACTCGGAGAAGCGTTTGCGTGAGCAACTGGCGAAACAAGAGCAGGTGATCGCCCAATTGCGCGAGGAACGACCGTCCTCGCAGGTGTTCTTGGATGGCCAAGCGGCGATTTTGTCGACCAACGTGACCGTCGTGGTCGCAGAGTTTCAGTCCCTCATCAATCAGATGGTTCCTAACGATTATTGCCTTTTGTTCTCTCTTGCCGAGACGAATTATCTTTTGCTCGCGGATTCCTCGGATAATATTGATGGCTTGTTGCCGGACGAGAGTCGTGCGCGCTATCCGGCGCTTTCATTAGACAAATTGTTGTATGTCCCTGATGTTCGAGCATTTCCGTCGTGGGTGGCGGAGTACTCCGCTACGTGGCCGCTGTTACGTTCCGCCCTTATTCAACCCATTGCCACCGACCACAATCGATACGCCCTATTGTTGGGCTCCTCACGACCTGACGCTTTTGAGCAGCAGCATGTAGAGCTGTTCGCCTCCTTTGCGGCCTTTGCGAGCAAGACCATTGCGCATATTGAAGAGCGTACACGGCAAGAGCTCTACGAGCGTAGCTTGCAGCAATCGGAAAAAATGCTCTCCCTCGGTCAACTGGCAGCCGGTGTGGCGCATGAAATTAACAATCCGCTCAGTTTTGTGTACAGCAATTTCAAGTCGTTAAACGAATACATCAGCAGCCTGCGCAGCTACATTTCGGGCCTCGAACACACTATGGCGGAGCCGGACTTCGAAGTGCGACAAAAAACCATGGCGCGTTTGAAACAAGAATCTAACCTGGACTTCGTGCTGGACGATCTCGGGGATTTGATGGCTGAAACTGAAGTCGGCATAGGGCGCGTAAAAGAAATTGTGTCCAGCCTTAAGACATACGCCCAACCGGATACTGGCGAAATCAGACCGCTTGATTTGCGTGAGGTTATTGCCTCGGCACAAAAAATGGTGCTGGGGGATCTCAAGTACAAAGCCGTAGTGGAGTATGACTTGGCCCCTCGCCCCGTGTGGGTGATGGGGAATTCGTCGCGCTTGAATCAAGTCTTTGTGAGCCTAATCATCAATGCCATTCAGTCGATTGATCATGATGATGGCAAGGTGAAGGTGAAGATTGAAGAGCGCAAAGGGATGGCGGTGGTCACCGTGTACGACAACGGCTCCGGTATCCCGCAAGAAAACGTTAGTCGTATTTTTGAGCCCTTTTTCACCACACGAGAAGTTGGTGAGGGCAGTGGGTTGGGCCTCTCTGTCAGCAAAGCCATTGTGGAAGAGCACAAGGGCCGTCTGTCCGTGCGCAGTGAGCTAAAAAAAGGGTCCAGCTTTCGAGTCATTTTGCCGGTTACTTCTACCAAGGGTTCAAACTAGTGCGCAGTGGTAGCCGGTTGGCTGGCATTTATGGCTTGAATGCGACAGTATAGCCGCCATTAAAATGAGTTCAGTTAAAAAGGCGTGATGGATGGCAAAGTCTCTCGCAGATCAGCTCTTAGGGGCTGGCTTGGTCGACAAAAAGAAGGTCAAACAGGCCAAGCAAGAAAAGCGCATACAAACGAAGCAAGTGCTAAAAGGTCACCTTGAAGCAGACACCTCGTCGCAAGAGCGACTGGCGCAGCAGCGCGCCGAGAAAGCAGAGCGTGACCGCCAGTTGAACGAACAGCGGGTAGCGGAAGAACGCGCCAAGGCGATTCGCGCGCAAGTGAAACAAATGTTGCAGCAGAGCAAGCAAGTGGTAGCGGGCGATGTGCGCTTCAGCTTTACCGACGCGCGCACTCGCAAGATCAAACAGATGTATGTTACTGCGGCCATTCAAGAACAGTTGGCGCGCGGGCAGTTGGTGATCTGTGCTGACAACGACAGCTACGTGGTCGTACCGCGCAACGTGGCCGACAAGGTTGCAGAGCGTGCGCCGGATGTGGTGATCTTCGTTGCCGAGCCTTCGGCGCAGCAGTTGGATGAAGACGATCCGTACAAGGACTTCCCTATCCCTGACGACTTGATGTGGTAAGGCAAGCCTTACCGCTTGTCGTGTAACGACTGCATTTGATGGCTCACTCCTAGGGCGTTTTCAACGTCGAGCTGCAATACAATGCCGGTGCCGGGGGTGTCATCAAACTGGCCGACCTCGGCAATGCGTTGCATCACCGCATCGGCCAACGACTCGTTGACCAAAAACAGCAACACATCACGCTGGGCTTGTAATTCCAGCCCGAAAATCCCGCGGGTTTTACGCAGTCCTTCACCACGCGCATTGTTGATGACGGTGCAGCCAGTGGCACCAGCATCGCGCGCGGCGTCCATGATGGGGTCGGTCAGGCTGTCTTCTACAAAGGCGATTAAAAATTTGAACGACATGGATCAGTCTCCTTTAGGGTATGCAGTCTGGCGGCGTGCGCGGTCGCGCCGAAACCGCCATTGGGCTATTTGGGCGTAGCCCATCACACTGATGATGGGGAACAAGCAGGCTAAAGCAATCATGCCAAAGCCATCGGCCAACGCACTGCGGCCTTCGATGTTGCTGGCCAGGCCTAAACCTAGGGCGGCGATGATGGGTACGGTGATGGTTGAGGTGGTCACTCCGCCAGAGTCAAACGCCAATGGAATGATGTTGCGCGGTGCCAGCAAGGTTTGCACCACCACCAGTACATAGGCACCACTGATCATCCATACCAAGGGCACGCCAGACACAATACGCCAGGTGCCTAAGGCGATACCAAAGGCCATGCCTATAGCCACGGCTATGCGCAAAGAGAAAGGGTTAATGGTGCCACCGGATATCTCACCGGCCTTCATGGATACAGCGATCAATGCCGGCTCGGCGATGGTGGTGCTGGCGCCGATCAAGAAAGCAAAAGCGTAGATCCAATAGAAATCGCGCCAGTGACGAGTGGCTCCCTCGCTCAGCGGTGGCAAGAACTCTTCAGACGACAATTGCACCGCCATCAACTCACCGAGTGGAAACAACGCCATCTCCAGCCCCAGCAAAAATAAGCTGAGACCCACTAACACCAGTACAAAACCCATCAGGACGCGCGGCAGGTGGACCATGGGGCGGCGAATGACGGCGTATTGCATCACAAACACAATCGCCAGGATGGGCAACAGGTCAAACAGGGTCGAAAGCAATACAGTCAACAGCGGCATAACGACTCCTTAAAAACGAATGACGGCCAGCGCCAGCACGAAAATAATGGGCATCACCGAAGCAAAGGCGATCAAACCGAAACCATCCAACATGGGGTTGCGTCCTTTGATCGCTGCCGACAACCCCACGCCGAGTGCCGTGACTAAGGGCACGGTAATGGTGGAAGTGGTGACACCGCCTGAATCGTAGGCTATGCCGATGAGCGTGGCAGGTGCCAGTGTCGTCAAAACCAGCACGACGGCGTAGCCGCCAATGATCAACAGATGCAACGGCCAGCCGGTCAGTATGCGTAGCACGCCCAGCATCACAGCGCAGCCTACTGACACCGCAACGGTTAAGCGCAGGGTCAAGGCAAACCGTGCGTGGGCGGCAGCATCATTCGCAATTAAACCTTCCAGCGCCAGAGCCTCAGCGGCCTTTCCCGCCACCGCGATTAAGGCGGGTTCGGCGATGGTGGTGCCGAATCCGAGCGCGAAGGCGAACGTCATCAACCAAAACGCCGAGCCTTTTTGCGCAAAGGCTTTCGCCAAGTGTTCACCGACGGGAAATAGCCCCAGTTGCAACCCCTGAATGAACAGGGTAAGGCCTAGCACCACGAAGACTAGGCCTAATAGCAGCTCAGATAAAGCAATGTGTTCTGGCAGGGGGCGCTGTAAGACGATGATCTGGAAAAACAGAACCACCAGCACCACGGGGGCCAGATCCCGCAGGCTGCCCAGCGTGGCGCGGGCAAATGTTGTGAGCATATTGAGTCCCTTTCTAGCCAGTATGGATCATAGGGTGAATCATCTCGATGAGCTATGCATTGACACAAGACAACAAAGCAGCGTCAATAGAGCTAAGTCGTTGGGTGGGATCAGGTGAGAAATGAGGCCCGATAGCCCATGCAAAGGATTTAACATAACGGAGAAAAAATGCACCCAGCCCCCACCTTTCTAAATCTATCATACCGGTTCTGGACGCTTATCGCTGCCTTAGACGTGTTGCTATTCACCTTCGTGATCATGCCATGGGGGGCGGCAAGGCTCACGGACTACTCCGGTGGGTTAGGGCCATACGATGTCATGCTCAGCTATTCTCCGGAATTGTTTTATCAGATTGCGGAAGCCCTGGGTGATGCCGGGCGGCGCTTTTATATTGGCTTTCAACTGATCGCTGACACAGCCTACCCGCTGACCTACGGCCTGTTCGCCTATTTCCTTCTTACTTGGTTGTGTTACACCGCATGGCCCGAGCGTTTGTGGTTTCGGCGCATCTATTGGATACCAGTGGTCACGGTGGTGCTGGATTTTTTCGAAAATGGCCTGATCGTCGCCCTGTTGTGGCAGTACCCGGCGCAACACCCTGCTTGGGTGCAATTGGCCAGCACCATGACGACCCTGAAGTGGGTGTCGGTGATGGTGGGGAGTTTGGTGGTGGTTGTTTTGGCCGGTGCAGCCTTGCGCCGGTTTCTGGTGGAACGTGGGCAGCGTGTGGATAACGGCGGATGATCTCAAGGCTCAATGACTAATTTGGTCCGCGCTACCTGCAATACCCGCTGCCGCAACGCCGCCAAAACCGGGCTGTCGCTGGCCCAATAATGCCAATAGAGTGGGGTATCCAAATGATAGAGCGGCACCACGTCACGCAGCCTGCCTTGTTGGATCAATTGATCAACTTGCAGCGCTGGTATCATCCCAAAACCTAACCCCGCCACAGCGGCTTGCACGAAGCCTTCAGATGATGGTACCAAGTGAACCCGTTGCGGTGCGCCTGCTCCAACGTCTGTCAAGAAACGATGTTGCAAGGGATCATCACGGTTAAATACCAGACAAGGCGCGTGGGCTAAGCGCGTGATGTCCTGGCGCAGGTTATGGCGTGCAATAAAGTCCGGACTGGCCACCGCGCGATAGCGCAGATTCCCTACAGCGACGGCCCTGCCACCGTTGACCGCTTCAGCTGCACCACACAGACAGGCCATAACGTCGCCTTGGCGCATGCGGCGTAACCCTACGGCTTGGTCTTCCACAACAACGTCAAAGCACACGTCGGGATACTCTGACAGCACCAAGGCAGCGGGTAGCCACGTGGCCAGTGAGTCGGCGTTCACCGCGATGCGGATCGTCAAAGGTGTGCTGTCGCCCGACAATGCCAAACCAGACTCGAGCAACTGCACATGTTGCCAATGATGGTGCAGGCGTTGCCCTAATTCCGTCGCGCGTGGCGGTGTGCTGCGAATCAACACCGGCTGACCCAATTGGTGCTCCAGTTGTTTGACGCGTTGGCTGATCGCCGATTGGGTGAGGTGCAGGTGAGCGGCGGCGCGCTCAAAGCCTCCGTGCTCCAGCACGGCCGCCAGCGCCCGTAACAGTCGATAATCAATCATAAGTATTCCTAATGATACAGTACCATTATGCGTTGGATTAATGATAGCGCCTGCGGTTAATCTGCTCTAGCACTGATTAGGAGGTGGGTATGTTGTGGTCATTAGTAACGGGCTTTGTGGTCGCCATTGGTTTGATCGTGGCGATTGGCGCGCAGAATGCGTGGGTACTGAGCCAGAGTATGCGTGGCGGGCATCGTGGGGTGATCGCCATGGTGTGTATCCTGTGCGATGCAGGCTTAATCATTTTAGGCGTGTATGGCATTCAACAGGTGCAGGCGCTACTGCCGTCTTTGGTGCCAGTGCTGACGGCGTTGGGTATTGCGTTGCTGCTGTGGTTGTCTTGGCAGGCCACGCGACGGGCGTGGTTGGGCACTTCAGGATTGCAGGTCAGCAGAGCAGATACGCCCGACAGCCGCTGGAAAACCGCCGGTACGGCCTTGGGCATCACCCTGCTGAACCCCCATGTGTATTTGGATACAGTGGTGCTGATTGGCAGTGTCGGCGCGCAGCAAGCGCAGCCTCTGTGGTTTACGGTGGGGGCGTGTTTGGCGTCATTCGCGTGGTTCAGCGCCTTGACGGGCTTCGCTCCCCGCCTGGCCCGCTGGTTAAGTTCGCCCGCACGGTGGCGGGCGTTTGATGCCGGAATGGCCGGATTGTTGTTGCTGGTGGCGGTGTCCTTGGTGCCGCTGTAACAGCCGCGGCGTAGGGCGGGTGTTTACACCCGCCGCTCTGCTTTATGCACCTCAAATGCCTTGAAACACCCCCACATTGGCGCGCAGTTTCTCGACTTCTTTATTGATGTTTCGCGTGGCCGTATCCGTCTGTTCACACAGATCACGCGTACGGCGGCCATGGTCATTCAGCAACGTCATGTGGTGGCTGATCTCACTGACCGCGGTGCTTTGCTCCTGCGTGCCAGAGGCTATTTGACGGTTCAGATCAAAGATACTGGCTAGACCAGACGCCATCTTGCTCAGTAGCGACTGGGTTTCCACCACACTGCTGAGGCCGTCTTCGCCGTGTCGCGCGCTCTCTTGCATGCGGGCATACACCTCGTCGACCGCGCCAGTCAGTTGCAGAATCATGGCTTGAATGTCGTTGGTGGAGTCGTGTGTGCGTGAAGACAGGGTGCGTACCTCGTCGGCCACCACTGCAAACCCGCGTCCGTGTTCACCAGCTCGCGCTGCTTCAATGGCCGCATTCAACGCCAGCAAATTGGTCTGCTCAGAAATGCCACGAATCACATCAATGACCTGCACAATGTTGTCGGTGGTGGTTTTCAAGCGCGCCAGATCCTGTTCATTTTTCTGCAAGCTGGTTTCTAAGGCCGTGATTTTCTGCACGCTTGCTTCCAAGTGGTCGGTAGCCTGTTGCAGTTGGGCTCGCCCTTGCTCGGAATGATCGCTCACGTTGTGCGCCAGATCGGCCACTTCACGTACCTGCCCGGTGATCTCTTCCATCGACGCCGAGACGCTTTCCAGTGAGCTTTGTTGCTCCTGCGCCGAATGGCTTACGTCGGTGGCGTAGCCAGTGAGCTGTGTAGAGGCGGCCGAGGTGTTCTCAGCGGTGACGTTCACCTCAGAAATAGCCCCGGCAATGCGGTCTATCAAGGAGTTGATATGGTCGGCTAAATCCCCCAGCTCGGCTTTGTCTCGTAACTGCACTCGTTCACCGAGGTCGAGGTTCGCGGTGATGTGCCGCACTTGTCGTTGCAATTGCACGATCGGCTGGCTGAGGTTATGCACCACAGGCCAGAGCACCGCTGTACACACCAGCAACAGCACCGCACCCACAATCAGGCTGATGTGCAGCAGTTGGCGAATAGGGGCCATGATTTCACGGCGCTCAATTTCAGCCACGATAAAACGCTGAATGGACGGTAGCCAGAGCGAGCCGATCAGCAACTCTTCGCCGCCAATGGTGATCTCCCGAACCTCGAAGCGGCGTTCGGCCGCAAGAATGTCCTGCGCATCGGGCAGTGCGCTTAAGCTGGGCAGTATGCCGGTGGCCGACCGCACCTCGATCTCGCCCTGCCGATTAGCCAGCATCACACGACCAGTTTCGCCAATGCGATAGTCTTGCAGCATCGAGGTCAGTTGGTCCATGTTCATGCCCACGCCACCCACAATCAGCGGGTTTTGGCCCGAGCGGACCTGACTGCTGTAGTTCACGAAAATGAACAGGCTGTCGCCCGTGAATTCATCGGTGTTCAAGTTCAATTCGTACGTTTGGCCGGAGCCCACGAAGTTGAAGTACCAGTCGTCGCCGCTGTCCGTCAGCACTTCACGTACTATGAGTTCACCTTGGTCGTACAAATAGAAGTAAGTCTGACCGTTGATGTGGGGGGTGATGAACAAGTTGTCGGCGCCTAACCTCTCGTGCATAGCAGACAGGTAAGCTGTGATCGCCCCATGTTCACTGACGGGCGCACCGGCACGCACCCAGTTCTGCAAATAAGTGCTGTTGACCAGCATAGACGAACCGGTGATGCCGGGCTCAATGCGCAACGCGATGTCGTTACCCAGCGCATCAAGCTGAGCCGGCAGTTCGCGGGCGAACACATCCTGCAAGCGGGAGGTTTGGTAGAGGTGGGTTTGAATACTTAAAGCTATAATGAGCGTCGCACTGAGCAACAGCGCCAGTGCAATGTACAGGCGAGAACGTATCGCCAAACGGTTCCATATATTCAGCATGAGCAAGTACCTTCTAAGCGGATGACTGGGTTTAGATGTGTGGCATCTTTTGTCGTCTGCGGTTATATCCTTGTGACGTGTTCAGGGTGTGATCTGCTTTTCTAAGCACTGGCCTGAGCACCTTTAGAGTGTAGACCAGATTGCGGAAAGCGCTTTAAACTGGAGAGAATTAAGTCGAAAGGACTGGATAGTAATCACAATGACAAAAGCAAGGAGAGACAATGAGTACCAAAAACCCACTAGATCCAGCTGAAATACAGAGCGTTGAAGCGCCTGGAGCTTCTGATTGAAGAACGCGGGTTACTCTCAACAGCCTTGCCTCTCGGCCCCTCTCAGGTGGACGTATCCATACGGGTGAGGGTAGTTAGAACACTGGGGAGGATTGGTTGTTCGAACATTAAGCCATAGAGGTTTTTGGTCCAGACAGAACCGTAGAGTCCCAGTTGGTGCTGCCGCAGCACATCGCTCAAAGTGGCACGCATGTGTTGGTTGATCTGCTACTGCCTGCTCGGCGGTCCTATATGAAAATGTATATGGGGGATTTCGATGAAAACGGTTTGCCAGATATTTTGATGTGGGGCAAGGTTTATCATAGTCGGATGTCGGACGATCCGATAAAAGGCTTTGAATTGGTAGGGCAGAACTGGCTGCATTACAGCAAAACCCCAGCAGGTGTATACGATATTCAGGACACCGACGCCGAGACCATCCGAGACTGGCTATCCGTCAAGAACCTCACATGGAGCCAAGGCTATCCAAGATACAGCGAGTGTGAAGGGGAAGAAGGCCAGCTGGTGCCTGAATGGCACGACCCGCTGCTGAACGACCCGGATGTGTTGCAGTAGGTCATTTGACCCGAGGCGTTATTGATCATTTGTATCTAATGCCCCCTACTTCTATACGTTACCAGCAACAATGAATGTCACAAAATTTTACGCCAATGAATGCAGTCGGTTGGCGCACGGAGAATATGGAAATGTGCTTACAGTCATCAGGTACACGGGGTTGTAAATGCGGGTGAACTAGCGTGGTGTTCGTCGTGGTGCTCGTCGTGGTGCTCGTCGTGGTGCTCGTCGTGGTGCTCGTCGTGGTGCTCGTCGTGGAGAGTGACGAACGAAGAGCATTAGCGTAGAATTGTACGTACAAATGTAAATACAGGAGTGGGCATGCTCTTTGAGCGGGATGAAGTCAAGAATAGGATCAATATTCGAAAGCATGGAATCGACTTCGCAGATGTCAAAGACATGTTTAACCACCCCATGTTGACTTTACTGGATGACCGAGAAAACTAGGGTGAAGAGCGCTGGATAGGCATTGGCTGGATACAACATCTTATTGGTGTTGTGGTGTATATAGAGCGCCATGAAGGTACGATCCGAATCATCTCGGCCCGAAAAGCGACCAACTACGAGGTACGTCGTTATGAGCAAAGCATCAAAGACTGATTGGAAACGACTATCTGACATGGATGATGAAGCCATTGATACCAGCGACATTCAAGAACTGGATGATGCTTTTTTCCAGAATGCGGAACTCCGAGTCCCGTCCAAACAGCCGGTTACATTGCGCCTAGATAGTGATGTTTTGGTTTGGTTTAAGTCTCAAGGCCAAGGCTACCAGACCCGAATTAACAAGTTACTGCGCAGCTACATGGAAAGCCAGACTCGCCGCTAGGACCGATACACCTAGTCTGTGGTGAGTTCGAAACATTGCTGTAGTCTCTAGTATAAAGGCGTTGAGTCGCACAGAGGCATTGCTCATGTCGATTTATATTCAAGTGGAAGCGCAGCGGTATGCCACGCAAACAGGCGAAACACTGTACGAAGCGCTTGCTCGCCATGGCTTGGCGGTGCGCAAAGCCTGTGTGAACGGGGCGTGTGGTGTGTGTCGTTGCCGTTTGGTGGCGGGCGCTGTCGACTACCGCGGGCGACAGCCGTATGGCCTCGACGAAACGGCTCGCAGCGAAGGGTATATTTTGCCTTGTATCGCCTATGCAGAGGGTGATGTAACGCTCAACGAGCTACGTATAGTGCGCTGATGCGTATGTTTATCGCACTTGAGCTCTTATTAACAATTCAGACACCACGTTGAGGCGATCCTCCGGGCTGCGCTGTTCCGCCCGTAGGGCGTTTTCTCCCGTTGAGAACGCACAAAGAGTAGGGCTGCCCGTCACTTGTGTCATATCTACAAATGTCTCGTACGGTGGGGCAGTGGGGCCGGTAATTAAGAATCCCAGCCGGTCACCCCAGCACCGTTCCGGAAAACGGAAAAACGTTTTAGCCACTTTGCCAAAACCGATGTTGCTTAGACAGCGTTGCACATCGGATGGCAACGACGGTGACACATGCAGGCGCTCATCTCTTAGGGCGGTGACTGGCGTGGCGCAGATTACGTGATCTGCAAGCAGGGTCTGTCCATCGCGGGTGCGTACGGCCCACTGTGACGCAGATTTTTCCAGCGCGAGAACTTGCTGGTTCAGTTTTATATCCAAGCCTGCCGCTCGTCGTGCTATGGCGTCTGGTAGTCCACCTGTAATGAGATGATTTTGCCCGGTCAAAAAATACGGCTCTTCACGGTGTTCAACACTGAGTTCATGCAATGGGGCAGAAATCAGACTGCTGTAGGCGAAGCGTATCCAGCCGTCCAGTACGTGCTGGTCTGCTGCGTTCTCTGGCTTTAAGGCGTTTTCTTCTGCACTTCTTTGCCGCGCTTCAGCCACACTCAGGGAAAGTCCTGTCTGGGTATTCCAGTGGCTTTCTAAGCGGGCCAAGAGAGCCGACACGCGCTCAACGCAGGCGTTGGAGATTTGCCCGTGGTCTACCAAAAAGGTGTTGACCGGTTGCCAATTCGGCCAGGCTACATGGCTGACGTCTGAGGCTAAGGGATGCGACTGATGCCCGTGCAGCCACGCGCCGCCTAAGGGAACGCTGACGCCCATGCTGCTGTCGGAGCGTGCGCGCCCACCCACAAAAGGGGAGGCTTCCAGAACGGTAACAGCGTAGCCTTGTTGACTTAAAAGCTGTGCGGCTGATAGTCCGGCGAGGCCAGCGCCTATAACAATGACTTGCTGAGCGGCATTGCCCTGAGCTAATACATTGTGTGCCGCACGTTCGCCGCTGAACACAGCGCCGTGCAGGGTGCCTGGTCCATCGGCCCAATTGTATTCACCGGCCAGCCATAAATTGGGCAGTATTTCTTGTGCCAGCCGTTGGCGATCATCGGGGGTGCCTTGCGGGCGCAAAAAAGAATACACCCCGCCGAAAAGCGGGTTACTGTTCCAGTCGCTGACGACTGAGTGCGTCGGTCGCATTGATATGTGCACGAAGCGTTTCCTCGCTGGGTTCTTTGGTCGGTACTGCTCTGTAGCGCGCTATGTTGGTAGGCCGCTGATCTGTACTAAGTGAAGATGCTGCATGACCCATTGATGCGTTTTGTCGCTGTCGCCCTGACGCCAGCCCGCAACGATTTGAATGTCGGAAACATCGGGCTGGTCGACCAGTTCTTTCACCACCAATTCGCCGCTGAGTACTTCTTTTTGAATACGGTGCAGGGGCAGGAAACCGATCCCCAAACCCTGTTTTTGCGCGGTGATTTTGGTGCCCATGTCCGGCACCATCACTTCGCGCTTGCGTTTGCGTATCCCGGCGGTCAGCGGTGCAATCTGTCGTGCGGTATCTTTTACCGTGACCACTGGGTAGTCGGCCATGTCGTCTTCGGTCAGGGCGTGTTCACCGGCGGCGAGGGGGTGGTTTCTGGCTACCGCCAGCACCATTTGCATGTTGCCAATGACCTGCGTTTGAATGCCTGCAGCATTAGGTTTCGACAAATTGGGTGCCAACACCAAGTCGACCTGATGGTTGATCAACAACTCCCACGTGCCGGAGAGCGTGCCTTGCTGAATGTGAATGGGCACCCAAGGGATGTCTTGCTGAGCTTGGCTGAGCAGCGGGACGACTTGGCTGAAGTCCAATACATGGTCGAGCGCCAAGCTGTATTGCGTCGTCCAACCATCGGCCAAGCGCTGCGAACTGTGGGCCAAGTTATCAAGCGAGGTCAGAATATGGCGACCTTCTTTTAAAATATGCCGCGCACTTTCAGTCCACTCCGCGCGGTGTCCGCTGCGGTCAAATAAGATGATGTCGAGGTCTTTCTCGCATTTTTGCAGGGTGTAGGTCAGTGCCGAAGGGACCTTATGCAAATGCTCGGCGGCGGCGGCGAAACTGCCGTGGCGGTCAATGGCGTCGAGCGTCTTGATCAAATCAATGGTGATGGGGTTGTGGGCCATGGGTGGCACTCATTCAAACTTTTTGAAATCATCCGCCAGATTATTCCGTTATTCAAGTGTTGTTGCCGGGTCTAAGCTACCAGCATCACTCAAATGAAGAGGAAATGATCATGAGCACCAGAACAGTGACCCGTTTAGCCAAGGGCATGCCGACACAAGACGGCGCGGGCGTGAGTCTGTCGCGCATCATTGGCAATCCGTATTTGCAGCGTTTGGACCCCTTCCTGATGCTGGATGAATTCAAGTCGGACGACCCGAACGACTACATTGCGGGCTTTCCATCGCACCCGCACCGCGGCTTTGAAACAGTGACCTACTTGATCGAAGGCAGTGTGCGCCACCGCGACCACATGGGCAGCGAAGGTTACTTGGGGCCTGGCTCCATTCAGTGGATGACGGCAGGGCGTGGCATTATTCACGAAGAAATGCCGCAGCAAGAGAATGGTTTACTGTGGGGTTTTCAGCTGTGGGTAAACCTGCCAGCCAAAGACAAGATGATTAACCCGCGCTACCAAGACATTCCTGCGAGCGACGTGCCCGAGGTAGATGTACCCGTGGGCAAGGTGCGCGTGTTGGCGGGCTCACTGAATGGCGTGACCGGCCCGGTCAGTGGTGTGGCGACGCAGCCGCGCTTCTTTGATGTGCGTTGGCAGCAAGCGGGTGACTTTGAACACGAGTTGCCTGTCGAGCACACCGGTTTCATTTACGCCTACAAGGGTGAGTTGAACGTGGCGGGTCAGGTTATCCGTGAAGGTGAGGTAGCCGTGTTGAGCGAAGGCGAGCGCGTAGTGATCCAAGCACAAGCCGACAGCGGCGCGTTGTTGATCGCCGGTCAGCCCCTGAAAGAGCCCGTGGCGCAGTACGGGCCATTCGTGATGAATACGCCGCAAGAAATCGAGCAGGCTATTCGTGATTTTCAGTCAGGGCGATTGGTATCATAGTTACTAACTTCCGTTAAGCACCATGGGCTCTCGGGGTGTGCCATCAGCGCTTCACGGCAGGCCGAAAGGCGCGCTTTATGGCACACACCCTGCGCCCACTGCAGTTCAGCATCATGGAACTATCTGAAAGCAGATTGACTGATACTCAATCTGATTTTTTGGCCTCTGCCTTGGAGTCAGGATCAAGTAGGGCGCAGGGCGTATGCCTCAAGGTGCGCGTTTAGGCCTGCCGGAGCGCGCCGGAGGCATACCCCGAGAGCCCTGCGGACTAAAACCGCCACACACAAAAAAGCCAGCTTACGCTGGCTTTTTTTCTGCCTCCGAAGAGACGCTAGGACCTTGTCGGTCGTTATTACGCTTTCAGCGCTTTAACGTGACCAGACAAACGGCTCATGGTGCGCGAAGCTTTGTTCTTGGAGATAATGCCCTTACGAGCCATACCGTCCAATTTAGGCTGTGCGGCAGACAAAGCGGTTTTGGCTGCCTCGTAATCGCCAGTTTCAATCTGAGCAACTACTTTCTTCACATATGTGCGGACCATAGAGCGCAGGCTAGCATTGTGTGCACGGCGGACTACCGACTGACGTGCACGTTTACGAGAACCAGGGTTGTTTGCCACAGTGTGTGCGCTCCTATTACAAAATTAAGCTCATGATAGGTGTTTAATTAACAAACCCCACCAAAGAGAGCGCGCGATTCTAGAGCGACTGCCCAGTGTTGTCAACCAAAACGCATGATGATGCCGATATAGGTAGATGTGGAGTCACTACGCAGGGCGGTAATTTTCCATTACACTGCGGCAACTTCAAGTTGCGTTAGGAATATACACGCCATGGCTGGTTCCCGCCTACTAAAAAGCTCCGCGATTGTCAGTGCCGGTACCATGACGTCACGCGTGCTCGGGCTGGTACGTGACGTCGTCATGGCCGCCGTACTGGGCGCCACCAACGCCGCCGATGCGTTTTACGTCGCGTTCAAAATCCCTAACTTCTTCCGCCGCCTGTTTGCCGAAGGCGCGTTCGCACAGGCTTTTGTGCCGGTGCTGGCAGAGTATAAAGAAGAAGGTGGCTTGGCGGCTGTACAGGCGTTGGTCAATCGCGTCTTTATGGCGCTGGGTTTCTCGTTGTTTGTGGTCTGTACATTGGCCTTAATAGCCGCACCAGGCATAACATGGTTATTTGCCTCGGGTTTTCACCAATACCCCGACAAACTGGCCCTGACCACCGAACTGATCCGCATCACCTTTCCTTATTTAGGCTTTATTTCGCTGACCGCCTTTGCGGGCGGCATTCTGAACACCTATGGGCGCTACGCCATTCCGGCGTTAACGCCTGTATTGCTTAACCTAAGCTTAATAGGCGCGGCTTTTTGGCTAACGCCCTATGTGCCCACCCCTGCACACGCTTTTGCGTGGGGCGTGTTTATTGCCGGGGTGGCGCAGTTGCTGTTTCAGGCACCGTTCTTGGTGCAGTTGTCGTTGTTGCCGAAACCGGTATGGGACTGGCGACACCCCGGTGTCACGCGGATTCTGAAATTAATGGCCCCGGCAATGCTGGGGGTGAGCGTGGCGCAGATCAATTTGCTGCTCGATACCGTGCTGGCTTCTTGGTTGGAAGCGGGCAGCGTGGCGTGGCTGTATTACTCGGACCGTTTGGTTGAATTACCGCTGGGTGTCATCGGTATCGCCATTGCCACTGTAGTGCTGCCGTCGCTGTCGGCAGAAGTTGCCAAAAAAGACGACACCGCCTTCCGTGACAGCCTGCATTGGGCCACGCGCATTGTGCTGTTGCTGGGTGTGCCCGCGGCCGTCGCCTTAGCGGTGCTGGCGGTGCCCATTCTCAGTACGCTGTTCTTCTACGGTGCAATGACGGCGAATGACGTCACACGCAGTGCGCACAGTTTGATGGCGTACAGCGGTGGCTTGGTGGCCTTTATGCTGGTGAAAGTGTTGGCCCCCGGATTTTTCAGCCGACAGGACATGCGTACGCCGGTACGCATTGCCATCATCGCCTTGGTGGCCAACATGGTGTTTAACCTGATACTGATCTGGCCGTTGGCGCACGTCGGGTTAGCATTGGCGACTACGATGTCCGCCTGGCTGAACGCCGGACTCTTGGCCGCCGGTTTAACCAAAGTGGGTTTGTTTAACCCAATCGCTTTGTTGCGCCATCCGCGTACCCTGGGTGTGTTAATGGCCTCGGGCGCTATGGCGGCGGTATTGTGGGCGCTGATGCCGGGCACGCAATGGTGGTTAGATGCCGAGCTGTGGGGGCGAGTCCGCGCGTTAACGGCACTGGTGGTCGTAGGCATGTTGGTTTATGCGGTGGCGTTACTCGCCACTGGATGGCGTTTGCGGCATCTGACGCGCCAATAGCAATTCTTCGCGCCGCTTGTGTGGAGAGGGCTGCGATCCTACGTCGAACCTTACCGTATACCTCTTCGCGCAGAGGGCTGCGCTCCTACGTTGAAGCTTACCTGTAGGAGGGCTGCGCTCCTACTGGCCGAACCTTGCCCGTAGGAGGCCAGCCCCCTGGCCGAACCCTCTCTAATGCAACTTCAAACGCGGTTTCAAAATGTGATTCACCCGCTTCACAACGGCAATCAAAATCATCCGCAGCCAGCCGTGCAACGCGAGCTGATGCAGGCGATACAGCGAGATATACATCACCCGCGCCAAGCGTCCTTCAATCATCATGCTGCCCTTGGTCAGGTTGCCCATCAGGCTACCGACCGTGCTGTAGTGACTGAGGGAGATCAGCGAGCCATGATCTTTGTACTCAAAGGCCTTCAATGGCTTGCCAGCCAGTGTCGCTACAATATTGCGATACACTAAGGAAGCCATTTGGTGCGCTGATTGCGCGCGCGGCGGTACCCACTTGCGATCGGGCAGCGGACAGGCGGCGCAGTCGCCAATCACATGAATGTGTGCATCGTCGGCCGGGTTCAGGTGGGTATTAACGACGACCTGATTAGCGCGGTTGGTTTCCAATCCGCCGATTTGGTGCATGAAGTCCGGGGCTTTGATGCCCGCCGCCCACACCATCAAGTCACTGGCGATCAGTTCACCGTCTGCGGTGTGCAGCCCCAAATCATCGGCTTTAACAACCTTGGCCTGTGTCCGTACATCCACACCCAGCGCGCGCAGCTCTTGTTGCGCGGACAAGGCAATGCGGTCCGGCAGCGCCGGTAAAATGCGTTGGCCCGCCTCCAGCAAGGTAACTTTTAAGTGCTTGAGTGACACACGGTCGAGCCCATACACCTTGAACAGTTCCGCCGCATTGTAGAGTTCTGCCGCCAGCTCGACGCCCGTCGCACCACCGCCCACAATGGCGATGTTCAACTGGGCTTCGGGAAACGTTTCCAACTGTTGATCCAAGCGCAAAAAGCCGTGCACCAAGCGCTGTCGAAAACGCTCGGCTTGCTGGTGCGTGTCGAGAAAGATGCAGTGCTCGGCAATGCCTTCTACGCCGAAGTCGTTCGATACCGAGCCAATGGCGAGCACCAGATGGTCGTAGTTGAGCGTCCGTTCCGGCAAAACGTCTTTGCCTTCTGGCGACTGTAAGGGCGACAGCGTAATGGTTTTGGCCGTGCGGTCCAGTTGGCTCATGGTGCCGAGCACGAAGCGAAAGTGGTGGTTGTGCGCGTGCGCGCGGTAACTGACTTCGTCGACCCCGGCGTCGAGCGAGCCAGTGGCAACTTCGTGCAGCAGTGGTTTCCAGATGTGCGTTTGGTTGCGATCCACCAGAGTGATTTGAGCGCGCTTGCGTTTACCCAGTTTGCGCCCTAGGCGCGTTGCTAGGCCAAGGCCGCCGGCCCCTCCACCAACGATGACAATGTGCATGATGACATGCTCCCTTCAATTGAAAATCCGTGGGGCGCGCCAAGTGCTCTAAACTGGTAACGATAAGCAACGTGCTGCCCGAGGGTTGATCATGCGCGCTTATAGCGAGCGAAACAAGCGCCGACTGTGGGGTGAACTTAGCTCGCTTGATTGATCCAGCTCAATGGTTTAGCGGTACTCGGTAGTTGAAAAGCGCGAGTTACTCCCCCATAACTACAGCAATTCAAGAATTTGTTCCTACAGGAGGAGCACCATGCGTATTGATCGCCTGACCAGCAAGCTTCAGCTGGCACTGTCTGACGCGCAGTCAATTGCCGTCGGTCGAGACCATAATTTCATTGAGCCGGCGCACTTGCTGCTCGCCTTGCTTGACCAGCAAGGGTCGAGCATCTTGCCCATGTTACGTCACGCGAACGTCAGTCCGGCCAAGTTGCGCGCCGCGACGGAAGAATACCTGCAACAAATGCCCACCATCGACAACCACGATGGCGACGTGCACATGTCGAATGACTTGGGCCGCGTGATGAACATGGCCGATAAGCTGGCGCAGAAAAAGCAGGATCAGTTCTTGTCCAGCGAGCTCGTATTGCTTGCCATGACACAAGACAAAAGCAGCATCGCTCGTTTGCTGGCAGACAGTGGCCTAACCGCCGCTGCGTTGGAGTCCGCGATTGAAACCGTACGCAATGGTGACAAAGTAGATTCGCAGGAATCCGAAGACGCTCGGCAAGCGCTCGATAAATACACCGTGAATCTGACCGATCGTGCTTTGCAGGGCAAGTTGGACCCGGTGATCGGTCGCGACGACGAAATTCGCCGTACCATTCAGGTATTACAGCGTCGCCGTAAAAACAACCCCGTGCTGATCGGTGAGCCTGGCGTGGGTAAAACTGCGATTGTGGAAGGCTTGGCGCAGCGTATTGTGAACGGTGAGGTGCCCGAAAGCCTTAAGAACAAACAAGTATTGTCGCTCGACTTGGGCTCCTTGTTGGCCGGGGCAAAGTATCGCGGTGAATTTGAAGAGCGCTTAAAATCGGTGCTTAACGAATTGGCCAAGCAAGACGGCCAGATCATCCTGTTCATCGACGAATTGCACACCATGGTCGGCGCCGGTAAAGGCGAAGGCGCGTTGGACGCCGGTAACATGCTGAAACCTGCCTTGGCACGCGGAGAGCTGCACTGTGTGGGCGCCACTACGCTGAACGAATACCGCCAATACATTGAGAAAGACGGCGCGCTGGAACGTCGCTTCCAGAAGGTGCTGGTGGAAGAGCCAGGCGAAGAGGCCGCTATTGCCATTATGCGCGGGCTGAAAGAGGCCTATGAGGTGCACCATGGCGTGAACATCACCGACTCGGCATTGATCTCTGCCGTCACCCTGTCGCAGCGTTACATCACCGACCGCCAACTGCCGGATAAAGCGATTGATTTGATCGACGAAGCGGCCAGTCGCATCCGGATGGAAATTGACTCCAAGCCAGAGTCGATGGACCGTTTGGAACGCCGCTTGATTCAGCTCAAGATCGAAGCCGAAGCCTTGAAGAAAGAAGAGGATGCGGCGGCACGTAAACGGCTGGAGCAACTGCGTAAAACCATTACTCAAGTGGAGCGCGAGTACGCCGATTTAGACGAAATCTGGAATACCGAAAAGGCTTCTTTGCAAGGCTCGCAGAAGATCAAAGAGCAATTAGAAGAAGCGCGCAAACAAATCGAAGCGGCGCGCCGTAAAGGTGATTTGGCGCTGATGTCAGAATTGCAGTACGGCCGCATTCCCGACCTGGAGCGCCAGTTAGATATGGCCAGCCAAGCCGAAATGATGGACATGCAGTTGCTGCACAACAAGGTAACGGAAGAGTCCATTGCGCAGGTCATTGCGCGCTGGACCGGCATTCCGGTGGAAAAAATGCTCGAAGGCGAGCGCGACAAATTGGTACGCATGGAGGAGGCGCTGCACGCCAAGGTCATTGGCCAGCACGAAGCCGTGGTGTCGGTGTCCAACGCAGTGCGGCGTTCGCGTTCGGGCTTGTCTGACCCGAATCGTCCCAATGGCTCGTTCCTGTTCTTGGGGCCGACTGGGGTGGGTAAAACCGAACTGTGCAAAGCCTTGGCGGAATTCTTGTTTGATACGCAAGACGCCATGGTGCGCATTGATATGTCGGAATTTATGGAGAAGCATTCGGTCGCGCGCTTGGTCGGTGCGCCTCCGGGCTACGTCGGCTACGAAGAGGGCGGTTATTTGACCGAAGCCGTGCGCCGTCGCCCGTACAGCGTGATTCTGCTCGACGAAGTGGAAAAAGCGCACCCTGACGTATTCAATATCCTCTTGCAGGTGTTGGATGACGGTCGTCTGACCGATGGGCAGGGCCGCACCGTGGACTTCCGCAATACGGTGATTGTGATGACCTCGAACTTGGGCAGCGATGTCATTCAGACGCTGGCGGGCGAGGCCAATTACGCCGCCATGAAGAGCGCGGTAATGGATGTGGTGGGCACGCATTTCCGCCCCGAGTTCATCAACCGGGTGGACGAAATTGTGGTCTTTCACCCGCTGGAAGAAACGCAGATTCGGGGCATTGCCGAAATTCAACTGGGCATGTTGCGTAAGCGGTTGGGCGAGCAGCAATTGGGCTTGAGCTTGACCGATGTCGCCATGAGCTTGTTGTGTGAAGCGGGTTATGACCCCGTGTACGGGGCACGTCCGTTGAAGCGCAGCATTCAGCGCGAAGTCGAAAACCCATTGGCAACGGCCTTGTTGAAGGGTGAGTTTGCGCCGGGTGAGACGATCCAGGTGGATGTGCAAGACGGCGTTCTGACCTTCAACTCTTAGCCTTGGATGCGCGCTGGCCCCTCGGTGATTGTTCGCGCAGAGGGCTGCGCTCCTACGTCGAACCGTACCCGTAGGAGGCCAGCCCCCTGGCCGAACCCCAGCGCGGCTACCGGCAACCATAACACCGGTAGCCGCACGTCTTTATGCTCGCTATAATGGCGCACCTTTAAACAGAAAGTATATTTGTGAAGTTACTGCGAGGCAGCCAGTCGGGCTCACGTCCGCAACAGTCCACAGTGGTTACCGTCGGTAACTTCGATGGTGTGCACCTAGGGCATCAGCAATTGCTGAGTGCGCTGCGCGACTACGGGTTTAAACATCAGCTGGAAACGGCCGTCGTCCTGTTTGAGCCGCAGCCCAAGGAGTACTTTCTCGGCACTGAAGCGCCACCTCGTTTGTCATCTTTACGTGAAAAATTAACCCTTTTGAAAGCCTTTGGCATTGATTGGGTGTGGGTGGTGCGGTTCAATCAGGCGTTCGCCGCGCAAACACCAGAAGCCTTTATTGACCGTTATTTGGTGGAGGGGTTAAAGGCCCGGCATGTGGTGGTGGGCGACGACTTCCGGTTTGGCAGTCAGCGGCGCGGCGACCTGGCCCTGTTGCAAGCGGTTGGACGGGACCACCAATTCAGCGCCGAAGGCACGGGCTCTTTTGTCGCTGCCGACCAGCGTGTTAGCAGTACAGCGATTCGCGATGCTTTGCTCGCGGGTGATATGGCATTGGCGGAGTCCTTACTGGGCCGTCCCTATAGTTTGGCTGGCCGCGTGATCCACGGGCAGCAACTGGGCCGCAAACTCGGCTTTCCGACCGCCAACATCGGCCTAGGGCGCTATCGTCGTGCAGTGAACGGTGTGTACAGTGTTTGGGTGCAGATTGGTGAGCGCGCCGAGCGCTTGCCCGGCGTGGCGAACGTAGGGGTAAAGCCCAGCTTTTCCCATCTCGCGCCCCTGTTAGAAGTGCATTTGTTGGATCAGAGTATTGACCTCTATGGTCAGGTGCTAAACGTAGAGTTTGTAGAAAAAATTCGCGATGCGCGCAAGTTCGATACACTCGCAGACTTGCAAGCACACATTCAGAAAGATACCGAAACCGCTCGCGCTCAACTGGCGCGACAGAGGAATGAATAGAAGGCCATGACTGACTATAAAGCCACACTGAACCTGCCCGATACCGAGTTTCCCATGCGTGGCAATTTGCCACAGCGCGAGCCTGAGCGCCTGCAACAGTGGGCCGAGCAGGATATTTATCAGAAAATTCGTGCGTACGCGGCTGGTCGTCCTAAATTCATTCTGCACGACGGCCCTCCGTACGCCAATGGCGACATTCACATCGGCCATGCGGTAAACAAAGTTTTAAAAGACATGATCGTCAAATCGCGCGGTTTCATGGGCTTTGATGCGCCCTATGTGCCCGGCTGGGACTGCCACGGCCTACCCATCGAACACAAAGTAGAAACCATGATTGGTCGTGCGGGCGACAAGGTCGACCACAAAACCTTTCGGGCTAAATGCCGTGAATACGCGCTGAAGCAAGTGGATGGTCAGCGCGAAGCCTTTAAACGCTTGGGTATCTTTGGCGACTGGGACAATCCGTACCTGACGCTCGATAAAAAAGTTGAAGCAGACATCATCCGCGCTTTGGGCGACATCGCCAAAAATGGCCACCTGCATAAAGGCTTTAAGCCGGTGTATTGGAGTGTGGTGGGCGGCTCGGCCTTGGCAGAAGCGGAAGTCGAGTATCAGGAAAAGACTTCGCAAGCCATCGATGTGGGTTACCCTGTTGTTGATTCCGCCAAATGGGCCGCGGCCTTTGGTGAAGTGGGCAAGCTGAGCGATGCCAGCGTGGTGATCTGGACCACCACTCCATGGACCATCCCCTCCAGCTTGGCCGTAAGCGCCCACCCAACGGTGGAATACGCCTTGGTGAAAGCCAATGGCAAGCATTACGTGCTGGCACGTGATCTGGTGGACGAAGCAGCCAAGCGCTACGAATGGCAGGACACCAAGGTGGAAGCGCTCACTCGCGGTGCTGCACTGGAAGGCTTGCTGATGCGTCACCCTTTCTACGAACGCGATGTGCCCATGCTGTTGGGTGAGCACGTGACCACCGATGCCGGTACCGGCTTTGTACACACCGCGCCCGACCACGGCGTGGACGACTTCATAGTGTGCCGCAAATACGGCATTGAAACCATCAACCCCATCGATGACGGTGGTTTGTACCGCGACCACATCGAAGGCTTTGCCGGTCAGCACGTTTATAAAGTCGATGCGCCCATCATCGAACGATTGCAAGCGGCGGGCAACTTGGTGGCCCACGAGACAATCAAGCACCAGTATGCACATTGCTGGCGTACCAAAACCCCCTTGATCTATCGCGCCACACCACAGTGGTTTGTGTCGATGAGCAAGAACAACCTGCGTGATCAAGCATTGGACGCCATCAAAGACGTGCGCTGGGTGCCTGCGTGGGGCCAAAACCGCATTGAAGCCATGATCGAGCAGAGCCCAGACTGGTGTATCTCCCGTCAGCGTACCTGGGGCGTGCCGATCTGTTTGTTCGTGCATAAAACCACGGGCGAGTTACACCCACGTACGCAGGATATCATCGAACAGGTCGCGCAGCGGGTTGAGCAAGACGGTATGGATGCGTGGTGGGAGTACGATTCCGCCGAACTGCTGGGTGCCGATGTTGACGACTATGAAAAAGTCACCGACACCTTGGACGTGTGGTTTGATTCGGGCGTGACGCATGCCAGCGTGCTGCGTAAGCGTCCTGAGCTGGGTCAGTACCCGGCCGACATGTATCTTGAAGGTTCAGACCAACACCGTGGTTGGTTCCAATCGTCGCTGAAAACCGGTATCGCCATCAACGGCACAGCCCCTTATAAGCAGGTGCTGACACACGGTTTTACCGTGGACGAAAACGGCCGCAAGATGTCCAAGTCCATCGGTAACATCGTTGAGCCACAGAAGATCAACAATACGCTGGGCGCGGATGTCTTGCGCTTATGGATTGCATCGACCGATTACAGCGGCGACATGAGCTGTTCGGAAGACATCTTGAAGCGTTCATCTGACGCCTATCGTCGTATTCGTAACACTTGTCGGTTCTTGTTGTCGAACATGGCAGGCTTTGACCCGGCGACCGATTTGGTGCCGATGGACGACATGCTGGCGCTGGATCGTTGGATGGTGCATCGCACGGCGCGTTTGCAGGCCGAGATTCACGACCACTACGACAACTACCAATTCCTGAATGTGTACCAGCAGGTACATAACTTCTGTGTCTTGGAACTGGGTGGTTTCTACCTCGACATCATTAAAGATCGTCAATATACCACGCCGACCAATTCGTTGGCGCGCCGCAGTGCGCAGACGGCGCTGTATCACACGCTGCAAGCCATGGTGCGCTGGATAGCGCCCATCCTCAGCTTCACCGCTGAAGAATTGTGGGCCTATATGCCGGGTGAAAAAGCCGAGTCTGTGTTCTTGAACACCTGGTACGACGGTTTGGTTGAATTGCCCGATGACGCGGAATGGGGTGACGAGTTCTGGGAAACCTTGATGGAAGCCAAAGAAGGCACCAACAAAGTATTAGAGCTGGCTCGCAGCAATGGCATGAAAGGTGGCAGTTTGGGCGCTGAAGTGACGCTGTATTGCACCAATGATAGGGCGGACGTTCTGCGTAAGCTGGGTGATGAACTGCGGTTTGTGCTCATCACCTCCGGCGCGACGGTGAAAGACCTAAATGAAGCACCGGCAGAAGCGCAGGACAGCGATGTAGAAGGCCTGAAAGTGTTGGTTAAAGCGGCTTCCGGCACCAAGTGCGTGCGTTGCTGGCATCACCGTGAAGATGTGGGTAGCCATGCAGAACACCCCGAGTTGTGTGGCCGTTGCATCACCAATGTGGCCGGTGACGGTGAAGAGAGGTTGTACGCTTAATGACCGTCAGGATCAAAGGGTACGAGTTGCAAGCCAAACAAGCCATTTGGTTGTTGATTGCCGTGATAGTCATCGTGTTGGACCAGTGGACTAAATCTCTGGTGTCCAGTGCGTTGGCTTACGGCCAACGCATCAATGTGCTGCCGTTTCTCGACATTACCTATGTACACAACCCCGGAGCGGCGTTTAGCTTTTTGGCCAACGCCGGTGGCTGGCAGATCATCTTCTTTACTGCGATTGCCGTAGTGATGAGCATTGTGTTACTGGTCTGGACCTTAGTGTTGCCGCGTACCGCTAAATGGATGCCAGTCACCTTGACACTCATTATGGGTGGCGCCATTGGCAATGCCATTGATCGAGTGCGGTTTGGCTACGTGGAAGACTTCATTCTGGCGTATTGGCAGAACTGGTACTTTCCGGCGTTTAACGTGGCCGATGCCGCTATTTCTGTCGGGGCCGTTATGTTGCTGGTGGATGCATTCTGGTTGGATAAACGGCGCTCAGCCGTCTGATCAGTCCTTGAATAACGCAACGGGTAAAGATTCATGCAAATAACGAATAATTCGCTGGTTACCTTGCACTTCTCTCTGGCGTTGCCGGACGGTGAAGTCATCGACAGCAACTTTGACGGCAGTGCCGCCACGTTTCAGATGGGCGATGGTAGCTTGCTGGAAGGTTTTGAAGCCTGCTTGCTGGGTTTAACCGCAGGCGATAAGAAAACGGTACAGATCGCCGCGCAAGAAGCCTTTGGCGAGCACATGGAAGACAATGTGCAGAACTTCAAACGGCACCAGTTTGGCGCTGATATGGTGTTGGAACCGGGCGTAGTTGTATCGTTCGCTGATGCCGCCGGTGCGGAACTGCCCGGTGTGGTCAGCCGTTTAGACGGCGACTACGTGACGGTGGACTTTAATCATCCATTGGCGGGTAAAGACATCACCTTCTCGGTGTCTGTGGTCTCGGTGGCCGAGGCCCCGCAAGAGGTATAAGGTATGACGGCGACGACGGTAGACCCACAAACAATGTCGATCAAGCTGGCGAACCCGCGCGGCTTTTGTGCTGGCGTTGACCGAGCGATTGATATTGTAAACCGTGCCTTGGAAATTCACGGCGCACCCTTGTATGTGCGCCACGAGGTCGTACACAACAAATTCGTGGTCGATAATTTGCGTGCCCGTGGTGCGGTGTTTGTGGATGAACTGGACGAAGTGCCTGACAATCAGTTGGTGATTTTCTCTGCGCATGGCGTATCGAAAGCAGTGCAAGAAGAAGCGCGTCGGCGCGGTCTGCGGGTGTACGATGCCACCTGTCCACTGGTCACCAAGGTGCATCTGGAAGTCACTAAATTCAGCCGTGACGGTATGGAATGCATTCTCATCGGCCACAAAGGCCACCCGGAAGTGGAAGGTACCATGGGCCAGTTTGATGCGCGCCAAGGCGGTGCCATGTACTTGGTAGAAAGCGTCGATGATGTGCAGGCGTTAGTGGTACAGAATCCTGCTCGGCTCGCTTATGTCACGCAAACCACTTTATCAATGGACGACACGGCGCAAATTATAGACGCCTTGCGCCAGCGCTTTCCGCTCATCGAAGGGCCACGTAAAAACGACATCTGCTACGCTACACAAAATCGCCAGGACGCGGTCAAAACATTGGCCGATGAGTGTGACGTGTTGCTGGTGGTCGGCTCGCCGAACAGCTCTAATTCTAACCGGCTGCGCGAACTGTCCGAGCGCATGGGGTGTCCGGCGTATTTGATTGATTCGGCCGATGAGATACAGGATGCCTGGCTCGACGGCAAGCAATGCATTGGTATCACTGCCGGTGCTTCAGCCCCCGAAATATTGGTTGAGCAAGTCATTGCAGCACTGCGTGAGCGCGGTGCTACCGCACCGCAGAACATACAGGGTATTCCAGAAAACGTCGTGTTCAGTTTGCCGAAAGAATTGCGGATAGACGTCCGACAAATGGATTAAAAAATAAGGAGCTACGGCTCCTTTTTTAATGAGCAGATTAACAAGCACTCGGTTGTGTGCGGCACGATAAGCCGTTGCGAAATTGTGTGCTGTATCACAAATCTACGCGTTGAACGTTCGTTCATCCACAAAATATGACCGTTCATGCGCAAGCTCACAGACATTCGGCGACGAGGCATTATTATGTTGGCATCGGTGCATTTTGCACTTTTTATCGAACAACAATTTCCTTTATCGGATACCGGCTTTATGACCCAACTACGTATTCATTCCAGTTTTCAGCGGCCACGCCAAAGCAAGGCGGCGCAGCGCGGTATGAATATCATCGAGTTGATGGTGGTGGTTGCTATTGTGGGTATATTAAGCCTGATTGCCGTACCCAACATGCGGGTAATGGTAGAAAACAGCCAGGTAAGGAGTACCACCAATGACTTGGCCGGGGCATTATCTTACGCCCGCAGTGAGGCGTTAACACAAAACGGTATTCAGCTGAGACCACGTGTCGTTGGCGGTACTGCATCGTTTAACAATGGCTGGTGTATTGTCGCCGTAACGGTCCCCCAGCTAACCTGCGAAAACGGTGGTGACAATATAGTGCGTTTTTACGAATCCAGCAATGCACTCACCATTACGACGACTCCCGCAGGGCTCGGGGTGGTGCAGTTCGATGGCCGCGGCGCGCTGGTGTTGGCGGGTGGCAATCCACCGGGGTTTACTGTTCGTCACAATAACTGCGCTGCCGGTGATACTGCCGAGCGCGCGCGTACCATAGCGCTTAGTCGTACAGGTCGGGCAACGGTAGGAAGAACAAACTGTGTTTAAAAACAGACGAATCAACCCATCAGCACCTGCCCGATCAATGTCCGGTCGGTTGCAGCGCGGGGTCTCTTTGATTGAGGTTTTGGTCGCCATGACGGTGCTGGCCATTGGCCTGTTGGGGATGGCTGCACTCTTGGGCAATGCCATGCAGTTCAATCAAGGTTCGCAGGCGCGTACCCAGGCCGTGTTGCTGTCTAATGACATGGCCGAGCGGGTGCGGGCCAATAGGCCGAACAGAGCCGCCTATACGATGGTGGTGGCCGTGGATGATATGAATTGCGACCCAAGCTGGGCTCCTGATGTTTCGCTGACAGTGGCGCAGAATGATTTAGCAGAATGGTTCAACAGCGTCGCCTGTAATTTGCCGGGCGGTTTTGCAGAAGTGGATGTCACGAATAACACCCTGAGCATAGCGGTAGGGTGGACAGATACGACCGGCGCAAACGTCGTCGATGAAGAAATTTTTGTAATGAGTTTCGAAATATGATGCCCTCTCCTCGTTCATTTAAAGCGACATTGGGTCGCCGTTACCAGCAAGGTTTGTCGCTGCTGGAAGTGATGGTAGCCATGGGTATCGGTTTGTTGCTCATTGCCGGGGTGACTCAGTTATTTATCGGTTCAAACCAAAATTTCGTGGTGAAAGAAAGTGTATCGCGTATGCAGGAAGACGTGCGCTTTGCCATGGACCAGTTTCAGCGTGATATGCGTATGGCCGGGTTTCGGGGGTGTACGCGAGATCTAACCGATCATCTCAACCCGGCGGGCACACAATTCGAAGAATTTTTATTGGGCAGTACGCCTGTATTCGGGTGGGAATACTCTTCCACTTCGGGTGGTTCAAACCCCGGTAGTCAACTGAGATTGCGTGCTCTCGAGGCTGACAGTGTTACTCACTCTTGGGGGGCTGGACCGGTAGGCGCTGCACCTTCACTGGCTATTTTGCCCGGCGGTGCGGCGTTTTTTGCCAATGTGCAACCGGGTAGCGATATGTTTGTGGTGAGTTTAGGTGAAGTACACAACGTGCCTGTCACCGGAGCTAATCTCGCTGTCAATCCAGGTTTAAACTTGGCGGCAGGATCACAACTGCCCGTGACGCAAGGTGGTATTGTCATCGTCAATTCCGGTGATTGTGCAACGGCTGACCGGTTTCAGCGCACCAATGAACCGGGTGATGGTAATTTCGTAGCCAGAGCAAACGGTTTCGGGAATCCGAGTAATCAAGCAACGACCAACTTATTCAGTACGAACTATGATGACGGTAACGCGACTCTGGTCGAGTATCGAAGTTGGCTATATTTTATTCGTCCTACGGCAGAGGGGCCGGAGCTGGCGCGTCGACAGATTGGGCCGGGTACTGCAGGCTTACCTATTGAAACGGTCGTACAAGGCGTCGAGAACATGCAGGTGCTGTACGGTGTTTCGACCGGCGGATTGAATAATCGGGTGAATCAATACGTCACGGCAGAGGACGTTACCGATTGGGGTGACGTGATGAGCCTGCGTATAGCGCTGTTATTGCGCACCATGGACCCCGTCAACCCTGACACCAACTTCCGTTCATATAATCTACTAGGTACTGAAATTTTTCCAAGTGGTGTCACACGGGACGATGTCGACGGAGATCGTTTTATCCGTTTGGTCGCCACCACCACGGTTGGCTTGCGAAATAAACTGGAATGAACCGAGTACACATTATGTTGCGCAACAAAAAGCTCTCGTATTCACCTAATGCAATGTTATTGGCTCGTCATAATCAGAGGGGGGCTGCTCTGTTAATCAGCTTAGTGCTGCTGATTGCTCTGAGCTTACTGGGTATCAGTGCGATGCAGGGCACCATTATGCAAGAACGTATGTCGGTCAATCAGCGCGATGTCGAAATCGCGTTTAACAATGCGGAGTCTGCGTTGCGGACGGGCGAGAATTGGGTAGAGGTACCCGGTAATGCCGTGACTGCACTAACTACGGCGAGGCTACCCAACATACGCACATGGCAGCCGCCGCGTCTGGATGCCGGAGAGTCCTGGGATGATATTGCTGAGGTGACGGGAGCCGTCGATCATAGCTTCCCGATAGGTCACCCTTACCGAGCGGTTCAAGAGCCCCTGTACCATGTCAGTTGGCGCGGTGAGTACTGCAAGCCGGGTGCATCGTTAGATGAACCTTGTGAAGATATTTATGCCGTGGCGGCGCATGGCAGCGGTGCATCGCAACGCGGCCAAGCCGCGGTGACCATTTTGCAGTCCATTTATGTATTGCCCTAGTAGGGCGGGTATTTATACCCGCAGACTTGCTGCCTAAACCTTAAGAGCTTTTGTTAAGGGACACCAGTTTGCATGAGAGCATCTAGCTTATTTTGGAGAGACCACATGAATCAGCACAGCACCAGCACTTGGCGTCTATTGCGCAACCGCTTTACGGGCTGGATGGGCATACTTTTAATGCTCTGGAGTCAACTCAGTGCAGCGCCCATTAACATCGCCAATACACCGCTGTTTTTAACCAGTAATGTAGACCCGAATATTATGTTTATTATCGATGATTCGGGGTCTATGCGGTTTGAGTTGATGCCAGATGACATTATCTACAGCACGGCGCGCTTTATCTTTCCGCGCGCGGATAATGTCTATGGTACGGGGGCGTACAACAACCGCGTACCAACGGTCGATGCCAATGATCCGTACAATGCGTTTTCCCGATCCAGTCAAACAAACACCGTTTATTATGATCCGAGTATTACCTACACTCCATGGGTGAAACACGACGGCAGCCTTTACCCAAATGCTGCTGCTAGTTGCGCGCTGCATAATCCGAAAAATACAACCGCTGATTTTAACAGAGATTTATGCATTAACTTGACCGTAGAGAACGAAAATCATAACGAGGTGCGTTGGATATCGTGCGCAAGTCAGGGCAGAGACTGCAGTGCTACAACTGCCAACAAAAAGTTTTGGCCAGCGACCTACTTTGTTCTGAATGATACAGATAACGTATGGGATTGGAACAGCTACACAAAGGTTGAAATAAAGGAGGGTAATACCTATAGCGGTGACGGCCGAGAAAACCGCACCGATTGTGTCGCTGGCGTCTGTACCTACGCGCAAGAAATTCAAAATTTCGCCAACTGGTATACTTACTACCGGTCTCGTACACTCGCCGCGCGAGCGGGTATTGGGCGCGCCTTTGCCGAGCAAAGCGAGGGTATGCGCGTGGGCTACGGTGCCATCAATAAGGGCAGCGAGAATATTGATCAGCTGGGCAATACTCAAACTATTGTCCGTGGTGTGCGCCCGTTTTCTGGTGAAGATCGTAAAAAGTTCTTTGAACTATTGTATGAAAGCGATGTGCCAGCTATGGGTACACCGTTGCGCCGCGCGCTGGATGACGCGGGCAAGTATTTCAGCTCGACGAGTAATCGTGGGCCATGGGGTGCGGTGCCAGGCTCTAACGTTAGTACAGACCACCTGCAGTGCCGCCAGAGCTTTACCATCCTGATGACCGATGGCTATTGGAGCGGGACAGTGCCTACAGGTATAGGTGACCAAGACAACAAAGATGGGTCACTGATCGAAGGCCCTGGTGGGCAGTCCTACCAATACATCGCTACTGCCGATGAAAATCGACCATTCTTTGCTGATCGTGGCGATACTTTGGCTGACGTGGCAATGAAGTACTGGAAGAATGATCTACGCCCACTGTTGCCGAACCGCGTGCCTACAACGGATCGTAACCCGGCCTTTTGGCAACATATGGTGACCTATGGTGTTGGCCTCGGGGTAACGGGAAGTATTACCCCTGATGAAGCTTGGAAAGCGTTTTGGGCAGAGGAAAAGATCGAATGGCCAGAGGTTAACACTAACGCGGGCAAAATTGACGACTTACTGCATGCGGCGATAAACAGTCGTGGCGGATTCTTCAGTGCGGCAGAGCCGGACGTATTTGCGGATGAATTGGGTGCGGTATTACGCGATATCGTGGCGCAAGTTGAAGGCTCGGCCACGGCAGCGGCGACCAGCTCCAGTGTGCTAAGAACCGATACTGTGGCTTATTCAGCGGGTTTCCGCAGTACGGACTGGAGTGGTTTGCTTCAAGCGCATGAAATTTTGCCTGGTGGTGTTCGAGGCCCCTTGGTTTGGGATGCGGAGCAGACGCTAAGGAATCGAGCAGCCCCCCGCAAACTGTATACCTATAACAGCGATACGGATCGTGGTGTGGATCTTGACCTCAATCAACTGGCAGCGACGCAGCGCGCGTCTATTGATATTGACGGGCGTGGTAGCGACCGTCTGAATTGGTTGGCAGGTACAGAATTCGGTGACTTGCGTTCTCGCTCGGGCACTGGTGCCCAACGCTTGCTAGGAGATATCATCTATTCCAACCCACAGTTTGTGGGTCGTCAGTCATTTGGGTACGGTACACTGAATGACTATCATGTATTTCGTGGCACCATCGCCAACCGCGCTGACGTCATCTATGTTGGTGCTAATAGTGGTTTCCTGCATGCTTTTGATGCTCAGTCCGGTGAAGAGCTTTTCGCTTATATGCCCTCAACACTGTTGGGTACAGACCCAGCTCAACAGGCACCGATTGCCAGCTTGATGGAAGAAGATTACCAACACCGCTACTTTATGGACGGTACACCAGTGATTGCTGACGCTTATGTGGACAATCAATGGCGCACCTTGTTGATCGGCACCCAAGGCCTGGGTGGCCGCACCGTATTCGCACTAGACATCACTGACCCCGAGAACTTTGATCCTGAAGATCATATTTTGTGGGAGTTTACGCACGACGAACTGGGTTACAATGTCGGGCAACCCACCATAGTCCAAACGCGTGATGGTAAATGGCGAGCGGTATTTGGTAATGGCTATAATTCAGCCAATAATAAAGCGCAACTGTTTGTAGTAAATCTTGATGATCCGGATGATTTTAGAATTATCGATACGGGTGAAGGTTCTGCCGCGCAACCCAATGGTTTAGCCGCCCCTCTGTTGTTGAATTACCCCAATTCCGATAGACGTGCCAGCCGTTCCTATGCGGGTGATTTATTAGGAAACCTATGGCGATTTAATCTGGCAGACGCCGATCCCGAGAATTGGACGGCAGTGAAGACCTTCACGGCGACAGACCCAGACAATGGACTGCCACAACCCATTACCACCCGTCCGGTTGCGGCGCTCGATCAGCGCGCCAATGGGCTAATTGTATCCTTTGGTACGGGAAGTTACTTTCGCAACCAGGACAGCGCCGAAAACAGCACGCAGATCCAGTCGCTCTACGGTGTCTTTGATGGATTCACTGGTGGTCCTTGGACGCGAGCCAATCTACTGGAACAGGAAATTATTTTCGAAGATTCGGTAACGGTTGAGGATGCTGAAGGCAATGAGATCGAATATGAAAGCCTTCGTGTGGTTTCCGATAACGATCCAGAGACCAGCGCACCATCGGAACATCGAGGCTGGGTATTGGATCTGATTCACGACAACAAATTTACCGGTGAGCGGGTGATCAGCCGGCCTACGCGACCTTCAGGAGATGGTAGGGGGTCCGTGCGCTTTACTACCTTGGTGCCAAATGAAGACCCTTGCTCCACCGGGCGCGCAGGGTTCTTGATGGACTTGGATATTTTCACCGGTGGCCGTCATGCGTTCCCTGTGTTTGACTTAGACGGTGATGGCAGCATTACGTCGGGCGGTGGAGATACCATCACCATAACGATCACCGATTCCGATGGAAGTACGACAGAAGTTGAGGTGCCCGTCAGTGGTGTAGGCAATATCACGCAAGGCGAAGAGTTACGCGTGGTGACCGACGAAGATGGAATTGACAATATCGTGCCAGATATCAATAACCCCGGCACTAATAACCCTGGACTACTGGGCGGTGAAAGAACGACGGGCCGCCAAGCATGGGAGCAGATCCGATGAACAGATTACTTCAAGCTATCGCGTTATGCTGCGTGCTGATACTCAGTGTGGTTGCACAGTCACAAGAGTCGACGGACTCATTTTGGACAGCGACTGTCTATCGAGTTGATTTGGCCAATGGGTATGTCGTAATGGATGACACCGTCTATTATTTGGCGCCTCGGGTTAACTATAACGGTAATATGATACCAGGCACCGCGGTATTGTCGCAGCTACGCAGTGGCATGACGGTGCGAATAGAGGCCGAATTTGTCGCCGGCCAGAACCGCATCTTAGCGTTACAAACGCGTTTCTGACGTCCGCTTTAATTTGGAGAGTGAGTTTTATGAGTAGTCAGTTTTCCGGTGGTTTTGCGTCGCGCATGCGCGGTGTGAACCTGATCGAATTGATGATTGTGGTGGCGGTGATAGCGGTATTGGCGGCGATCGCCATTCCTAACTATCAGCGCTATCAGCAGGATGCGCGCCGTGCAGACGCACAAGCGGTTTTGGTTGATTTTACCCAGCGCCTAGAGCGCAACTTTTCAGTCAATAATTCCTACTTACGTCCGGGCGGAGTGGTGCAAGATTTACCGGCTGCAATTACTGGGTACACCTTCCAGTACTCAGCGGCACCGAATGCGCCAACAGCGACTTCCTATCGTGTAGAGGCACGTCCGGTTAACGTGCAAGCCAACGATCGTTGTGGCGTGCTCTTGGTGGATAATCGGGGCAATCGTACGGCACAAGTACTTAACGCTGACAACTCATTAGGCGCTGTGATCAACGATTGTTGGCGGTAATCCGCTGGTTCAGCAACTGAGTGGCAAGTCAGTATGATCCAGCCACTCATTGCGCGACCGGCCGCTCATGTTGACCACAATACGGGCTGCGGCAGTTTGGTGGTCGGGGCAGTAGCGGACATGCCCGAGTGTCCCATGCGATGATCCTCGCGATGTAAACTGGAAGTAGCTTTTCCAAGCCGGGGCGGCTTGAAGCCTGCCGTGCGCCACACCGGGGAAACGCTCGATAACCTGCTCCTCCTGCGTTACCGCACGTAGATTAAAAGGATCAAGAAAGACCGTCAGTTCTCTGTTCCAGTCATTGCTGCACCGCTGGCTAGCGTCCAGCGGGCAAATGGTCACCAGTTGCTGGTGGTAAACCGCTGACTGGCGCCCGAGTTTCAAAGCGACATGCACTTGCGACATGGCAGCTCGCGTTTGCGCGCGTTCTACGCTGGCGCGTAATGGGGCTATGGCCACAGAAGCCAGAATGCCAAGTATGGCAACCGTCGTCATCAGTTCCAGTAGATTGAAGCCTGCCATCCTTTTCATAGGCGTTTGTCCTTAACTCATGGTGGAAACTCTCGTGGCCTATTTTCGACCGATTAGCGTCTCTGTGGTACTCACCCTGGGTTTAAATTTAAGCGTCTAATGGCACAGCAAAGCCCTATTCACATGGCATTTCCACTGACTTTCGCGGACAATAAGGCCAACGATGTTAAGAACAGGTTCATCTCGCGACTATGACTAACGCGCTCACCATCCAAATGATTCAGGCTGACTTTCCTGTTGGCGATATTCCCGGCAATGCGCAACGTATCATCGAGCATGGGCGGTCTGCGGTGGCCGAGGGCGTGGATGTAGTGGTGTTCCCGGAATTGACGCTGTGCGGCTATCCGCCGGAAGACTTGTTACTGCGCCCCAGTTTGTCCTTGCGTATTCAGGCGGCTTTAGATGAGATAGCGGCCGCCAAATTGCCGATCACCTTGGTGTTTGGTCTGCCGTGGGAAGACAACGAGCGGCTGCATAACGCGGCGGTGGTGATGGAGGGCGGTGAGTTAAAAGCGCGTTATTACAAGCGCCATTTGCCGAACTATCAGGTGTTTGATGAACATCGCTATTTTACGCCGGGCCTGTTAACCACGACCTTCGAGTGCAAGGGCATCACGTTAGGTTTAAGCATCTGTGAAGACGTCTGGTTCGACGATGTCTTGGAGGAAAGCAAAGCGGCGGGCGCGGAAATTGTTTTGACGCTTAACGCGTCGCCGTTCCACATAGATCGTATTGCGCAGCGCCGCGCTCTGCTAATGCAGCACGCGCAGCGTTTCGGCCTGAATCTCGTTTACGTGAATGCGGCGCATGCACAAGACGAACTGGTGTTTGATGGTGGTTCCATGGTGGTGGATGACAAGGGTGTGCTGCGCGCCGCGTTGCCAGCGTATAAAACCATGTGCGAGTCGGTTACCTATGTGCGTGATACAAAAGGTGTCGTGACGTTGCAAGGCGAATACCCGGTGGCCGAGTTGATGGGCACCGAAGCCAGTGTGTATGAGGCGCTGTGTATGGGCTTGGCCAGCTATGTGAATCGAAACGGCTTCAAAGGCGTCATTCTGGGCTTGTCGGGCGGTATTGATTCAGCCTTGAGTTTGGCCATCGCTGTTGATGCGCTGGGCGCTGACCGAGTGCAAGCGGTGATGATGCCGTTTGAATATACCTCGGCGATCAGTCAGGAAGACGCCAAAGCCGAAGCGGAGCTATTGGGTGTGACCTACCATGTTCTGCCGATTCACAGCATGTTTGATGCGGGTCTTGAGCTGCTGAATCCGTTGTTTGAAGGACAGGCGGCGGACGTTACCGAGCAAAACATGCAGGCCCGCATTCGTGGCCTGTTGTTGATGGCGCTGTCGAACAAGCTTGGCCTGATGGTCTTAACCACTGGTAACAAGAGCGAGCTGGCCGTGGGATATGCAACCCTGTACGGCGATATGTGTGGAGGTTACAACGCCTTGAAAGACGTGCCTAAGCAGTTGGTTTTCCGCTTGGCGCGCTATCGCAACAGCATCAGCCCAGCCATCCCGGACCGGGTAATTACCCGTCCGCCCAGTGCGGAGCTGGCACCGAATCAAAAAGACGAAGACAGCCTGCCGTCGTATGAGATTTTGGATCAGATCATCGAGCGTTATGTGGAGCGCGATGAGAGCGCCGAGGATATTGTTCATGCGGGCTTCGAGCGCGATACCGTGTACCGCGTGGTTACGCTGATCGACCGTAACGAATACAAGCGGCGCCAAGCACCAGAAGGCGTGCGTATCACGCCGCGTGGGTTTGGCCGGGACCGTCGTTACCCGATCACCAATGGTTGGAAGCCGGGCGTGTAACCGTAGGAGGCCAGCACTCTGGCCGAATCAACGGCGGCGGGTGTTTACACCTGCCAATGGGTTAACCCACCACGCCCAACGTCAGCCAGAAAATCAACGGACGCCGGAAACGGAAATCCGCCACCAAGGTCTCGCCACGCACCAGGTCAGACTCAGGAAATTCGGCCCGCAATATAGACACCATCTGTGCCGCTCGTTCGTCATCACCTTGCATTTCATAAGCACGTGCTGCCAAGGCTAGGCCGTCGGCCTGTACGTGCTCACCGGCAAAATCCTCAAACAACCGGTTCAAGCGAGCGAGGGCCGCCTCAGGTTTCTTTACCTGATAATAGTAAGTCGCCACATTGAGGTTGTATTCCGCCAAGCGAGTACGGGAGATTTGCATAATGCCTTTGGCTGGCTCAACAAATTCACTGTCCGGGTACAGGGTTAGGAACTCGCGTAATTGCGCAAAGGTGCGCTCATAACCACTGATGTCGCGGTCCACCGGGTTGCGGGTACTCAGCAGGCCAGCGGTCTGTTCGGCCATGCCAAAGCTGGTTAGGCCACGCAAGTAATACACATAGTCGATGTCTGGGTGCGCTGGCTGCAGTCGGATGAAGCGGTTGGCCCGACGCATCGCTACATCATATTGGCGGTCACTGTAGCTTGCGTATATCAAGTCCAGTTGAACTTGCGTAGCATAGGCGCCGAACGGAAAGCGACTTTCCATCGCTTCGAGTTGTTCGATCGCTTGCGAGTATCGACCGCGCTCCAAAAATTCGGCGGCGCGTTCGTAACTGTCGGCCTCTGTCGTAATGCGAGTTTGGTTGCCGCTGCACCCTGCCAGTATCAAAAGACTGACCAACAGAGCGAATATTGAAAATCGTCGGAACATGTTTTTCCCTGACTAGACTAAATCAAATACAATAGGACTTAATGAGCTTCGGGCTTACCCGAATGCCGCACTATTAAAACACAATTATGGCCACAACACCCATGCAAGAATTGATAGAAATGGAAGCACAAGTACCGGTTTCCATGGGCGGCCAACGTGTCGACCAAATCGCTGCGCAACTGTTTCCCGAGTACTCGCGCTCTCGCCTGCAGGGCTGGCTAAAGAGCGGCCAGATGCTGGTTGACGACCAGCCAGCCAAACCCAAAGACAAGCTGGTGGGTGGTGAATGGCTGCGCGTCGAAGCTGAGCTGGAAGTATTCAGTGAATGGCGAGCGGAACCAGTAGATTTTCCGATTCATTACGAAGATGAATCCATTATCGTGGTCAATAAGCCTGCTGGGCTGACTGTACACCCCGGTGCAGGTACTCCAAACGGTACTTTGTTGAACGGTTTGCTGCATTACGATCCCGATCTAGCCAGCGTGCCGCGTGCCGGCATTGTGCATCGCCTCGACAAGGACACCACGGGGCTGATGGTGGTGGCGCGTACTATCGAGGCGCAAACGGCGCTGGTGCGTGATCTGCAAGAACGCGAAATCTCCCGCGAATACGAGGCAGTGTGCAAGGGCGTCATGACCGGTGGCGGCATTGTCGATGAACCCATCGGTCGCCACGGTACGCAGCGCACCAAAATGGCAGTACGCCCAATGGGTAAGCCAGCCACCACGCATTATCGTGTTTTGCAGAAATTCGCCAATCACACCCACGTGCGTTTGAAGTTGGAGTCTGGGCGGACACACCAAATTCGCGTGCACATGGACCACATTCATTATCCGTTGGTCGGTGATCCCGTGTATGGTGGTCAGTTCTCGTTCCCGCGCGACATTTCTGACCGCTTAAAGGAAGCCCTGCAAGGGTTTCGGCGTCAAGCACTGCACGCCAAAGCTCTGGGTTTGTTTCACCCGGAAACCGGTGAGTGGATGGAATGGGAAATTGATCTGCCCGAAGACATGCAGCAGTTGTTGCATGTCATAGCCGAGGAGTCACCGAATGACGAATACTGATGGCCTGCTAATTCCAGAATGGGATGACCTTCCCGACGGCATTCATGCAGTCACCACTACTCGTTTGGGTGGATTCAGCGAAGCGCCTTATAGCAGCTTTAATTTGGCGCACCATGTAGGTGATGACCTGCCTTCGGTAAAACGCAACCGCGCCCGTCTAGCTGACCTGTTGGAACTGCCTGCCGTGCCACAATGGCTGAGCCAAGTGCACGGCATTCAAGTAATGCGTTTTCTAGAGCCGGAAGTTGCCACGCTGCAAGCCGATGCCTCGTACACCAATAAACCCGGTGTGCCTTTGGCCATAATGACCGCCGACTGCTTGCCCGTGCTGATCGCGTCGAAAGACGGTGAAGAGTTGGGTGCTGCGCACGCGGGTTGGCGTGGTCTGTGTGACGGTGTGATTGAGGCGCTGACGGGACACTTTCGCGCTCGACCCGATGAACTGACTGTATGGCTTGGCCCGGCGATTGGGCCAGAGGCGTTTGAAGTCGGCGCAGAAGTCCGCACGGCGTTTATGGCGGTAGACCCGAAAGCAGAACTGTGTTTTGTCGAGCAAAGCAACGGCAAATACCTAGCGGACATTTACGGCTTAGTGAGGCAGCGCCTGACTCGGCTGGGTATCAGCTCGGTCAGCGGTGGCGAATACTGCACGGTGACCGACAAGGAACATTTCTTCTCTTATCGTCGTGACGGTAAAACCGGTCGCATGGCAACCCTGATATGGCGTTAAGCGTGCCCTTCTAGCAAGCGCTCTATCCGTTTCAAGAACTGCGCCGTAGCTCGTCCACTGGGTGATTCTACCGCGCATTTCTGATGAAACATCAGAACTACTGTCACCGTGCCATCACTCAACGTTACGTTATAGCCGTCGTATCCTGCTTGCGCTGTCAGCCCTTGAAAAGTCCTTGCCCCGTCTGTTGTTGCAGTGCCTTGATCTATGATCACTTGGTATGCCTGCAGTAATGTGTAGGGGTCCATTTTTTCCAGCATTAAAAGCGCCTCCGGAAAAGCATTCAGTGGTTATAGCACTACAGGTCATTAATCAAAGTAGATCTTAATGCGGAGACAATCAGTTTGATAAGGGCAATACCACACGCACTTCAAGGCCGCCCGTTGTTCGGTTGTGAAGTTCAAGCTCGCCACCATGCCCGTGAATAATAGCGCGCGCGATACCCAGGCCTAGCCCCATGCCGTTCTTGTTCAAATGTCTGCCGTGGGCAAGCCGCGTGTAGGGCTCAAAGAGCTTCTTCATGTCGTCATCGCTGATGCCGGGGCCGTTATCGAGGATGCGGATGACGAGGTGGCTGGTGTTGGCTTCCAGAATAATGTCAGCGCGTTCGCCGTAGAACACCGCATTGTCGATCAGGTTGCTCAAACAACGCTTCAAAGCCAAAGGTTTACCGATGAAATTTGGCTGACTGGCAATGCGAACAGTGACGGGGTGTCCGGCCAGTGTGTTGTCGCGTGCCAGCTTTTGCAGGAGACGAGACAGGTCTATGGCGTGCGGGTCTTCATGAATGTCGCTGTCGCGTACGCTCTGCAATGCTCCCTTTACCATCAACTCGAGTTCGTCTAAGTCCTCATTGAATTCCTGCTGTAATTGTCCGTCTTCTAACAATTCAGTACGCAACTTGAGTCGAGTGATGGGGGTTCGTAGATCATGAGAGATAGCACCAAACAACCGTTCGCGGTCGGTCATGTAGCGTTGAATACGGGATTCCATTACGCCGAAAGCGCGGGCAGTGGCGTCCAATTCACGCAGGCCGGAGTCTTGCAGCGGTGCATGGTCCATACCGCGACCAAAGGCGTCTGCTGCGGCGGCTAAATCAGCCAGTGGCCGGGTTTGCCAGCGCACGAACCACACCGAGAGCACGCCCACAATCAATAATGACAACAGCAACGATAGCCAACGTTCACCCGTTAAGGCTCGAGTTTTGTCGAGAATATAGGGGTCGGGCAACAGCGTGGCGATGTACATCCAGGAGCCGTCGCGCAGCTTAACCTGACTGACGAGCAAAGGAGCGGGGCGGGGTTCTAACACCAAACTTTGGCGAATCCAGCGGTCGGGAAGGTCGGTAAGTAAGGTGCCATTGGTAAACACAACCGCGTGCTCTGGCATCACCAAGGCGGACTGAACATCGTTAACCCCTAGCTCGTCGGCCAGTACCGCGTTCACTTCTTCGAGGATTAGTGATCGTAGGCTATGGCTCATTTGCTCGGGCAATGTGATGGGATTTTGATTCAAGTTGAGAAAGTAACGGCTACCGCCTATTTCACGCTGTTGATCCAACACGATAGGCCGGACATTGTCGGGTAGAGCAGAGAAGTATTGCACCGTGGAAGCCATTGACAGCGCCAAATAACGCACGCTTTCAGACAGGCTTTGCTTCGCGTCGCTGCTGACTTGGCCTGCCCATATGGCACTGGTCACGATTTGTGCAGTGCTGACGCCGGCCACCATAACGATCAACAGGCGGGCGATCAGTGAGGAGGGCATCAAGCGCCACAGAGGTGATTTTTCAGCAGCGTTAGTCATGCTGAGGAATGTCCTTATGTCGCGTGACTTCTGCGCTGAAGACATAGCCCTCGCCGCGCACCGTTTTGATCAGTTGGGCCGTTTTGCCATCGTCACCCAAGCGTTGGCGCAGGCGACTGATCTGTACATCGAGGTAGCGATCCAGCGGACCCATGTCGCGGCCGCGGGTCAGCTCCATCAAGCGTGTACGTGTAATAACCTCGCCCGCGTGGCGTATAAAGAAGTGCAGCAGTTGATAATCTGCACCGTTCAGGTTCTGCCAGCCATCTTGCGGGGTGAGCAGTGAGCGCTCCAAGGTATCGAGCCAATAATCGCGAAACCGATAGTAGCGCCCAGCGCTTTCAGTCGTGTGGGCGGGCTCGTAACGACGCAGAATGGCTTTGATGCGAGCCAAGAGTTCGCGCGGACTGAACGGCTTAGCTAGGTAGTCGTCGGCTCCTAGTTCCAATCCGACCACTCGGTCGGTTTCTTCCGCGTTGGCGGTCAGCATGATGATGGGCACGTCAGATTGGCTGCGCAAAGCCCGGCACACGCTGAAACCGTCTTGCCCTGGTAGCATGATGTCCAGTATGACCACGGACACCTCATGGGCGCAACGCGGAAAATCATCGAGAAAGGTTTCGCCATCAGCTGCAACCGCAACGTTGTAGTTGTTGCGTTCCAAGTAGGTTTTCAGTAGTTCACGAATTTTCTGATCGTCATCGACGACATAAAGTGTCTTATTCATGGTCACTCAATGCGCTCAGAATTTGAGCGAGCCGTAGTTGGGTAATTTCGATGGGTATACTGTCATCGCGAAAGAATCGATGCAGGGTGTCGAAAATGGCGCTTTCTACACCCGGCGACGTTGCCATGCTGTGCGCCATGCTGGGGGCCAATAGCCCGGCCTGTTCGGCTTCACGAAAGACGTGCGCCGACGTCTGGGAACAGTCGTCGAAGCCTTCTAGTTTGATGTCTGCGCGGGCCGGAATAGTGCCCTTAGCCAGTGAAAATCGACGCTGTGTTTCCTCATCCAAAACGGTATGTGCAAACGCTGCCTGTGCGCGTTGCGTATCTGCTTTATTGCTTCGGAAGAACACAAAGGTATCGGCGCTGTACAGGTGATTTTGTGCTGTTCCGGGGACGGGCATGCAGAGGTAGTCTTTGCCCGGCAATTTATGCTGCGCAGTAAACTCGCCTTTCACCCAGTCGCCCATGATCTGCATAGCGGCATCACCGTTAATGACCATCTGGCTGGCTTCTTGCCATTCTCGGTTCTGATTCTGAGGGTCCATTATGCCTTTCAGGCGGCGCAGCAGGCTCAGGGCTTCAGCCACGCGGACGTCGTGCAGGGCGTTGGGGTCTAGATCAACAAAATACGCGCGATAAAACTCGGGGCCACCGACGCTGAGCAATAATGTTTCAAACAGGGTAGCCGTTTGCCATGCCTGTGCGCCGTGTGCCAACGGCACAATGCCCGCCGCTTGGAAGACTTCGGCAGCCTGAAACACCTGGCTCCAACTGGTGGGTAGGGGCAGATTATATTGTTGAAAAAGTGCTGGGTTCAGCCACATCCAGTTGATGCGATGAATGCTGACGGGCACGGCGGTGCGCACGCCATCGGCGTGAGTCAGGGTTTCCAAGGTGGCATAGCGTTCGCCGGGCCACGCGGTAGACCAGTCATCTAAGGGTTGCAGATACCCCAAGCGGGCCCAGAGACGAATATTGGGGCCGATGATTTGTGCGGCGCCAGGGTGTTGCCCGGCGATGACTCGAGCCTTGAGTACGGCCATGGCAGAATCGCCGCCACCGCCGGGTACGGCGTAGTCTTGCCACTCGACTTGGGCATGGGTAAGTTGCTGGCGCAATATGTCGGCGGCGGCGTGTTCGCCTGCGGAGGTCCACCAGTGCAGGACTTCCAAAGGTTGTGCCAGCGCGGTGGCGCTCAGTAACAGCGGTATGGCCATTAGACGTTTGAGCATGGGTATGCAGCCGTTGTGTTGTTCTTATTAGGTGGTACCTATCTTAACCCACTATATTCTCTTGTACTCTTTCAAAGTCTTGCAAAGCCTTTCGACAAATACCCGACCTGTGGCCTCTCGGGGTATGCCTCCGGCGCTCCACGGCAGGCCGAAAGTCGCGCCTTGAGGCACACGCCCTGCGGCCCTAACCCATACCCCGCCGTTCGCCATAGGATGGAAAAGTGTGGGGTCTTAGCTCATCTCTCGCCGTTTGCGATGTTAGGTTATGAAATGACCCAAGCATGGAATGAGAAGCCGCAAAGCCTTGTGATGCCTAGAGTTCTCGTCATATTTCATCATCACCTGTCCAGTTGTTAACAGTCATATAAAACCCGGTGTTAGCGTGCCCTCACTGGTATTCCAGCAAAAAACAATAAACACAATAAACCAAGTGAGAATGTCTTATGAAAAAACTGATGCGAATGGCGGTAGCCACAGCGCTGGTTGCTGCGGGTACGGCAGCCCAAGCCGGAAATCTGACCATTGAAAGCTGGCGCGTGGACGACCGTGACTTGTGGGAAGATGTGTTGATCCCTGCTTTTCAGGCGAAGCACCCCAATATCAATGTGCGTTTCGTACCGACCTCACCCACCGAATACGATTCTTCTCTGAACGCACGATTGCAAGCGGGTACGGCCGGTGACCTGATTACGTGCCGTCCGTTTGATGTGTCGTTGAATCTCTTTATGCAAGGCCGTTTGGCGGATGTGACGCGTCTTCCGGCCATGGACAACTTTGCCGACTTTGCTAAAAGTGCCTGGAGCACCGACGACGGCCAACGGCAGTTCTGCATGCCCATGGCATCGGTGATTCATGGTTTTCTATACAACAAAGAAATCTTCGCTGAGTTGGGCATAGAAGCACCGAAGACGGAGGCTGAGTTCTTTGCGGTGCTCGACCGGATTAAAGACGGTTCACGCTATACGCCATTGGCGCTGGGAACAAACGACCAGTGGGAAGCGAACCAGATTGTGTTTACCAGCATTGGCGCGCCGTATTGGGGTGGTGAGCAAGGCCGCCAAGCGCTATTAGCGGGCGAAGCACGCTTCTTAGACGATGAATTTGTGAATGCGTTTGGCCAGATGGCGCGCTGGGGTGAGTACATGGGACGCGGTTACCAAGCGCAGACCTATGGTGACTCGCAAAACCTGTTCGCTTTGGGTCGTGCGGCGATTTATCCGTCCGGTTCATGGGACATTGGTTATTTTAATCAGCAAGCCGACTTTGAGTTCGGTGCGTTCCCGCCGCCAATCCCAACCGGTGCTGACCGTTGTGTGATTTCCGACCACACGGACATCGGTATGGGCATCAATTCCGCGTCGCCCAACAAGGCAGAGGCCGAACTGTTTCTGACGTGGCTGGCCAGTGCGGAATTTGCAGATCTGTTCACCAACGAAGTCACCGGGTTTTTCTCGTTGGCGAATCATGCCGTAGACGTACGTGACCCCGTAGCGGCTGAGATGATTGGCTGGCGGCAGGACTGCGATTCAACCATTCGCCTCAATGCGCAGATCATGAACCGGGGCAATCCGAACATGGAGCAAGAGTTGTGGGTAGTGGGTAGCCAGGTGTTGAACGGCCAGATGACGCCAGAAGATGCTGCACGCCGCATTCATACCGGCTTCGCCTCTTGGTACCAGCCGCGCTAATAGCGATTCATGTGATCACGTTGGATGTTTGACGTGATGAACCCGTTGGGGTCACCTGTGCAGTTTGCAGTGACCCCTTTTTTTTACGAGGACTGCATTATGGTCACTGATGCGCAGCGTCGCTTTCCATGGCACATCATCTTTTTTCTTGGCCCTGCGGTGCTGATTTATACCGTGTTCAGCGCATGGCCGTTGCTCGATACATTGCGGCTAAGCCTGTTTACAGAAACCGGACCAGGCACGCGGGCGTTTTATGGCGTGGGTAATTTCATTACCTTACTGACCGACCCCAATTGGTCTGTACCGTTCTGGAATGCTCTGTGGAACAACACAAAATTCTTCTTGATACACATGCTGGTGCAAAACCCGATTGGTTTGCTGCTGGCTGCGCTGATCAGCTTGCGTGGTCTGCGCGGGGCAAAGGTGTATCGCACGCTCATTTTTCTGCCGACGTTGTTGTCGGTGGTGATCATCGGTTTTATCTGGCAGCTCATCCTCAGCCCGCTGTGGGGTGTGAGTGAGGGCTTATTGGAGGCTATTGGCTTAGGGCATTTATTTGATGCATGGCTCGGCAACGAAAGCTCGGCACTGATTACCTTAGCCTTGATATCCGTTTGGCAGTTTGTGGGTATCCCACTGATGCTGATTTACGCCAGCCTGATCGCGGTACCGGATGAATTGATTGAGGCTGCCGTGGTCGAGGGCGCATCGGCGTGGCGCATATTCTGGCAGATTAAGTTGCCGTTGATCCTACCGACGATGGGCTTGGTAACTATTTTGACCTTCGTCGGCAATTTCAATGCGTTCGAGTTGATCTATGCCGTTAAAGGCGCGTTGGCGGGGCCTAATTTCTCCACCGATATTCTCGGTACGTTCTTTTATCGCACCTTCTTTGGTTATCAGTCACAGATCGGCAGCGCAACAATGGGCGCGACGGTCGCGTCGATGATGTTTTTCGTCATTCTCTGTGGCGTGGCAGCCTACTTCTTTGTAATTCAGCGGCGCTTGCAGCGCTATGAGATGTGAGGGGCATGAACATGACGCTTAAAACCACCGTGAATACCGCTGCGCGCCGAGGTCCGTCGTTGGCGTGGCGCAAGCTCTGGCAGGGCGGGCCAGATGCCAAGCCGCTCAATGCCTTGGCGGTGCATGCTGTGTTGTTGGGTTATACCTTGCTGGCCTTGGCTCCAATACTGTTGGTGATTATGAATTCGTTCAAATCCCGGCGGGCCATCTTTAATGACCCTTTGGCGCTTCCTACCGTTGATAGCTTTTCATTGGTTGGCTATCAACGTGTGTTGGAACGCTCGGATTTCGGGCTGTACTTCGGCAACAGCATACTGGTCACTGTGATTCCACTGTTTCTGGTGTTGTTGTTTGGGGCCATGTGCGCGTGGGCGCTGGCGGAATATCGCTTTCGCGGCAGTCGCTTGTTGGCGTTGTACATGGCGATTGGCATCATGGTGCCGATTCGGCTGGGTACGGTGAGTATTCTGGAAATCATGGTGGCACTGAATTTGGTCAACACACACATGGCACTGATTCTGGTGTACACCGCGCAGGGTCTTCCATTGGCGATCTTTATTCTGACTGAATTTATGCGGCAGATTCCGCGCGACTTGAAAGAAGCGGCGCGCTGCGACGGCGCGAGCGAGTATCGGATATTCTTTCAGATTGCATTGCCGCTGATCCGACCTGCCATCGCCACGGTCGCGGTGTTCACCATGGTGCCGATGTGGAATGATCTTTGGTTTCCACTCATTCTGGCTCCCGGTGAGAAAACACAAACCATTCAGTTAGGCGTGCAGCAATTTATTGGCCAGTACGCAACCGATTGGAACGCGGTATTGAGCGCCCTGACCTTGGCGGTGCTACCTGTGTTAGTACTCTATGTATTCTTCTCGCAGCAGTTGATTCGCGGTTTAACGGCTGGTGCGGTGAAGTAAGTGCTAGGCACTTACATTTCACGCGAGCCTACACCACGCCATCGTCTCGTAATTGAGCGATGGCGTTTTCACTCATGCCTAACACCGATTGCAACACGGCAGCCGTATGCTGCCCCAATACCGGCGGGGCCGTTTCCGCGTTTAACGCGACGCCGTCAAAGCGTATAGGGTTGCTGACCAATTTCACCTCACCGGCGGTTGCGTGTTCGCGTTCAATAGCCATTTCACGATGCTGGACCTGTGGGTCGGCGAACACGCGGTCCAGCGTGTTTATCGGGCCGCAGGGCACGCCCTCAACTTCTAATTTCGTCAGCCATTCGTCGGTACTAAACTGCGTGAGCAAGGGTTCGAGCAAGGGAATCAAGACCTGTCGATTTGCCACGCGCAAGGCGTTGGTGGTGAAGCGTTCGTCGGTGGCCAATTCGGGTGCGCCCGCTACCGTGCAAAAGCGCTGAAATTGGGTGTCGTTACCGACCGCGAGAATGAGGTGTCCGTCGCCTGTGCTGAACGCTTGATAAGGCACAATGTTCGGGTGCGCATTGCCCAAGCGCTGGGGCACCTGCCCGGAGGTGAGGTAGTTCAGTGCTTGATTGGCAAGCACGCCGACCTGCACGTCCAGCAAGCCGAGGTCGATGTGTGTGCCAGTGCCGGTGGTTTGGCGTTGCCACAGTGCGGCGGTGATGGCATTGCTGGCGTACATGCCGGTAAAAATATCCGTCAACGCAACGCCGACTTTCACCGGGCCACCACCCGCTACTTCGTCGGGTTGGCCGGTGAGGCTCATCAGGCCGCCCATGCCTTGAATCATGAAGTCATAACCAGCACGCTGGGCATAGGGCCCTTCTTGACCGAAGCCGGTAATGGAGCAATACACCAAGCGCGGGTTTAAGGCGTGCAGGCTGGCGTAGTCGAGGCCGTATTTTTTAAGACCGCCGACTTTAAAGTTCTCAATCAAGACATCGCTTTTAAGCGCCAGTTCTCGAATCAGCGCTTGTCCGGCAGGCTGGGCAATATCAATGGTGACGGACTGCTTGCCCCGATTGGCCGACAGAAAATACGCCGCCTCGCCAGAATCACCCACCCACGGTGGCCCCCAGCGGCGGGTGTCGTCACCCTTACCGGGTTGTTCAATCTTGATCACCTCGGCACCCATATCGGCCAGCAACTGGCTGGCCCAAGGCCCTGCCAATATGCGCGATAAATCCAGTACACGAATGCCTGTCAGCGGTTTGTCCATTGCTACCTCTCTCATGTTATAGAATTACAGGATAGGCGTTGCGTGGCGAGAGTGGGTTCCAGACACGCCGTGAACCCATCCATGGGGGCTCGTCAAGCGCATCCTTGCGCTTGAACGGTCTGTTACCCACTCTCGCCACGCAACGCCTATCCGATAGCTCATCGTCAATTTAAGAATCAGGCAATGAAGGCTCCGGCGGAGACAGCCATCAGGATGCATTTTCTGTGGCGTGATTCAGTTGTATGGCCTGCTCGCAGAAGGGACAGAAGGGTAATCAAGGACCGTACAAGCGCAAGGATGCGCTTGACGAGCCTCCAGGACGGATTCACGGCGTGTCCGCGATTACCCTTCTGTCCCTTCTGCGAAAGCAGCTCGACAAGGCTTATCAGAAGAACGCTTGAATGCCTGTCTGTGCCCGCCCAAGAATCAGGGCATGAACATCGTGGGTGCCCTCGTAGGTGTTGACCGTTTCGAGGTTCACCATGTGGCGCATCACGCCGAATTCTTCGGAAATGCCATTGCCGCCATGCATGTCCCGCGCTACGCGGGCTACGTCGAGTGCTTTGCCGCAGTTATTGCGCTTGATCAGCGAAATCATTTCTGGTGCCCAATTGCCACTGTCCATCAGACGACCGACCTGCAACGCTGCTTGTAAGCCCAAGGTGATTTCTGTTTGCATGTTCGCTAGCTTCAACTGCACTAGCTGAGTTGCCGCTAATGGACGGCCAAACTGCTTGCGGTCTAGCGTGTACTGGCGAGCTGCATGCCAGCAAGACTCTGCCGCACCCATCGCCCCCCAGGCGATACCGAACCGTGCTTTATTCAAACAACCGAACGGCCCGCCCAGACCTTGCGCATTGGGCAGCAGGTTTTCGTCCGGCACAAAGGCATTGTCGAGCACTATTTCACCGGTGATCGAAGCACGCAGCGACAGCTTGCCGTGGATCTTCGGTGTGCTGAAGCCTTCGGTGCCGCGTTCAACGATAAAGCCCTTGATTTTGTTGTCGTGACTGTCTGATTTCGCCCAAACTACAGCGAGATCAGCGATAGGGCTGTTGGTGATCCACATTTTTGCGCCGGTCAGCAAATAACCGCCGTCAACTTTCTTGGCGCGGGTTTCCATCGAGCCGGGGTCGGAGCCGTGGTTTGGTTCCGTCAAGCCGAAGCAGCCGACCATTTCGCCGCTGGCTAACTTGGGCAGATATTTCATCTTTTGCTCTTCGGTGCCGTAGGCTTCGATGGGGTACATCACCAAGGAAGACTGCACGCTCATGGCGGAACGATAGCCGGAGTCTACGCGCTCTACTTCACGCGCAACGAGGCCATAAGCGACGTGGCCGACGCCTGCGCCACCGTATTGTTCGGCAACGGTGGCGCCCAACAGGCCAAGCTCGCCCATTTCGCTCATGATTTCGCGGTCGAAACGTTCTTCGCGGGCGGCGCTCATGACGCGCGGTTGTAGTTTTTCTTGGCAGTAAGCGCGGGCTGCATCACGAATGAGGCGTTCGTCTTCTGTCAGTTGTTGGTCCAGCAGTAATGCGTCGTCCCATTGAAATCCGGCCATTGCGTAGTTCTCCAGTCGTTGATTCGGTTCGGCGACTCAGCAGAAAGGTTATGCACCACCCCCTCACGGGGACGCTGTAAATACAGTCCCTGTAAGCTCGGTGGCCGCTATCCCTGCGGCCGACGCCCCTCTGAGGGGGTGGTGCATAACCTTTTCAGCTTCGAGATCATGCGTCATCACGTCAAATAAACGCATGGCTGAGTCGTGGGTTGTTTAATTCATACTATTTATTATAATAAATATCATAAATTAAGCAAGGCACACAAAAATGACCAAATTAATGTCAGGGTTAGACACCACACGGCGCTTAAAACGTGCTGATCAGATTGTGGAATCGGTTAAGCGTTGGGTGGTGGTGCAAGACATGCAGCCGGGTGAGCGCTTGCCGAATGAAGCAACCTTGATGGAACAGTTTGATTGCGCGCGCGGTACGGTACGGGAGGCATTGAAGTCGCTGGAAGTGCAGGGGCTGATTACCATTAAAACCGGCCCGAACGGTGGGGCGGTGTTGGCGCAGGTGCCTTATCCATTGGCTTCGCAACTGCTGCGTAATTTTTTGCACTTTCAGCACCCCACCGGGCCAGACATCTATCAGTTGCGTGTGCTGGTTGAGCCGCAGATTGCCGAGATGGCGGTAGGTAATTTAACCGATGCTGATCTTGCAGAGTTGAACCGTTTGACCGAGTTGTGTGCTGAGGCGCCGGCTAACCTTGAAGAGCGTTTAGAGCAACGCATTGCCGAATTGGAGTTTCACAATGTGCTGGCGGATCGTTGTGGCAATCCGTTGTTTGCTTTCTTAGGGCGATTTTTGAACGATCTGATCAAAGACCTCGTGATCTATAAGAAAGTTCAGTTGCCGGAACAACGCGAGTTCTCCGAGGCGAATCTGCATTTTCATCGTGAATTGAATGAAGCGTTTCAGCAGCGTGATCAGGCGCACGTAAAGCAACTGATGACCGAGCACATGCTGAGTGCGCAGGCGTTTAATGTTGAGCTGGAAGGGCAGTTGGTGGGTGGATTGCTCGCTGCACGGCAGTAATTTCTAAATCCTTTCTTTGGCCAGTGCCATAAGCCGTTGCCAGAGGGCTGCTTCAAGGCACTGTTTGGCCTCGCTGGCCGAGTGGCCCTGGAGGGTTTGCAGCCAGTCTTCAGCTGCGTTCTGCCAAGGTTGATGAAAGTCGGCCCAGAAGCGTTGCGCGGCGTCGGCGAAGCGCCAGCCTTCGGCGATGATCAGGCGATACATCGCCATGTGATCGGGCGTCCACCAATTCGCTTGCAGGTGGTCCAGTATTGTTTCCTCGTCCAATGCTGGCGGTGGGGTGATGTGGCGTTGCGCCAGCCAGTCATCAATGACCGCGGCCATTAATACCGCCTTGTCGGGAAAGTGGTTGTATACCGTGGGCTTAGAGACGGCGCAGGTGCTGACCACCAAGTCGATGGAGGTGCCTTTAAAACCTTGATTCAAGAACAGGCCGGTGGCTTCGGCAACAATGTGGTCCCGTTTGGACGCTCTGGCCATGTCAGTCTCGTGCTTACTGTTATTTTTACTAAGAGTAAACTTTAGCGGCGCAAAGGTAAATGCCGAGCGGACACGGCGGGATTACGTGGTTGACATTTGACCGCATAAAGAGACAATACGCTTAAGTTGGTTTGACGTACTGTTAACCGACGACTGAACGAGTATCGATTACTTCGGCTTAATGACACTGTGCAACCGACCAGTAAGGGTCTGGATATCGATGGCAGTTGGTAGGCTCACAAGGTCTATCATCGCGGATCATCGGACGGATACCCCTAGTCAACAGCAACCGTCCAAGTCGAGGGACGACCACTTGGTCCTGCCAGCATGAATTGTTACCGCAACCATGCCCACACAGGTTTATCACAACGTTGCCGCAGCTCTGCCTTCCTTGGCGTGTGTCGTGCGTTGTTTTCTCCTCTGTAAGGACCATGGACGAGTCAGCGCAGAGAGTCTGTATTCTCCCTTATCGCTGTATCGCCCTGGTGTTCATGCCTAACGCCTAGGTATGTCTTCTGATAGCTCGTAAGTCATTTAACTTTGATAAAGCGAGTGCCCACTCATGACAGAAAATAAAGATCAGCCACCCATGTTGTCCGGTGGACAAATGCTCATGCGAGCCCTCAAAGACGAGGGTGTTAAATACATCTATGGCTATCCCGGTGGTGCTGTACTCCACATTTATGATGCGTTGCACCGTCAAGAAGACGTGCAGCACATTTTAGTACGCCATGAGCAGGCTGCTACGCACATGGCCGACGCTTACGCGCGTGCCTCTGGTAAGGCCGGTGTTGTACTGGTAACCAGTGGCCCCGGCGCAACCAACGCTGTTACGGGCATCGCTACCGCGTACATGGACTCTATTCCCATGGTGATCATTACCGGCCAGGTAATGAGCCACTTGATCGGTGAGGATGCCTTCCAAGAAACCGACATGATGGGAATCTCGCGCCCGATCGTAAAACACAACATGTCGGTACGCCGCGCGGAAGACATTCCGATGTTGGTCAAAAAAGCATTCTATATCGCCGAAAGCGGCCGCCCCGGGCCGGTTGTGCTCGATATACCGAAAGACATGACCATGCCGAATGAACGCTTTCCGTATGTTTATCCAACGGAAATCAAAATGCGCTCGTACAACCCGGTGACGCGTGGGCACAGCGGTCAAATCAAAAAAGCAGTCAATCTGTTGATGCAAGCCAAGCGACCGATGATCTATTCCGGCGGTGGTGTCATTCTCGGTAAGGCATCGGACTTGCTGACCGGTTTGGCGAAGAAGCTCGGTTATCCAGTGACCAACACCCTGATGGGCTTGGGTGCGTTTCCTGGTTCAGACGATCAATTCGTCGGTATGCTTGGTATGCACGGTACTTATGAAGCCAATACGGCTATGCACAACGCAGATGTGATCTTGGCCGTGGGCGCTCGTTTTGATGACCGTGTAACCAATAATACGAAGAAATTCTGTCCTGGTGCGAAAATCATTCACATCGACATTGATCCGACCTCAATCTCTAAAACCATTACGGCAGACGTGCCCATCGTAGGGCCAGTGCGTTCGGTATTAGAAGAAATGCTGAATGCCATTGACGAGAGCAAGCTGGAAGTCGATCAGGCTGCGCTGGCGCAGTGGTGGAAGCAGATCAACGAGTGGCGCACCCGCCACGGTGGTCGCTACAACACCGACGACAGCGAAATGATGAAGCCGCAGCACGTCATTGAAACCATGTGGAAGGTGACCGAGGGCAATGCCTATGTGACCAGCGACGTGGGTCAGCATCAGATGTTTGCGGCACAGTATTACAAGTTCAACAAGCCGAACCGGTGGATTAACTCCGGTGGTCTGGGCACCATGGGCTTTGGCCTGCCTGCGGCCATGGGCGTGGCCTTGAACTACCCCGATGAGCAAGTGTGCTGCGTAACCGGTGAAGGTTCGATCCAGATGAACATTCAGGAGCTGTCGACCTGCAAGCAGTATAACCTGCCAGTGAAGATACTGAACCTGAATAACGGCTACCTGGGCATGGTTAAGCAGTGGCAGGACATGAACTATGAGTCGCGTTACTCGAACTCTTACTTGGATTCGTTGCCTGACTTTGTTGCCTTGGCAGAGGCCTATGGTCACGTGGGCATGCGTATTGAGAAACTGTCAGATCTAGAGCCTGCGCTGCGTGAGGCCTTTGCTATGAAAGACCGTTTGGTGTTCTTAGATGTGTTGGTGGAGCCGAAGGAGCATGTGTATCCGATGCAGGTGCCGACCGGCGCCATGGGCGATATGTTTTTGAGCAAGACGGAGAGGACCTAATGGCCATGCGACGTATTATTTCAGTTTTGATGGAAAACGAATCGGGCGCATTGGCGCGGGTAGTGGGCTTGTTTGCTCAGCGTGGCTACAACATCGACTCGCTGACGGTTGCCCCGACAGAGGACTCTACCCTGTCGCGCATGACTTTGGTTACGCACGGCAGCGACGAAGTCATCGAGCAGATCACCAAGCAATTACATAAGTTGATTGAAGTAGTTAAGCTGATCGACCTGACTGAAGGTACCCACGTCGAGCGTGAGCTGATGCTGGTGAAGGTTCGGGCATCGGGTGTGCAGCGCGAGGAAGTAAAACGTACCGCTGACATCTTCCGTGGCCAGATCATTGATGTAACGCCTAACACCTATACCATCCAGATCACTGGGGCCAGTGATAAACTGGATGCCTTTTTGAGTTCACTGACGCAGACGACACTATTGGAAGTAGTGCGTACAGGGGTTTCGGGTATCTCACGAGGCGAGAAAACGCTTAGTTTGTGATCTGCATTGAACACAAAATAGACCGCCCTGCTTTAAAGCAGGGCGGTTTTTTTATTTCAGAAACTGCCTGTTTGGTGAAGTTTGCTTACTGTGCTAACGTTAGCCGTTGGTAAAGTTATTGCGCCTGGATTTTCAGGTTGTGCACAAAATGTAGTCATGGTCTAAACTCTTCGAACGGAGTGACGTTTTAGATCGTCAGCGAGGATGACATGGCAGGAACCGCAACGCGTCCGTTGTTTGCCCGACAACCTATTTTTGACTCAGACTTGCGTATTGTGGGTTACGAGTTGCTTTTTAGAGGTATGGTTGGGAATGAAGCCGTATTTGAAGACGGGTCAGAGGCATCTGCTCAGGTCCTCATCAATGCGTTGACGGAAGTAGACCTGATTGAAGTGGTTGACGGCAAACGTGCGTTTGTTAATTTTACCCTCGATATGCTTTCCGCTGTTCCCGAATTTGCCAAGAAGCACCTAGTCATTGAATTGCTGGAAGATATTCCAGTCACTCCCCATCTGATCGACAAATTGCGTGAATTGAAGGCCAAGGGTTTCACCTTGGCATTAGATGATTATGGTACACGCCGCTATCCAAGGGAGTTATTGAATTTAATCGATGTCGTGAAGGTCGACCTGCTGCATGTCAGTCCGTCACGTCTGCCGCTGGTGGTCGAGTCATTGGAGTCCTTCAATGTGCAGCTGTTGGCTGAAAAGGTGGAGACGCTGGCGGACTATGATCGCTGCCGTGTGCTCGGATTCGAAATGTATCAAGGGTACTTCTTCAGCTACCCGCAGGTTATATCCGGTCGCCCACGGGGCTCTGATCGACATACTATTCTGGAGTTAATCAGTACGCTGTATCGCGAAGACGTGCAGGTTAAAGATGTGGTCGCGGTGATCAATCGTGATCCGGCCATCGCCGTTAAACTACTGCGGCTGGTCAACTCTGCTTTGTATCGTCGACAACGCGCCATTCAATCGATTCAGCAAGCCATTACCATGTTGGGCCTTAATCGACTGCGTAGCTGGGTCACGCTGTTGTTGCTGGATAAAAGCAGTGACCGTGGCAACGCATTAACAGAACTCACGTTATTCCACGCTTTTTTCTGTCAAACCGTTGCGCGCGAAACCAGCCCGCCGATGGAAGACGCTGCATTTACGGTCGGCTTGTTGAGTTGTTTGGATGCCTTCTTCGATGAGCCGATGGAAGACCTACTGAAGAACTTACCGCTCGACAATTTATTGCAACAAGCGTTGTTAGCCAATAAAGGGCGTTTGGGTGCATGGCTGCGATTAGCGCGGTTTATGCAGCGCTATCCTGCTGACCGGGTATCTGACAATGCATTGGAAAAACTGGGGTTAACGCGCGTCAAGTTGACCTCGATGCAACAAAGCACGCTGCAAGAAGTGTTTGAAGCCACGAATATCTTGGAACTAAGCCAGGAACTTATTGCATAGGGCATTAAAAAGCCCGCGATGGTCGCGGGCTTAGTGTTCATCAGCTCTTACTGATTGCGGGCCTGTGATCAGGCCTCTACGATTTTCTTCATGTCTTTCATGTAACCACGCAGTTCATCACCAATCCACTCGATTGGGTGCTCACGGATTTCGCGATTTACTTCGATCAAGCGCAGGTTATCGGCAGCGTTACCTGCGCTGGTGCCTTTGCCGATTACGTCGGTTTTAACCTTAGGCATTACGTGTTCTGCCAGCAAAGGTACCGCGGCGTTAGCGAACAGGTAGTTGCCGTATTCAGCCGTGTCAGAAATGACCACGTTCATTTCGTACAAACGCTTGCGCGCAATGGTGTTGGCGATCAAAGGTAATTCGTGCAGCGACTCATAGTACGCTGACTCTTCGATGATGCCTGATGCCACCATGGTTTCAAATGCCAGCTCAACACCAGCTTTAACCATAGCCACCATCAAGATGCCGTTGTCGAAGAACTCTTGCTCAGCAATCTTACCGCTGTAAGTCGGTGACTTTTCAAAGGCAGTCTCGCCGGTTTCTTCGCGCCAGCGGAACAGGTCTTTGTCGTCTGCAGCCCAGTCAGCCATCATAGTGCGTGAGAACTCACCGCTGATGATGTCGTCTTGGTGCTTCTGGAACAACGGAGCCATTAAGTCTTTCAGGTCTTCGGCCAGATCAAAGGCTTTAATTTTGTCTGGGTTAGACAAACGATCCATCATGTTGGTGATGCCACCCAGCTTCAGGGCCTCGGTGATCACTTCCCAGCCGTACTGTACCAAGTGGCTCGCATAGCCCGCATCGATGCCTTCTTCGACCATTTTGTCGTAGCACAGGATCGAGCCAGCTTGCAGCATACCGCACAAAATCGTTTGCTCACCCATTAGGTCTGACTTCACTTCGGCAACGAAGGAGCTTTCCAGTACACCCGCGCGGTGGCCGCCAGTGGCCGCTGCCCAGGCTTTGGCGATTTCCAGTCCTTCACCTTGTGGGTCGTTTTCGGGGTGTACGGCGATCAAAGTCGGCACACCGAAACCACGCTTGTATTCTTCACGCACTTCGGTGCCTGGGCACTTAGGTGCAACCATCACTACGGTGATGTCTTCACGAATGCGTTGGCCAACTTCAACAATGTTAAAGCCGTGTGAGTAACCCAATGCGGCGCCTTTCTTCATCAGCGGCATAACAGTTTCTACGACGTCTGAGTGCTGCTTGTCGGGGGTCAGGTTAACTACCAAGTCTGCTTGGGGAATCAGTTCTTCATAAGAACCTACGGTGAATCCGTTGTCGCTGGCGTTTTTCCAAGACTGACGCTTCTCGGAAATGGCCGCTGCACGCAGGGCATAAGACACGTCCAAGCCAGAGTCACGCATGTTTAAGCCTTGATTCAGACCTTGCGCACCACAGCCGACGATGACCACTTTTTTGCCTTTCAAGAAATCGCATTCGTTGGCGAATTCGCTACGATCCATAAAGCGGCAGCGACCCAGTTGGTCAAGCTGCTGGCGCAGATTCAGGGTATTGAAATAGTTGTTAGACACGGTAAACCTCTGTTGGTGTTGGCGGGCCGGTGATTGCACCGACCTTCCGTTATTCGACGCTGCGCAGTGTACCGCGAATTTCGTGTTGCGCAAAATGACTTGGTAGCAATGTTGTGTTGCAAAAAATGCAATACATAAGGCTCTGCCGTTCATCGGCCTAATGCACCGTTCGTCGCACCTGAAAGCCGTTTGTCGCAGGTACGGCTTGTCCCCATGTCAGTCGTGCTATTACTATGATCTCAAACACCATACTCGGTTGGGGTAGGCCCGTGCTACGTGCACCATCTTTTGTTTCCAGCGGTTGGCGTGAATGGTTCGCCGCGCTCTCTCAGTGCTTAGCGCTTTGCATGTTGATCGCCGTAGTGATTACAACGTTTAATGGTTTTACGTTGTGGCGCAACCTGTGGGTGTCCGCCGGCTTCGGTGTGCCCATCGTAGTGATGGTCAATTGGGTGTACCGTTTGAACCCCAACGGCCGGGAGTGGAACAACAACTTTATTGCGCTGGTGCTGGGGTTCGCCATCGGTGTGCTCAACTTGATGGCGGTGATTTTCACCAGTCACCCTGAGTCGATCGCTCAGCTCAATGTGCGCGTGTGGATTGGCAACCTGGTGTTCTCTTTCGCTATCTGTCTTGCCGTGTATTACTTCTTTTATACGCGCTATCGTATGCAGTGTTTGCGGGCCGAGGTATTAGAGCGCCAAGCGCAAGCCGCTGACCGTGAACGCTTGCTCGTACAGAGCCAGTTGCAAGTATTGCAAAGTCAGATAGAACCGCATTTCCTATTCAATACCCTTGCCAACGTACAAGGGCTTGTCGATATTGAGCCCACCAAGGCGAAGCAGATGATTGCCGCGTTGACACAGATGCTACGGGCGAATTTGCAACGTACACGTGCGACCAGCACCACCCTGATAGAAGAGTTTGAAATTGCTCGCTGCTACCTGGATATCCAGTCTATTCGCATGGGTGAGCGGCTGACCTACCAACTCGACTTGCCCGAAACGCTGCAAAACTGTGTCGTGCCGCCCATGTTGCTGCAGCCCTTGGTTGAAAACGCCATTACGCATGGCTTTGAGCGCAGTACCGGTCCTGGCCAGGTTGTCATTCGCGCGAAAGCACAAGACCAGCAGCTTTGTCTTAGCGTGCAGGATGATGGTTTGGGCTTTGTAACGGGTAACGCTGGCAGCGGAGTAGGTTTGACGAACGTCCGCGAACGCTTACAGTCGTTGTACGGCGATGACGCCAGCCTGACCCTCACTGCCTTGGCGCCGCATGGCGTTCTGGCCGAAATTCGGTTGCCTCGCTATGGTCAGTAACCCCTTGCCGATGACAGCAGTCATTGCCGACGACGAACCCATTTTGCGCTTTCACCTTAACCGGCTGTTGGGTGAATTGGCGCCCAATTTAGACATAGTCGCCATGGCGGCTGACGGCGATGAAGCCTTGGCTTTGGTGCGTACTGCTAAACCCGATGTGGTGTTTCTAGACATCAAGATGCCCGGTAAGTCCGGGCTTGAAGTAGCAGCGGTGTTGCAAAAAGAGGGCTTGACCGCGCAATGCGCCATCGTTTTCCTGACGGCTTACGATCAATACGCTGTCGAGGCCTTCGAGCGGGAAGCGGTCGATTATCTGCTCAAACCGGTAGATGAGAAGCGCCTGCAACAGACACTGATACGCGTCGAAAGTCGTCGTTTGGCACCCAAGGCTGTGGATGTTGATCTGCTTAAGCTGCAGCAACTGTTGCAGGCCAGCACGCCCATGCCCGTGCAGCACTTGCAATGGATCAATGCGCAACGAGGCGACGATATTCATGTGGTGGCGGTAGAGCAGGTGCTGCAATTTAAAGCTGAAGATAAATACACCACCGTGGTGACGGCGCAAGGCGAATACCTGATTCGACGTTCGTTAAAACAATTGGAAGAGGAGTTGTCTCCCGATCAGTTTTGGCGCGTCCACCGCAATACCATTGTGCAGGTGTCTGCCATTGAACGGGTCAGTCGCAGCTTGACCGGGCAATACAGCGCGCATCTAAAACAATGCGCGCAGCCGGTGGCCGTCAGCCGTCGTTTTGCGGAGCGTTTCAAGCAAATGTAAGGAGCGGCTCAGCTCACGCCAACGTAGCGTCCAGGTTTATGGTTGATGGTCAGTATCAGGTTCATGCTGATGGCACCCAGCACCGACAGCAATACTTGCGGCCATGGCAACAGTGCAAAGGCAATACACAGGATGACGGCGTCAACGCCCATTTGGAAGGTGCCGGCACGTATGCCGAAACGATCCTGCAAGTACAGGGCGAGAATGTTGATGCCACCGAGGCTGGCACGATGACGAAACAGCATCAGAATCCCTACACCGAATAAACAGCCACCCAGTATGGCGGCGTAGGCTGCATTGAGGTGCTCAAAGCTCACCAAAAGCGGCATTGCCTCGGAAAATGCCGATAGCAGGGCAACAGCGGTAAAGGTCTTGATGGTAAACTTCCAGCCCATCTTGATGATGGCCAACGCATAGAATGGCAGATTCAATAAAAAGAAAATGGGGCCAAAGCTCCAGCTGCTGCTGTATTGAATTAAAAAAGCGAGGCCGGCCGTACTACCGGTCAGTAACATTGCGTGGCTATAGAGGGTAACACCGAGTGAAACAAATAAAGTGCCCAAAACAAGGGCTATGCCGTCCTCGACCAATGTGTGCTTTTGGCCTTCGAAACCCGGTGTGTCGTATTCTTGCGTCATTATCATGCCAGATTGTTGATTAAGGGCGGCATTATACGCCGAGTGTACGCGCAATCGAAATCAGCATGTGGTCTGGGTGGCGATAATCCAGTGGTATGGGGTGCAGAGTGCTTTCTACCGCGACCGCCAGTGAGGGAAAGCTGTCCAGGCCTAGGCGGCGCGCAAAAGAGATCTCTTCCATTAGGCGTTGGTTTGTTTCTGCGCTGGCCAAATTGTGCTCAAAGTCGGTAGGCTCCATTCCAATACTGATCGCGCAGTCGCGCAGCACATCTGCATCTGAAGGGTTGCGTGCGCGGCAATAGTACGCTCGTTGAATGGCCGCTATCATGAGTATTTCTTTACCCTCGTCACGAGCCAGTAACGCAGCACGACAGGCGTTGTAAGTTGAGCGCCTGGGCGTGTTGAGGTGCCAAAAGTCATAGTTGAAGGAAACGCCTAATTCGTTTTCGATGCGGTGCCAAGTAGCTTCCAATTTAGTCCGCATATCCATCGGCATTGGGTGGTCGGAATCCGGCGCTAGCCCTCCGACTAAATATCTAATTCGCAGTTCTTCTTGGTTAAAGCGCGCGCTCAAAGCTGCCTGTAGCCTTTGCCAGGTCGGGCTGAAACCATAACACCAACTGCACATGGGGTCGTGAGCGTAGTACAGAGTTGCGTGCGGCATGGCAGGATACCTTTTGGTCGATGTCGCTGTTACGACACTTGTTGAGACACTATATAGTGGCGTGCTACGCAATTATTGGCAAACAAGACATGACAATGCGTTGTAGAAACTGCAATGATATTGGGGCTTTGTTTTAGAATCGGAAATATCCATGGACATTAAATCACTGCGCTTGTTTTTGTCGTTGGCCAATACGCTGCATTTCGGTAAAACCAGCGCACAGATGCACGTCAGTCCGTCTACGTTGAGTCGAACCATCAGCCGCTTGGAAGACCAGCTGGGTGCTGTGTTGTTTGAACGCGACAACCGCACTGTAGTACTCACGCCGGCAGGCAAGCAGGCCCGTCGGCATATTGAGGTGATGTTGTCGGCGTGGCAGCAGCTTCAAGGTGAGTTGCAACAGTCGGCGCAAAGTCTGCGCGGGCAAATTCGCCTGTATTGCTCTGTAACAGCCAGCTACAGCTTGCTTCTTGAGTTGCTGCAGCAGTTTCGCCCCCTGTATCCGCGGATCGATGTTGTTGTAGAAACCGGAGACGCGGCCTATTCGATCGAAAAAGTACAGCATGACGACGCCGACATCGCCATCGCTCCACGCCCCGATACGTTGCCTAACAATATCGAGTTTCTGGAATTCTCTCGTTCGCCCCTAGTGTTTATTGCCCCGGTAATTTCCTGCCCGGTGTCGGAACAAGTTGAATCTTCGTCTATCCTGTGGGAGGACGTACCTTTTATTGTTGCTGAGCATGGGTTGGCTCGGCAGCGCTTGTATGAATGGTTTCGGCAGCGTAATCTTCAGCCCACGGTTTACGCCCAAGTAGGTGGCCATGAGGCCATTGTGTCTATGGTGGCGCTTGGGTTCGGTGTGGGTGTGGTGCCAGAGTTGGTGCTGACCAACAGCCCAATGCACAGCCAGGTACGCGTGTTACCGGTGGAGCCCGTATTGGCTCCGTTCGAGATTGGCCTTTGTGCCATGCGGCGACGTCTGCAAGACCCTATCGTTCAGGCTTTCTGGCAAATGCAGGGCAAAGGCCTGAATCGCGAGTAACCAACAAAGTATTTTTACCTTTTGAATTTAGAGATTTGGCAAAAACATGGCTGACGAAAACAAGCAACCAGAGGCTCCAACGACAGAATCTGGTGAGAGCACCCAAACTGCAGCAGAGGCTTACCACGCGCGGCGCGGTGTTTACTTGATCCCTAACTTGCTGACGACTACCGCGCTATTCGCGGGTTTCTATGCCATTGTTGCAGCGATTAAAGGTGATTTCAGCAATGCCGCCGTCGCAATTTTTGTGGCGATGATTTTTGATGGCCTTGATGGCCGCGTGGCGCGCATGACGCATACTCAGAGTGACTTCGGGGCACAATACGATTCGATGTCTGACCTGGTGGCTTTTGGTGTCGCACCGGCAGTGGTCGCCTTTCTTTGGTCCTTGGATTCACTTGGCAATTTGGGCTGGGCAGCGGCCTTTGTCTATGTGGCGGGTGCGGCGTTGCGCTTGGCACGGTTCAACACGCAAATCAGTACAACTGACAAGCGCTTCTTTGTTGGTTTGGCGAGTCCTGCTGCGGCGGCCATAGTGGCGGGTTCGGTGTGGGCGTTCAGTGAATTGAATGTCGAGGGCACCGAGCTCGCCTTCTTGATGGTGATATTGGTTTCTGCAGTCGGCTGCTTAATGGTGAGCAATGTGCGCTATTGGAGTTTTAAAGAGGTTGGCGTAAAAGGGCGCATTCCCTTTACGGCATTATTACTGATCATTATGGCGTTCGTAGTGGTGGCGTTAGATCCGCCGGTGGTCTTGCTGTTATTGGCCTTTGCCTATGCGGCATCAGGTCCCATTATGGAAGGCTGGCGTAAACTAAAGCGCCGTGGCGGAGCTGCCGAGTAAGCTTGGAACTTTGAGCCGTTAATCCAGTCTCAGGTTTCAGCGTATCTATAGTGGATAACAAAACCTCGTAGGCGAGAAATCATGACGAAGGTAAAGCGGCTCACTGAAAACGACGTTACCCCGAAAGCGGCGTATCTGAACCGGCGACGGTTTTTGGCTGGTGGCGCTGCCCTTTTAGGCGGCGCAACCATCGGCGCAGAGGCTTGGGCGCGACCGGCAGACTGGATGCTGCAGCAAGTTAAACAGGAATGGCCAACCACCTACCGAGTGGATGAGGCCATTACGCCTGAGTACGACGCGACGCATTACAATAACTATTATGAATTCGGTACGGGTAAGAACGATCCCGTGCGTAATTCGCAAAACTTCCGCACGGACCCTTGGTCGGTGCAAGTGAGTGGGGCCTGCAATAACCCAGGTACCTACGCCCTTGAAGACCTCATTAAGGCCAAAGACTTGGAAGAGCGCATCTATCGCTTTCGCTGCGTAGAGGCTTGGTCCATGGTGATCCCTTGGCTGGGTTTTCCGCTGGCTGACTTGATCAAGCGGCTTGATCCGACCAGTGACGCCAAGTACGTTGCCTTTGAAACCTTGGTCGACCGCGACCAATTCCCGAACCAGCGCGCTCTCCGGCCGGCCATCCCGTACCCCTATATTGAAGGCTTGCGCATGGACGAAGCCATGAATCCTTTAACCTTGATGGCGGTCGGAATGTATGGCGAGACCCTGCCAAACCAAAACGGTGCGCCGATCCGTCTAGTAGTGCCATGGAAGTATGGCTTTAAAAGCATTAAGGCCATTGTTCGCATTCATTTCACTAACGAAGAGCCACCGACAACTTGGAGTAATGCTGCGCCACGCGAGTATGGCTTCTATGCCAATGTGAATCCTACTGTTGATCACCCTCGGTGGAGCCAAGCGACCGAGCGTCGTTTGCCGACGTCGTTCTTTAATCCGAATGTCATTGATACCTTAATGTTTAATGGCTACGAAGAAGAGGTCGCGCACCTGTATGCCGGTATGGACTTGCGACGATTCTATTGATGGGATCAGTAGGGCGTTGCGTGACTTTGAATAGGGCGGTAATTCAGTCCGTGGTTCAACGATTAGCCGTTCATCTGCTGTGCGCACTGCCCTTGTGCTATTGGCTTTGGCAAATGGCATTGACGATCATGGGGCAGCGTACGACTCTCAGCACGGACCCCGGACAGATATTGGCTGACCAGACAGGCATGTGGGCACTGAACTTCTTGCTGTTGAGCTTAGCCCTAACACCGTTGCATAAATGGTTTCGGGTGCGCTGGGTGACCTACCGACGTGCTGTCGGCTTGTGGGCCTTTGCCTATGCCGTATTGCATGTGTTGGTGTTCTATTGGCTTATTCTTGGTGGCAATTTGGCAACGTTCGGTCGTGAGCTGACACAGCGTCCCTATATAGTGTTGGGAGCGCTGGCGCTGTTGTTGCTAATACCACTGGTTGTGACTTCTACTCAGGCCGCCATGCGGCGGCTTAAAAAGAATTGGAAAAAACTGCATCAACTGGTTTATCTCATTGCTGTGTTGGCGGCGATCCATGCACTGTGGCAGTTGAAAGGTGATTGGGGCTGGCCAATGGTGCAGATGATGATATTGGTCGGCCTGCTGGGTATTCGAGTCTACTGGTGGCTGCAGCGTCGTCGAACTGGTGGCAGAGCGCTCTAGCGCACCCACAAAATAATAATTTCAAATTAAGCGTTGACACCCTCGGGAATCTCTCTATAATTCGCGCTCCCTGACACGGCCACTGGCTCTTAAGGGCGTTAGATTGAAGGTTTGAAGTTGTTTGGCAAGGGTTCGCTAAGTGACTGAAAACAAAGAAAAAACTTCAAAATAATGATTGACACGGATGAGCGGCGCTGTATAATGCGCGCCACTGAAACGAAGAAGCCAAGCGCACTTCGAAGCTCTTTAAAAAATCAAACAAGTAATTCGTGTGGGCACTTGTTGTTGTGAGTTAGCGAGTCTAACAAATATCAGCAAGTGACTGTGAATTCATACATGTGTTCAGTTTACTGGATACACGGTGGATTCCGATTAATTGCTGAGCTAAGTTTGGGTTGTCATTTATGACGACCAACTGATTTAAAACTGAAGAGTTTGATCATGGCTCAGATTGAACGCTGGCGGCAGGCCTAACACATGCAAGTCGAGCGGTAGCACAGAGAGCTTGCTCTTGGGTGACGAGCGGCGGACGGGTGAGTAACGCGTAGAAATCTGCCTGGTAGTTGGGGATAGCCCGGAGAAATCCGGATTAATACCGAATGTGCTCTTAGGAGGAAAGCGGGGGATCTTCGGACCTCGCGCTACCAGATGAGTCTGCGTAGGATTAGCTAGTTGGTGGGGTAAAGGCTCACCAAGGCGACGATCCTTAGCTGGTCTGAGAGGATGATCAGCCACACTGGGACTGAGACACGGCCCAGACTCCTACGGGAGGCAGCAGTGGGGAATATTGGACAATGGGGGCAACCCTGATCCAGCCATGCCGCGTGTGTGAAGAAGGCCTTCGGGTTGTAAAGCACTTTCAGTGGTGAGGAAGGGTGTTGTGTTAATAGCGCAATACATTGACGTTAGCCACAGAAGAAGCACCGGCTAACTCCGTGCCAGCAGCCGCGGTAATACGGAGGGTGCAAGCGTTAATCGGAATTACTGGGCGTAAAGCGCGCGTAGGCGGTTTGTTAAGTGAGATGTGAAAGCCCCGGGCTCAACCTGGGAATTGCATCTTATACTGGCAGGCTAGAGTATGGTAGAGGTGGGTAGAATTCCTGGTGTAGCGGTGAAATGCGTAGAGATCAGGAGGAATACCGGTGGCGAAGGCGGCCCACTGGACCAATACTGACGCTGAGGTGCGAAAGCGTGGGGAGCAAACAGGATTAGATACCCTGGTAGTCCACGCCGTAAACGATGTCAACTAGCCGTTGGGGAGTTTAATCTCTTTAGTGGCGCAGCTAACGCACTAAGTTGACCGCCTGGGGAGTACGGCCGCAAGGTTAAAACTCAAATGAATTGACGGGGGCCCGCACAAGCGGTGGAGCATGTGGTTTAATTCGACGCAACGCGAAGAACCTTACCTACTCTTGAAATCCAGAGAATTTAGCAGAGATGCTTTAGTGCCTTCGGGAACTCTGAGACAGGTGCTGCATGGCTGTCGTCAGCTCGTGTTGTGAAATGTTGGGTTAAGTCCCGTAACGAGCGCAACCCTTATCCTTATTTGCCAGCGGGTCATGCCGGGAACTCTAAGGAGACTGCCGGTGACAAACCGGAGGAAGGCGGGGACGACGTCAAGTCATCATGGCCCTTACGAGTAGGGCTACACACGTGCTACAATGGGGCGTACAGACGGTTGCGAAGCAGCGATGTGAAGCCAACCCGACAAAGCGTCTCGTAGTCCGGATCGCAGTCTGCAACTCGACTGCGTGAAGTCGGAATCGCTAGTAATCGTGAATCAGCATGTCACGGTGAATACGTTCCCGGGCCTTGTACACACCGCCCGTCACACCATGGGAGTTGATTGCACCAGAAGTAGGTAGCTTAACCTTCGGGGGAGCGCTTACCACGGTGTGGTTAATGACTGGGGTGAAGTCGTAACAAGGTAGCCGTAGGGGAACCTGCGGCTGGATCACCTCCTTAAACGACAGACAAGCGCTCGCATCGATGAGTGCTCACACGAATTACTTGTTAGTGGCCTGGTCGCCTGACCGTTCCTTCGGAACACATCAGGGATCATTTGGCTGCTCGGTACATTGCCTGCTGGTTCAGGCAATCCGTTCTTTAACAATCTGGATATGCGAATAACACATTGCATGAGTTTAATGATTCAAGCGCCGGTGTGTTGATGATAGAGACGCGTAAGCGTCGTCTAGCATCACTTGTTGTATGTTGTTGCAAGCAATTGCGATCAATTGTGTAGGTGCGTGCATACCCTGAGGAGGGTGTGTACAGACTAGAAACCTTAGGGTTATATGGTCAAGCATTTAAGCGTACAGGGTGGATGCCTAGGCAACTGGAGGCGATGAAAGACGTGGTAGCCTGCGAAAAGACTGGGGGAGGTGGCAAACGACCTATGATCCCGGTATGTCTGAATGGGGAAACCCACTGCATTCGTGCAGTATCTCTTAGGAGAGGCGAACGCGGGGAACTGAAACATCTAAGTACCCGTAGGAAAAGAAATCAAACGAGATTCCCAGAGTAGCGGCGAGCGAAATGGGAACAGCCCTTAAGCTCAGTGGACGTTAGTGGAAGGTTCTGGAAAGTACCGCCATAGTGGGTGATAGCCCCGTACACGAAAACCAAACTGAGTGAAAACGAGTAGGTCGGGACACGTGATATCTTGACTGAACATGGGGGGACCATCCTCCAAGGCTAAATACTCCCAGTTGACCGATAGTGAACCAGTACCGTGAGGGAAAGGCGAAAAGAACCCCTGTGAGGGGAGTGAAATAGATCCTGAAACCCTGTACGTACAAGCAGTGGAAGCCTTCTTAGGAGGGTGACTGCGTACCTTTTGTATAATGGGTCAGCGACTTACATTCAGTAGCGAGGTTAACCGAATAGGGGAGCCGTAGAGAAATCGAGTCTTAATAGGGCGATGAGTTGCTGGGTGTAGACCCGAAACCGAGTGATCTATCCATGGGCAGGTTGAAGGTTGAGTAACATCAACTGGAGGACCGAACTCACTCACGTTGAAAAGTTAGGAGATGACCTGTGGATAGGAGTGAAAGGCTAATCAAACTCGGAGATAGCTGGTTCTCCCCGAAAGCTATTTAGGTAGCGCCTCGGACGAATACCACTGGGGGTAGAGCACTGTTTCGGCTAGGGGGTCATCCCGACTTACCAACCCGATGCAAACTCCGAATACCAGTGAGTACTATCCGGGAGACACACGGCGGGTGCTAACGTCCGTCGTGGAAAGGGAAACAACCCAGACCGCCAGCTAAGGTCCCAAAATTCCAGTTAAGTGGGAAACGATGTGGGAAGGCTCAGACAGCTAGGAGGTTGGCTTAGAAGCAGCCACCCTTTAAAGAAAGCGTAATAGCTCACTAGTCGAGTCGGCCTGCGCGGAAGATATAACGGGGCTCAAACTGGATACCGAAGCTGCGGCAGCGTACTTTGTACGCTGGGTAGGGGAGCGTTCTGTAAGCCGTTGAAGGTGTATCGAGAGGTATGCTGGAGGTATCAGAAGTGCGAATGCTGACATGAGTAACGACAAAACGGGTGAAAAACCCGTTCGCCGGAAGACCAAGGGTTCCTGTTCAACGTTAATCGGAGCAGGGTGAGTCGGTCCCTAAGGCGAGGCTGAAGAGCGTAGTCGATGGGAAACAGGTTAATATTCCTGTACCGATGTGTATTGCGATGGGAGGACGGAGAAGGCTAGGCCAGCCTGGCGATGGTTGTCCAGGTTTAAGGGTGTAGGCAGAGATCTTAGGTAAATCCGGGATCTTAATGCTGAGACCTGATGACGGTGACGCTACGGCGTCCGAAGTGGTTGATGCCATGCTTCCAGGAAAAGTCTCTAAGCTTCAGATACACATTGACCGTACCCCAAACCGACACAGGTGGTCAGGTAGAGAATACCAAGGCGCTTGAGAGAACTCGGGTGAAGGAACTAGGCAAAATGGTACCGTAACTTCGGGAGAAGGTACGCCGCATTAGGGTGATGGGACTTGCTCCCTAAGCCTGAAGCGGTCGAAGATACCAGGTGGCTGCGACTGTTTATTAAAAACACAGCACTCTGCAAACTCGAAAGAGGACGTATAGGGTGTGACGCCTGCCCGGTGCCGGAAGGTTAATTGATGGGGTTAGCTTCGGCGAAGCTCTTGATCGAAGCCCCGGTAAACGGCGGCCGTAACTATAACGGTCCTAAGGTAGCGAAATTCCTTGTCGGGTAAGTTCCGACCTGCACGAATGGCGTAACGATGGCCACGCTGTCTCCACCCGAGACTCAGTGAAATTGAACTCGCTGTTAAGATGCAGTGTATCCGCGGCTAGACGGAAAGACCCCGTGAACCTTTACTATAGCTTCACACTGGACTTTGATATGACTTGTGTAGGATAGCTGGGAGACTTTGAAGCGTGAACGCCAGTTTGCGTGGAGTCGACCTTGAAATACCAGCCTGGTCATCTTGAGGTTCTAACTCAGGCGTAACAGCGTCGAGGACAGTGTGTGGTGGGTAGTTTGACTGGGGCGGTCTCCTCCCAAAGAGTAACGGAGGAGCACGAAGGTTGGCTAAGCATGGTCGGAAATCATGCGGTTAGTGTAATGGCACAAGCCAGCTTGACTGCGAGACAGACAAGTCGAGCAGGTACGAAAGTAGGTCATAGTGATCCGGTGGTTCTGTATGGAAGGGCCATCGCTCAACGGATAAAAGGTACTCCGGGGATAACAGGCTGATACCGCCCAAGAGTTCACATCGACGGCGGTGTTTGGCACCTCGATGTCGGCTCATCACATCCTGGGGCTGAAGCCGGTCCCAAGGGTATGGCTGTTCGCCATTTAAAGTGGTACGCGAGCTGGGTTTAGAACGTCGTGAGACAGTTCGGTCCCTATCTGCCGTGGACGTATGAGACTTGAGAAGAGCTGCTCCTAGTACGAGAGGACCGGAGTGGACGAACCTCTGGTGTTCCGGTTGTCACGCCAGTGGCATTGCCGGGTAGCTAAGTTCGGACAGGATAACCGCTGAAAGCATCTAAGCGGGAAGCCCCCTTCAAGATGAGGTCTCACTGGACGCAAGTCCCTAAAGGGCCCTGGAAGACTACCAGGTTGATAGGTTGGGTGTGTAAGCGTTGTAAGGCGTTGAGCTAACCAATACTAATTGCCCGTGAGGCTTGACCATATAACGCCTAAGGCGTTTGGGCCTACACAGTGTTGAGAAACAGATACAAGAAGGTCGGTACGACGCAGTACCGCAGACCGGTGCTTGAATGATTGAATTCATGCAAAGATCGAGCGATTGAAAGATCGAGTGATCAAAAACGTGTTAATCGCATATTCAGAACGCATGATTGCGGATAAGGATTAATTAAATTAATTAAATTAATTAAAACCTTATCGGTGACGGCAAACGAACAGAGAGCGTGTGGGTAGCGTAACGACGCACCGGCACCACTCGACCAGTTTGCTTGACGATCATAGAGCCTTGGAACCACCTGATCCCATCCCGAACTCAGCAGTGAAACGAGGTATCGCCGATGGTAGTGTGGGGTCTCCCCATGTGAGAGTAGGTCATCGTCAAGCTCTTAAATAGAACCAAAAAACCCGGCCTAGTGCCGGGTTTTTTGGTTTTAGCGTGGTTAAATGACCTACTCTCGAGTAGGGTGATGCGCGTTGGGCGAAGCCCATTGAAAGCCCCTTAACGGGGCTTTCAAAGCAAAGAACGCCCGCAGCTGTGCTGCGGGCTGGATCATCGTCAAGCTCTTAAATACGGCAAACCCCGGGTCAGCAATGGCTCGGGGTTTTTGCTTTGTGGGGAACCGTGCTGTCGCCACGGGCTTTCGGGTTATGCCGCCAGCGCTCAACGGCAGGCCGAAAATGCGCGCTTTGCGGCATACGCCCTACACCCCTGCCTCAGCAAGTGCTTACCGTCACTTAAAGGGTGGAAGAGGTAGTGGCAGGCTCGTAGGGCGGTGTGTTTACACCCGCCGCGGTCTGGTTCCTATCGAGCTATGAATACAACGCTTCATCCAACAAGCTATCCCGCCACGTTCGCCACAGCACACGCAATGTGGTTGCGCCGTGTTCTGGCTTTATGCGAATACCATAGGCCTCTACATTGATGATTTTAGAGGCGCCTAAATGCAGCAACTGCACCCAAGCTTCTATTGGGAATTGTGGGTGCGGTGGGCAATTGACGTATTTATGCCATTGCTGGAGCAGTAATTCGGGGTCGCGTAATTCGAAGTAGATGGTAAAGCTTTCTTCCAACAATTCGCGCCGCCGCGCTAAGCGCTCGGCGAGCTGGTCGGGGTTTAAACTCGACCAACGCGCAATGTCATCGAGGGTGCGAAAGCACCCCCGACACACGGTATCGCCAACCGTTACGCTGCAAATGCCTACGCAAGGGCTGGCTGATGTGGGTGAAAGCGGTACCTTGGTCGTACCGCCGTCTCCTTTTATTACTCCCACGTTAGCGCGCCACCGACTTGATATTCGGTTACCCGAGTTTCAAAGAAGTTTTTCTCTTTCTTAAGGTCCATGATTTCCGCCATCCAAGGGAAGGGGTTCTTTGCGCCGGGGTAGGCTTCTGCCAGCCCTAATTGCTGTAGACGGCGATTACTGATGTAGCGCAGGTATTCGCCCATCTGCTCCGCATTCATGCCCAGTACGCCACGTGGCATGGTGTCCTGAGCGTAGGCGTATTCCAGCTCGTAGCCTTCCATGATCATACGCGTAGCTTCTTGTTGCATGGCGTCGTCCCAGAGCTGCGGGTTTTCCGCTTTGATCTGGTTGATGACGTCGATGCCGAAGTTCACGTGCATGGATTCGTCGCGCAAAATGTACTGAAACTGCTCGGCCACGCCAGTCATCTTGTTGCGGCGGCCCATGCTGAGAATTTGCGTGAAACCGCAATAGAAGAAGATGCCTTCCAGCACGCAGTAAAAAGCAATCAGGTTACGCAGCAATTCACGGTCGTTTTCTGTCGTGCCGGTGTTGAACGTTGGGTCGCCCAGCTTTTGCGTGTACGTGAGGCCCCAAGCGGCTTTTTTGGCCACGCTGGGTACTTCGCGGTACATGTTGAAGATCTCGCCTTCGTCCATCGCCAGCGTTTCAATGCAATACTGATAGGCGTGGGTGTGAATGGCTTCTTCAAACGCTTGGCGCAGAATGTACTGGCGGCATTCCGGGTTGGTGATCAGTCGGTAAATCGCCAGCACGAGGTTGTTTGCCACCAAGCTGTCTGCCGTGGAAAAGAAGCCAAGATTGCGTTTTACAATGGTGCGCTCGTCGGCGGTGAGGCCGTTCTCGCTTTTCCACAGTTGGATGTCGGCGCTCATGTTGATTTCTTGTGGCATCCAGTGGTTGGCGCAACCCGCAAGATACTTCTGCCACGCCCATTCGTATTTGAACGGCACGAGCTGGTTGAGGTCGGCGCGGCAATTGATCATGCGCTTGTCGTCAACTTGGACGCGACCGGCATTCATTTCAAGTTCTTCCAAACCCGCAGCGACATCCAGTGCGGCCAGTTCAGCTTCCACTTGCGCTTGCATGTTTACATCGGCGGCAGGCGCGGGTACAGCAACAGTCGCTTCCGCTACTTTTTTCTGCGGCTTGGCAGGCTCTTGCACCTGCGTTTCGTCTTCTAAAGCATCCCAGTTCAGCATGGTATCTTTCCTCTATAAGTTTCCCTCTGCATCGGTTGGAAGAATGGCCCAAGCACCGGTTTCCGGTACGCCGTGAACCCATCCCTGGGGGCTCGAATGCGGCTGTCCTGCCGCATACGCCCGTCAACCGGTGCTTGGGCCATTCTTCCAACCTAACCCCGTACCAAACACAAAGGAACGAGGGCAAAGGTCATGTGATGTTGGTATTGATCCGTTTGCGTCTTCGGATCAGATCGTTGTTTGCCGATGAGCTATCGGGTGATTCAGTGAGTATTGGAGTGGGGTGTAGCGGACGTACAGGCGCATGGATGCGCCTGACGAGCCCCCAAGGACGGGTTTACGGCGTTCCGCGAAACCCCACTCCTGAACTCACTGAGTCGACCTTAACGAGCTATTGGCAAGCCTCACAATCCGGATCGTCAATAGAGCAGGCGCTCGGCACGGGCGCTGCCACCGGTGTGGTAACCTGTGGCGCTTGCTGCGTGGTTTGCACAGCATTTAACTCGCCTTGCGCCACGGTGGATTTCTCCGCACTGGTCGCCCCCATCGCACGCAGGTAATAGGTCGTTTTCAGACCCAGCAACCACGCCATCTTGTAGGTCACATCCAGCTTTTTGCCGTCTGCTTCAGCGATATACAGGTTCAGCGACTGCGCTTGGTCGAGCCATTTCTGGCGGCGACTGCCCGCCTCAACCAACCAACGGGGCGACATCTCAAAACTGGTCGCGAAACGTGCTTTCAGTTCAGCCGGAATCCGATCAATCTTCTGCACACTGCCGTTGTAGTACTTCAAGTCGTTCACCATCACATCGTCCCATAGGTCTTCCGCTTTCAACGCGTTGACCAGCCAAGGGTTGATGACCGTGAACTCACCCGACAGATTCGACTTCACATACAGGTTTTGATACGTCGGTTCTATAGAAGCCGATACCCCGATGATGTTGGCGATGGTAGCCGTTGGCGCAATCGCCATCACATTGGAATTGCGCATGCCTTGCTGCTTTATCTTCGTGCGCAGCGGTGCCCAATCCAGTGTTTGCGACGTGCTTTGCTTCAGGTAGTCATTACCCCGCGCGGCGGCCAGCAACTGAATGGAGTCGATGGGCAAAATACCCTGATCCCACAGCGAGCCTTTGTATGTCTCATAAGACCCACGCTCGGCGGCCAAGTCGCTCGACGCTTCCAACGCGAAGTAGCTGATCTGCTCCATCGTCTGGTCGGCGAAGTCCAACGCCGCATCAGAACTGTAGGAAATGCCGGCTTTGTACAGCGCATCCTGAAAGCCCATCAAACCCAGCCCAACAGGGCGGTGACGGCTGTTCGAACGCTGCGCTTGTGGCACCGCGTAGTAGTTGATGTCGATGACGTTATCCAGCATGCGAACGGCTGTGCGCACAGTGCGGCGAAGCTTCTCGGTATCCATGCTGCCATCGGCGTTGATGTGCTGCACCAGATTCACCGAACCCAAATTACACACCGCAATTTCATCCGGGCTGGTGTTTAGCGTGATCTCGGTACACAGGTTCGAGCTGTGCACCACACCCACATGCTGCTGCGGCGAACGCAGGTTGCAGGCGTCTTTGAAGGTGATCCATGGGTGACCTGTTTCGAACAGCATGCTCAGCATCTTGCGCCACATCACCTTGGCGGATAGACGCTTAAACAGCTTCAATTCGCCGCTGGCGGTTTGCCGCTCGTATTCTTCATAGCGGGTTTTGAACGCCAAGCCGGTGAGGTCGTGCAGGTCCGGCACGTCGCTGGGTGAGAACAGCGTCCAGTCTTTGTCTTCGAATACCCGCTCCATAAACAAGTCGGGAATCCAATGTGCGGTGTTCATGTCGTGCGCGCGGCGGCGGTCGTCACCGGTGTTCTTGCGCAGCTCTAAGAACTCTTCAATATCGAGGTGCCAGGTTTCCAAGTACGCACAGACCGCGCCCTTGCGCTTGCCGCCTTGGTTCACGGCCACCGCAGTGTCGTTCACCACTTTCAAGAAGGGCACCACACCTTGGCTTTCGCCGTTGGTGCCTTTGATGTGCGCGCCCAGCGCTCGTACTGGCGTCCAGTCGTTGCCCAAACCGCCCGCCCATTTGCTGAGCAGCGCGTTGTCTTTGATGGCGCTGTAAATGCCTTCCAAGTCATCGGGTACGGTGGTCAGGTAGCAAGAACTCAACTGCGGACGGCGTGTACCCGCGTTGAAAAGGGTTGGCGTGGAAGTCATGTAGTCGAGGCGCGACAGCACTTCATAGAATTCAATGGCGCGCGCGTTGCGGTCGTCTTCTTTAATGGCGAGGCCCATGGCAACGCGCATGTAGAAGATCTGCGGCAGCTCGAAACGGATCTTGCCGCTGTGAATGAAATAGCGGTCGTACAGCGTTTGCAGACCTAAGAACTGGAACTGGAAATCACGCTCGGGAATCAGTGCTGCACCCAGCTTTTCCAGGTCAAATTCGGCCAGATCAGGTGCTAGCAGCTCCAACTCAATGCCTTTGGCGATATAAGCGGGCAGGGCTTTGGCGTACAGCGTTTCCATGTCGCGGGCGCTGGCTTGTTCGGCAATGCCCAGAAAACCCAAAGCCTCGGCGCGGAGCTGTTCGAGCAAGAGGCGGGCACACACCTGGCTGTAGTTGGGCTCTTTTTCCACATAGGCGCGGGCGGTCATAATCGCCGCAGGTACGATGTCTTTATAGTCGACGCCTTGGTACAGGTTCTTCAAGGCTTCGCGCTCAATGCCTTCGGGGTCCACATCAGCAAGGCCGCTGCAGGCTTCACGAATAAGGCCACGGAACCACGACAAGTCGAGCGGTTGCTGCTGGCCGTTACGCGTCACCAGCAACGGTGTGCCCGCGTTCGCGTCTTGGCGGCCGTCGGTGTGTTCACGACTTTGCGCGTGTTTTTCCCGGTACAGCACATAGGCCCGCGCCACGGTGTGTTCGCCCAAGCGCATCAGGCTGAGTTCCACTTGGTCTTGAATGTCTTCTATGTGCACTGCGCCGCCAGAAGGCAAGCGGCGTTCGATCACGGTGACTACGTCGTCCACGATGCGCTGTATCTGCTCGCGCACGCGGTTGCTGCTCATGCCATGCTCACCTTCGGTGGCAATAAAGGCTTTGCTGACGGCAACACGGATTTTGTCGGGATCAAACGGCACGCGATCGTTTTGGCGTTTGATGACGGAGTAGCGACTGTAGGCCGAGGAAGGCTCAGCCGTTAGGGCGTCTTGGGTTTGTGTGCTCATACTGTGCTCCTGCGCGTAATGTATCGCGAATTTGGGCAGGCATGAGCAGCCACGAGAGCGTTGAACGCACGGCGGCAATTCACCCTGACCTTTATGCGCGAAAGGTGGTGATGTTTGCTCTGGCCGGTCTTCGGACTTGGGGGCTCGATGCATACAATGCATCACCTTGGGTGACAGCTTCCCGCTTCTACGTCACTGTAAAAGCAGTGCTTGTGATGTGGCGCACCCAAATAATTGGACACTCTCCGACACCACGTGTCACCCTCGTTCCCCCTCACCGCTGCGCGTCAGTTCCGGAGTTTCACCGGATTCCCGCTTAGCACGTCAATGAAGTTATCCACAGCGTTCTGTGTACAGGTTGTTGGTAACCTGTTTACATGCTGGGTACTACATATTGAGGTGAACCAGAGTTGAAAGCACTATATAGAGTGTTTTGTGGTGAGTAAAGCCTTGCAGGATGTAAACGTGAAACGGCGCACGAAGCGCTGGATTCAGCCGCGTCCCCACGCCCTATTGATCAGTCGCAGCACCAACAGCGAGGCGGCGAACATCAGCCCGATGCCGAGCCCCCACCACAATCCGACCGCACCGAGCCCAATGGGGTAGGCCAGAATAAGCCCGAAGCTCAAACCCATGGCCCAGTACCCGGATGCCCCAAGCAGCATGGGAATAAAGGTGTCTTTGAAGCCGCGCAACATCCATGTGGTTAAAACTTGGTAGCCGTCGAACAACAAGAAAATGGCCATAATGGCGGCCAACTGCGCCGTGGCCGCGAGCGTTTCTGCGTAGCCGTCGGCATTGCTGTCGAGAAAGAATGAAAGCACCCAGTCCGGACGCAGCCATAACAGTGCCGAAGCACTCAGCATGATGACGCCACCGACCACCAAACCGAAGCGCGTTAATGCTTGCAGCATAAGACGGTTGCCGAGTCCTTGCTGAAAGGCCAGTCGTACCGCCAAGGCTTCGCCCAGCGTCAGCATGATAACGAAGGTGACATCCATAACCGCCAGCATCACGTTATTCGCCGCGAGCCAGACTGCGCCAAAGGTGCCGACCAGCAGCGAGATAATGATGAAAAAACCGGCTTCTAGACTTTGTACCATTCCCGCCGGTAGACCAAGCCGCAGCAGCTCAATAATGCGCACCGGGCGTAATTGCAGAAGCCGCGCCAGTACCGCGCGCATGGCCCGTGGTTCAGACCAGCGGGTGTAGAAAAACAAAACCACGAAAGAAAACACATTCACTACAACGGTTGCGACGGCAGCCCCCGTAACCCCCAGTTCAGGAAAACCGTAGCGACCAAACACCAAAAGTTGGTTTAAGCCGTAGTTGGCGGCAACCGCCGCCAGAGAAACGGCCACCAATACCCGCGTGCGAGCCACTACCGTGAGATAGTTGCGCAGCAACCCGAACGCCAACGCGGGCAGCAGCATCCACTTCGCCCAGCGAATGTATTCGTCAGCCACGGCGGTTAAGGCAGGGTCGTAACCTAGTATATTGAACAGGGGCGTGGTGTAGCTGAACAGCAGAATGCCTAATCCCACCAGTGCCGCCGCAATCCAGATGCCCTGTACTAAGGTAAGAGTCATTTCAGTGATACGGCGTTGTGCTAAGGCTTCTGAGCACATCACGGAAATGATCGACAGAATACCCAGGCTCACCATCAGCCAGCCGAAAACCAGCGTTTTACCCAAGCCGACAGCGCCCAATTCCAGCGTGCCGAGTTGGCCCACGATAAACAGGTCGGTCAGGCCAATGGCGACTTCCGACAGGTAGTACACCAGCAAGGGCAGGCTGATGGCGACCACCGTCCGGTATTCCTTAATCGTATGCTGCTTCTGGGTAGTATGTGCTTGGGCGTTGGGGTTCATGAAAGGACAGAAAAGATTGAGTAAGAATGGATCTTCCCACGATGTGTAAGGCCGAGCAAATGCGGCGTAAAACCCAGCGTGCGCTACAATGGACTGAAAGAACAAAAAGCGGTACAGAACAATGAACGAGGAGACTCACCCCTACCCAAAAGCAGCGGAGTATCTGGCGGTTACCCACGAAGTACAGAACCAGCCACCGCCGTTGCAGAACTACAATACGTTTCTGGCCGACACCGCGTTACGAGAAATGTCGACGCGCTTTGGGACGCACCGGCACGAAGACGACTTGATCGCCTACGGGGAACTGACCGGTCGTGCCGACATGATTGATCTAGGCTTCCAGGCCAACGAACACAAGCCCGTGCTGTATACGCACGATCGCTACGGACACCGCGTCGATCTGGTGAAATTCCATCCCGCCTACCATGAATTGATGAAGACCGCGCTGGAGCACGGCTTGCACAGTTCACCTTGGATGCATCCAGGGCCCGGCGCGCACGTCAAACGGGCGATCAAATACTATCTACATATGCAAGTCGAGGCCGCCCATGGTTGCCCCGTCACCATGACCTTTGCCGCACTGCCCACCTTAATGCAGAACGAATATGTGGTGAAAGAATGGTTGCCGAAGGTGCTGGCACCTGAGTACGACGGGCGGAATGTCCCTTTCACCGAAAAGAGCGCAGTAACCTTGGGCATGGCGATGACCGAGAAGCAGGGCGGTTCCGATGTCCGAGCCAATACCACGCGCGCCTTCCCGTTGTACGATCGAGGCGCTGAACACGCTTATGAACTGGTCGGGCACAAGTACTTTGTCTCGGCGCCCATGAGTGACGCCTTTCTGGTCTTGGCGCAGGCGCCCGGTGGCCTCACGTGCTTTCTACTCCCGCGTTGGCGGCCCGATGGCACAAAGAACCCACTGCAAATTCAGCGTCTGAAGAACAAGATGGGCAACGTTGCCAACGCCTCCAGCGAGACCGAGCTGCGGGGTGCACTGGCGTGGCGGGTGGGTGACGAAGGTCGTGGCGTGCGCACCATCATTGAAATGGTGTCATTAACTCGTTTCGATTGCATGATCGGCTCGTCCGCCGGGATGCGCCAGGCGGTCGTGCAGGCACTCCATCATAGTGCGCATCGCTCGGCGTTCGGCGCACGCCTCAGTGAACAGCCGTTGATGCAAAACGTACTGGCCGACCTGGTGCTGGAAAGTGAAGCAGCCTTAGCTTATACGTTGCGCATGGCGCAAGCCTTGGATCATCAGGATGATCCGGGAGAGCAGCGCCTATTGCGGCTGGGCACTGCCATCGGTAAATACTGGATCTGCAAGCGTACCCCCGGTCATGCGTATGAGGCCATGGAATGCATCGGTGGCAGCGGATTAATGGAAGACTGCATCATGCCGCGCCTGTTGCGCGAATCACCGGTGAATTCTATATGGGAAGGCAGCGGCAACGTGCAGTGCTTGGACGTGTTGCGGGCAACGCAGAAAGAGCCTGAAACCTTACAAGCGTTTTTGGATGAAGTAGGGCAGGCCGAGGGCGAGCATCCCGAGTTCGATGCCTTTATGAACCGCCTGGAGCATGATTTGGAGAATACAGAGGACATGCAATATCGGGCGCGTAACTTGACTGAGCGTTTGGCCTTAGCCATGCAAGCGTCGTTGCTGCTGCGCGGCAGTTGTCCGATCGTGGCTGATGCTTTTTGTCGCAGTCGCTTAAGTACCCATGTAGGGCTTAACTATGGCAATCTGCCAACGGGTATCGATTGTGCGACCATTATTCAGCGGGCTACACCGATGGTAAATGCATAGCCGCGGAATGCCATATCACTGGGCGAACACTTCTGAGCTTTCCTAAGGAACTTCTGTTCGCCCGGTGAGTCCTAGTGATACAGTCCACTGGGCGAGAACATTACTGTGACTACCATTGCTCTGCATCATCCGTCATCAAATTTAGCTAGGCAGACGGTTGTGCACACCGAGGAAGCGAAGCGTTTGGCCGAACAAGGTGACAAGGAAATTGACCGCATATTGGTGGATCGAGCCCGTCAAGGTGATCGGCGTGCCTATGATTTTCTCGTGGTAAAATACCAGCATCGCGTAGCCGCACTAATTCGGCGATACACGCAGAACCCGCAAGACATCAGCGACCTGTCACAGGACACCTTTATCCGCGCCTACCAAGCGCTGGGAAAGTTCCGTGGCGACAGCGCCTTCTATTCATGGCTCTATCGCATCGCCATCAACACCGCGCTGAGTCATGTCGGTAGCCAGCATCGTACCGTCTCGGAAAGTGATTTGAGCCATGACGAGCAACTGCATGACTGGGTTAACGAACGCCACAGCGTCGCCGGGCCAGAGCCTGAACACGACGCAGAGGAGTTGCATTCGGTGGTGCAAGTAGCCATGGCCGAATTACCCAGCGACATGGCGCAGGCTTTGCGGCATCGCGAGTGGGACGGCATGAGTTATGAAGCCATTGCCGATGCGATGCAGGTGCCCGTAGGCACCGTTCGTTCACGAATTTTTAGAGCCCGCGAAGCGTTAGAACAACGCATTCGCGCTTGGCAGGCGAGTGGAGAGAGCTCATGACACAAGATAACCGACGCGAGCAGTTGTCGAGCATGATGGACAATGAATTGGATGAGTTCAGTGTCCAGAAGTTGTTGCGCGAAGCGGAGCAAGACCCGAGCGTACTAGCGCACTGGGCGGAACTGCACCGCAGTGACGCAGCGCGCCACGGCATGCCGGACGTCGATGTGCTGGCCGGTGTGAACGCCGCGCTTGATGCGTCAGAGCAGGAAAGTGCTGAGTCTGAACAGCAGCGCCGTTTAATGTGGCAGCACGAGCGGCGGGGAATGGTGTGGGGTGCCCTTGCGGCCTCACTGGTTGTCTCTCTGGTCGCCGTTTTTTGGATTGCGCCCAACGGCGATGGGGGGAGCCCTATTTTGGTAACGGAATCCGTGCAAGAGCCGTTGGCGGACCCTGTTGTGCTGGCGCAATTACAGAACTACTGGGCTGTGCATACTCAATACTCGACATACCAGCCGGGTGCTCGGTGGGATGAAGTCGGCTCATCAAGTCCAGGGGCGCTATGAAGATTTGGTTGAGAGTCTTTGCCATTACGCTAGGTCTTACTGGCTCGGCCTTAGCCCAGTTGCCAGACCCTGCCGCTTGGGCTAGTGAATGGGTGCACAGCACGCGTACCCAGGATTACAGCGGTACTGTTAGCATCAGCGGTGCATCCGGCATGAACACCTATCAACTGTGGCATCAATACCGCGATGGTGAAGAAGAGGAGCGCATGCGGCGTATGGACGGGCCATTGTTGGAAGTTATTCGGCGTAATGAAGACCTGACCTGCTGGCATGGCCCCGGCGCGGATGTGCCGGCCGACCATGCGTTACCAAGCTCGCCCTTTGCTCAATTGCTGCACTTGGAACCCGAGTTAATGGCCGAGCACTATCAAGTCGCGCTGGTGCGAGAAGACCGGGTGGCTGGGCGTGCGGCCAAACTGTATGAGCTCAGCCACCGCGCCGAACCCAGTTTGCATCGCCACCGCCTGTGGTTGGACGACGCCAGCCGAATTTTACTGCGCTATCAAGTGGTTGATCAGCAGGGTGTTATCCTGAGCGAAGCACGCTTTTCTGACATTGAAATCGGAGCGGTGCAGATGCCGCGCAGCTTCACCTCGCAATTCCCAAATGCTTTCTGGCACCGCTATCAGGTACAGAATGTCCGGCAAAGCCGCGACGCCGCCGAGGTTTGGGCACCGGGCTATATGCCTGCTGGCTTCACATTGCGGGTGGAAGAACGACGCGGTGACGGTTGGTATCAGCTTTGGAGCGATGGCGTGGTAAAGCTGTCGATCATGGTTGACCCCATGGGCGATGCAATGCCGATGAACACCAGTGAGCGACGCGGCGCGAATACCTTGGTAGCACAGGTACATGGTCCCTGGCAGGTGGTTTTGATCGGCATTCTGCCAGAGGCTACTGTGCAGCGTATTGCGTCGGAGATTGGCTGGAAATAAGCACCGGTTGTAGATTGATCAAAGGTGCAGTAAGCCTATCGTAGCAACTCTGAAGTTGTACGATGCACTGTATCGTGCCGCCTGAATATACTGCTTTCGCGCCCTATAAAGATCTACTAGCGCTTTATCGACGAATAACACCCAGAAACGAGCCTCCTTCGGGGCGTGCAGAAAAATATTTCTTGCCTCCAAATACAGCATTTCAGCCTGATCCCAATCTTCTTGTTCCAATCGCAGCGCCGCTATGTAGTTGAGATAAACACCCCGATCGGGGTCCATAACGCCGTGAACATCGGCACGCAACTGAGCAGCTAGTTGCCAATAATGCACGGTGTCTTCCGGTGAGGCCTGTTGGCGATAGTATCTACCTAGGATTTGATAGCTCGCCTCAAGGGAATCATCGTTAAGTGGGATCGCGTTTTGATAGAGTTCAATGGCGCTCAGAATGCTTGTTACTGCCTCTTCATCCTGTGCCAATGCTGATAAGTTTTGTCCCCTCAAAAAATGTGCGAAACGAACATGGGGGTGGTTGGGGCCGAACTGGTTAAGAAAGACGGGGAACCATTCATTTAAGATCAGTATGCTATGCTCATGCTCGTTCACGTCTTTCAATCTTCGAGCTTAGGCTAAGTTCAACATAGCCATGTCGTTGCTTGGCTCCGGCTCTATTCCACCCAGCCACTCTATTGCTTCTTCAATCGTTCCAGAATTGATGATGGCGATGCCTTGCTCATAAAATGACTCAAATGAACTGTCAGGCGATTGCGCGTAGCTGCCCAGCGGACAAACAACAAACAATAAAAGTCCTAGAATACGACGCATAATCCTTTTCCCTCTGCTAGTGTCCAACCCATCGTGGGTATTTATGTATCTTCTCTGGCGTCCTGCAGAAAAGCAATATTATCTCGTGGTATCAAAGTTCAACACATGCCCCCGTTCCCCTGAAAAATACCGTACGGCATTGTCAAAAGCGGTGCGTATATAGAGGTCGTATCCTGCTTGTTCCACGTACCCCAAATGGGGCGTGCAGAGCACATTTGTGCGTTGCAGCAGCGGGTGGTTGCGGTCATGGATGGGCTCTTGTTGGTACAGGTCCAGTGCCGCAAAACCCGGAATACTGTGCAGGAAGTCGAGCGATTGCGTGGCAGCCTGATAATCATCCAGAATGACAACATGGATACCTTTCTAAACGAGACGCGCCGCTGAACTCGCAATATCGATAAGCGGGGTGCACAATGCAGGGCGCGAGTATTTTAGCGAATACAAAGGGGAGCCATTGAATGAATGCACCGAAAGGCAGTCACACCGGCACACTGCGCTCAGATGTTTGGCTGGTGTTGGTGACACTGTTAGCGGCCTTTGGCTGGGTGTTTTCGAAAGAGGCCCTGGCCGGGATGACGCCCCTATTGTTTCTGGGTGCGCGCTTTCTTGGTGCCGGGGTGGTACTCGCTCTGTTGGGCTGGACGGCGTTGCGCAATTTGACGGGTGAGCAATTGCGACGCGCGTTGATGACCGGCTTGGTGATGGGTGGTGCCATGTCGTGTTGGATTATGGGTTTAAACCTCGCTGAGAATATCGGCATTGGCGCGTTTCTGACCAGCCTTGGCGTGGTCTTTATCCCCATCGTTGGCAAGCTTTTGTTTGGTGCGGTTACTGCACGCAGCACTTGGGTGGCGGTAGGTGTCGCGCTGGTGGGGCTGGCCTTGTTGCGTATAGAAGGCGGCTTCTCACTGTCGGCGTCCGACGGGTTTTTTCTGCTCGCCGCACTGATTTTTTCCCTGCACTTTAATCTTACCAGTCGCTATGCAGCGCGCATTCCGGCGCTGCCGTTGACCGCTGTACAACTGACGGTGACGGGCGTTGTTGCTTTGTTTTTGTCTGGGGTTCTAGAGACTGGGCAGCATGTACCGGAGTTGGACATCTTGGGTTGGCTGTTGGCCAGTTTGTTGATTGCCACCTGCTTACGCTTTTGGTTGCAGTTTAAGGCGCAAGGACTGGCTCCGGTCAGCCACGCGGCGGTGATCATGACGTTGGAGCCGGTGTGGACGTCCTTGCTTGGGCTGCTGTGGTTCAGTCAGACGTTGTCGGCGGTGCAATTGTTGGGTTGTGGGCTGATCTTCAGCGCGCTGTTGATCAGCCGTTGGCGTGTGTTGCTGCGTCGTTCGTTGCCAAGCTCGGTTTGACTCAGTACTTCAAGCCAAACTTGCGAAACAAGAACGCCATGACCCACGCCGGGCCGATCATCAAAAACTGGATGTCTTTAAAGAAAGATGGCCGCTTGCCTTCGATGTTGTGCCCGACAAATTGGAAGATCCACAACACCACGAAGACGACCACAGCGGTGATCAACAGACCCATCGTACCCATGGCGCTTTCTATGCCATAGGCAATCAGATAGCACAGCACCGTGATGGCGACCATGCCGACGGTAAGCGGGATGGATAGGCGAGCATAAAACCCGACAACAATGAGCAACGCCAGTGTCGACCAGTTCAGCCAAGCCAGCTCGGCCATAAAGGTTGGCGTCGGGATGGTCCAGAGCAACGCAACGATGCTCCAGTAAATGCCCGGCACGGCAAACCAATGAATGAGTTTGTTGGTGGGGTTCTGGTGGCTGGTGCCGTATTCGGCCAGCCAGTTGCTGATGTTTCGGCTCATGATTCATTACTCTTATTGTTATCGTCAGACTACTGTAGTCCGCGGAGAAAAACGGTGCAAGTGGGGCCGAATAGGTGGGTTCTATGCTGATCAAGAATGGCGCTATTGCAGCGTAACTTGTGCCAGTTTGGCACGGGTTAGAATTTTAAGTAGCTGCCGAAGGGGATTGGCGTCGCAAAGGCTTCTTGCAGCGCAAGGCCCTTACGATGGTGCAGGGCAGCGCGAATAACGCCAGCATGGGTCACTACAATACAGGCCTCGGGCAGCGTATCGATGACTGCGCCCACACGGGCTAGAAACTGCGGCACGGCTTCGCCGTTCGGGAATTGAAATTCATAAGGGGTTTGCGCCCAGGCATCCAGTAGGTCGCGTGGGATGTCGTCCCAAAGTTCGCCTTCCCAATCCCCAAAATGTACTTCGCGTAGGTCGTCTAGAATGGTTGGTTGCTCTTGCAAGTGTTCAGCCAATAGCCGACAACGTTGCAGCGGACTGGAGAAGACCGGCAGTGCCGACGGTATGACCGAGCGCAAAGCCTGGGCGGTGATATCAGGCGCCACCGCTAAGGGCACGTCGAGCCAGCCGTAGCAAATTGGCCCCGGCAGTGCGGGTTGGTCGTGTCGTACCCAATAGCGCATTAGGCTACAGACCTTGCGCTACAAAGCCGAGCAGCAGCAACAGTTCGGTGAAGATCACGCTGGCACCCAAGGCATCGCCGGTATAACCGCCTAAGGCCCTCTTTAGTGTGCGGCCCCAGAATACGGCTGTTATGAGCACAGCCAGTACCGCCCAATGCAGCAGGTTAAAACCCACACTGACCGCCAGTACAAACGCAATTGCGTAACTCAAGCGCCACCGGTCGAAGCCATCGGCCACCGGTTTGCTTTTGCTGGTGTCCGGGTCGGTCACGTAGGGCAGGGCTGACATCAACAATAATGGTGTGAGTCGGGCAATGCAGGGCGTTACTAGCAGCGCCAGCCAAATAAGGTTGGTACTCGCCAGTAGGGCGACTTTTAAGCCCAGCGCACCGATTAACGCCACCGTGCCGTAAGTGCCAATGCGGCTGTCTTTCATGATGCGCAAGCGGGCTTCAAGCGTGTAGCCACCGCCCAGCGCGTCGGCGCTGTCGGCCAAACCGTCTTCATGAAAGGCTCCGGTGAGCCACAGGTGAAAGCACAGCACCAGCACCAAGCAGATCAGTGGCGGCCAGACCAGAACCAGCCCGGTATACAGCGTGGCGTAGAGCGCGCCGAGTAACAGGCCCACGACCGGAAAGTACAGGCTGCTCTGATTCATCAACTGTTGTGAGTAGTCTATGCGGGCCAGCATGGGAATGCGGGTCAGAAAGCCAAGGGCAAGCCAGAAGGCCTGCCATTCACGTCGCAGTACCGTCATGCGTTGCTTTCACTCACGCCAGCGTCGGCGAAGGAGGCCATTTCATTGAAGAACGCCACGGCCAAGCGCACCAATGGTAGCGCGGCAATGGCGCCCGTACCTTCGCCCAAGCGCATGTCCAAATGCAGTAATGGCAGTACCTCAAGCTTCTGTAGCACCACCGCATGGCCGTGCTCATTACTTTGGTGCGCAAACACACTGTAATCGCGCAACGCTGGTTGCAGAGCCGCAGCAATGGCCCACGCGCTGGTGGCAATAAATCCATCTACCAAAATAAGCTTGCCTAATGCAGCAGCGCGCAAATAAGCTCCGGTCATCATGGCGATTTCCAGGCCGCCTACCGTTTGCAAAATACGCAGTGGGTCACTGGAGTCCAGGCCATGGTGTTGCAAAGCTGAGCGAATCACTTCCGCTTTGTGCGCTTGCATGGCTTCATCGGCTCCCGTACCGGCGCCGGTGGTTTGTGCTGCAGGCAAATGCAGTAGCGCCGACAAAATCGCCGCACTGGCTGTGGTGTTGCCAATGCCCATTTCACCCAGGCTGATGACCTGCGCAAGTGCGGCGAACTCATCCACCATGCGAGAGCCCGTATTCAGGCATTGCATCAACTCGTCTGTCGTCATCGCGGGTTCATGGAGAAAGTTGGCGGTGCCGTTGCGCACCGGTGTGTTCACCAAATCGGGGTGCTCTGGAAGCTCGCCCAGTACACCAGCATTGATGACTTTAAACGCCGCGTCGTTTTGCCGGCAAAACACATTAATGGCCGCACCGCCGTGCAGGAAGTTCAGTACCATTTGTGCCGTTACAGCACTCGGAAACGGGCTGACGCCTTCGGCGCATATACCATGATCCGCCGCAAACACCAGATGCACTGCGTCGTCGGCTTTCGGGGTCATGCTTTGTTGGATACGGGCCACCTGTGCCGCTAAGGTTTCCAGCTTGCCCAGTGCGCCTAGAGGCTTCGTCTTCTGGTCAATGTGGTGCTGAATACGGGTGTCTAGCGCAGTGGATAGGGGGTGGCAAAGCAGATGATCAGGCAGCATGAAGAGTCCCTTGGAGCAGCAATGAAAGCACGCAGACTAGGCGAGTCGGGCGGCGTTGACAAGCCCGCTCAGCTTTCTTGCCAGTCGGCCAGAGCAATACCTTCACCGTGCAGCTTTTTCGCTTGATGCTTGATCTGCGCCAAAGTGCCACCCAAGGCATCGAGACAGTCCGGCATAGGTGCCTGTACTCGGAGCAAGCCCACCGACAGGGTAGGTAAGCTGAAGAGGCGTTCCTCGCCATGACGATCAATCGCACGGTAGGCATTGGCGCTGTGGCCTGACGACACCACGATATTACGCACCGCCTCGCGGTAAAGCTGTTGCATGAGCCGCAGTTGTGGCAAGGGATCGTTGTGCGTCGATACCACCACGAAGTCGTCGCCACCTATGTGTCCTAAATATTGGCCGCGCCCCCGTAAACGCTCCTTCAACAACTGTGACAGCTTCAAAATCAGTTCATCCCCAAGGGAGTAACCGAAGGTGTCGTTGAAGGGTTTAAAGTGGTCGATGTCGACATAGGCCAATTGGAAAGGCTGTTTTTGTCGAATCAGCTCTTCAATGTACTCGTTGGTGGGGACGTTGCCCGGCATGTGCGTCAGCGGGTTTGCATGGCGCGCTGAACGCAGCTTGATATCGGTCAGCTTGCGTAACAGGTCGCGGGTGTTGCCGACGCCCAGATATTGTCGGTCGTCGTCCACCACGATGAAGTATTGCCGCGCCATCAGGTCGTCTTCGCTGGTTACCATCTGGCTGAGCGCCGATAGTCCGGTGCTGCGATTCACAATCAACGAATGCGGGGCAATAAACTTATAGACCGGCTTGTGCGAAAACAACTCACGCCCATAGGGCTTTGAAAACAATTCGTAGATGCGTGAGCGTTGGATAAAGCCGGTCGGCTTGCCTTCGCTGACGACGGGGAAAGCATGGGTTGAGGGTTCGCGTTCTAAGCGCAGCCAGACTTCGCCCAGTTCGGTATACGGGTCAACGGGGCGTACCCAGCTTGCTAGGTCTTCGGCCAGGTGCTGGTCGTGTACCTTGCGCTGTTGCGCCAAAGAAAACAATTTATGGCTAGGCGATACCGGCAGTTCATCGGGCCGCGACATGACAAAGCCTTGTACATACTGCACGCCATAGTCTTGCAGCAGTTCTAGTTCGGCCGGGGTTTCTACGCCTTCAACAATGAGCGTCGTGCGCAATTGGTCGCAGAGTTGAATCACTGAACGTGCAAAGGCCTGTTTCACCGGGTCGGTATTGATGCCCTGCACAAAATGCTTGTCGAGCTTTACGTAGTCGGGCTGAATTTCCGACCATAAGCGCAGGCCATTGTAGCCTGCACCCAAATCATCAATCGCTGTTTGGAAGCCCATCTTACGGTAGTGCTCCAGTGCTTGCTTCAGTACCTCGTAGTCCTCAGTCAGATACTTCTCAGTCAGCTCAATGACGATGTGGTCGGGCGTTAAATTACTGTCGCGCAGGTACTCAATGGTACGGCCTTTTGGGTAGTGCGGGTCTACAAAGGCGTGTGGATTGCTGTTGAGGAACAGCTTGCCTTGGAAGCCGCGACGCGTGAACTGCGACACCGATTGCGCCCGACAGGTCAACTCCAACTCTGGCAGCAGGCCAAGTGCTTCGGCGTGGGCGAATAATTGCAGTGGTGATTCGAGGGCATGGCCAATAGGGCCGCGAGACAACCCTTCATAACCCAAAATTTCGCCGTGAATGACATCCACTATGGGTTGATAGACTGAGCGCACACCATTCGCGATGATGTCTTCAATGTCTGCCTTTGAAGGTTTCGGTGTCATCGTATCTGTCAGCCTCGTAATCCATGGGCCGCTGAACTGGGTATTGTGCTGCATGCCGCAGAAGGCAGTCATGAGCAGCGAAAGAAAGCGGTGTCATCGGATGACCTGCAAGCCTTCGCAGGTGCCTTCAATCGGTGTTCAGTGCTGAGACTAAGATTACCCTGTAAAACACTAGGGTGACAACGTATTTTCTGTTCAAACATTCGCCAGTGATCTCAAGGGTCATCAATATGATGCCAAGCGTACGAAAAAAATATGTCATTCAGATGATAAAGAATGCACCAAAGTCATTGACACACAAGGGTTTTATTGTAGAATCACCCCCGCAATGCCAGAGTGGTGGAATTGGTAGACACGACGGACTCAAAATCCGTTGCCTTTAAAAGCGTGCCGGTTCGAGTCCGGCCTCTGGTACCAAATTGAAGTCTACGGAAGTCCGTAGACGCCCTAAAAGCCCCGCTAGTCGGGGCTTTTTGTTTGAGCTGTTCGCTAGGGTGTATAGCCACTTGCTCCGCCTTTGGTGTGTTTATCTGTTTGCTAGTGTTCAGGGAACAATACCAAATACTCATTTATTATAAGCATACCTCGCTGAGAGGCGTTCACGCGCGTGATGCAGGCAACGCCGTTGCCGTTGGCAGCCGTACAATCATCTTGGCTCGCGATCTAGGCTGATAATCTCTTCCAAAGTGACGCTGGTACCAAAGATGCCAGCGTCAACACTGCCCTCATTCAAGCAACCTGAAGTACAAAGCGGATCGACCTGTACTACCGCCTGGTGTACCACCATGGACCAGAATGGCATCGCCCAGTCCGTTTGACCCCAGCCGATGGAAAGTGCCACCAAACTGGTTTTCAACCAGGCGGTATGGGCTTAGCCAATTCTCGCCATCATAGCTGTGATGGAACAGCCCGGTACTATCATTGGTACCCGTTTGGTTTGAGCCACCGCTGACAACGATGGCGGTTCCGTCTTCGTTCATTTGTGCCTGCATCAACCGCAGATCGAGATCAAAGTTACCTTCTTTTCGGAACAAGGTCTCAACTTCCTGCCATCCGCCATCGGCCTTGTACAAGCGGCCTAGTAACACGCGTTCCCGCTCGAAAAGCTGCCCTTCACCTGACTCACGGCCAGTCCAGACGATTACAGCATCGCCCTGACTGTTGGTGCTGATGTCGATATTCTTGAAGGTCGCTATGGTAGTAACGTCGCCTACTTCTACAGGGTCGCTCCAGTTACCCCCCTCAAACAGAGCCGCTCTGAGCCGTGCGTTGGTTTGCACGCCATCAACCGTCGCCGCGCTATCCGCCCACAAAGCGATAAAGCCGTTTTCGCCGAGAGGCTTTACTCGAACAGGGCTGTCGATTCTTACGCGGTCGTTGTCAGCATCCAGCAGAGTAGCGGTACTCTCCCAACTTTGTGTGCTGGCATTATAGAGCCGCGCAACCGGTGTACGATCGTAGTTCTCAGGAAATGCACTGAATCCAATCTTTTTATGTCGCTCGATCCATACCGCCATCAGATTGCCTTCTGCATTGATGGCAATGTCCGGGTGACGCGCCAGTCGGTTAAAGAAATGACGAGTGCCCAAGTCCAACTGACTCATGGCGAGACTGAGGCCAGTCGGATCATCGTCCCACTCACCTGACGCTTCATCAAAGTGTGACGCCCAAATAAAAGGAGACGTAGAATCGTCTAGTGAGTCCAACGTATCCAATCGCTGCCCCCAAACGACAGCTGCCGAGCCGCTATCATCCAGAGCCACACGCGCCGACCGGTAGTAACCATTAGCATCAAATGTTGATTCAATACTATCTGTTGCGATGGTTGTATCACTCCAATCAACACCATCCCATTGATAAACGATCATGGACTGGCCAGTCTCGTTATTGCTTGGGTACGCAACCAGGATGTCACCACCTGCGTTGATCGCTATGCCAGGGCGATAAGCCCCACCGTCACCACTATCCCGAAACTCATGCCGACCCAATACTTCCGGAGACGACCACTGTCCGGTACTTGAATCAAAAAGCCGAACAACAAGGTCTGTCTCTATCACACCGAAGTCAAGGCTTAAAACACTGGACCATGCGACAACGGCGTCACCCTGCACATTCATCGCGATTTCGGGACCATCATAACGATCACCTGTTCTGTTGTTGTTTTCACCACGACTGAGATAAGCGGCTTCAAGATCGGCCGTTAAAGAGGATTCTGTCGTCCAGTCTTTCGCCAGCGTTCGAAAGGTCCAGTTGTAATTCACACCGAGCTCATTGAACTCATTGTCCTCCAGGTCGGCAAAGAGCGTTACACTGTATTCGGTATCTTTTTCAAGCGGGCTGGACGGGGTGAAGCGGATCTCATTATAGGGCAAGGCGGTACTCTGTCCCTGCCCCGACACTTCCATCGCACCCTGGTAAAGTTTGATTAGGTCGTCCTGAAACGACTCGTTAATATCATTATTCAGTTCGGCGCGGATGATAGCATTGAGCGGCACAAGAGTTGCGCCATCAGCCGGATAGGTTTGAACAACGCTGAGTCCGCTGCTATTTCCATTGCTGTCACCGTCGTTATTCCCGTCGTCGTTTCCCGCAGACGGGTCGTTCGACGCCGAACCACTGTCACTACTGACATTACAGCCAGATAACATCAGGCTGGAAACGCAAAGCAAGGAGGCCCAAAATACGGAGGATTGAGAGCTCATTTTATTGTCCTTTGTATGAGTGATTTCGGGAGAGATGCCTCGGTAAACATAGAGGCAAGGAGAAACACTGCCATCTAACCTTATCCGAGCATGGTCCTCAATCACCCAAACAGGCTAACCCAAACGGGTAATTGTCTTGCCCAGCTTTCGTTGCATTATATGGGGATGTATCTACTGGAGGGTGCCGACAATGACGTTAGACCTGCACAAGATCATCGCTTTCTCACTGACCTTGGCCCTGGCTGCCTGCAATGTCAACGGCAATGAAAGTGGCGACAGCGACACGACCGAAGGCGAAATAGAGAACGGTACTGAGCCAGAGCCTCTACCGGAATTAAACTTGAGCCTGACGGCGGACAATGCGGTAATTACCGTTAACTGGAACCAGCTAAGTTTCACTGATTCCAAATTCAATCTCTGCCTAGCTGAAGAGCCATTAACAGGCGGCGTGGAAAACTGCCTTGTTCACAATGGTGCGCAATACGAGGCTGACATTACACCGCCCTACACACTGGCCGAACTGACCAATAATCAGCCCTACTGGGTACAACTGGAAGCCGCTGCAGACGATGGTCGCACCAGGCTCTCCAGCGTTCAAACAGCCATGCCGGAAGACCCGGATGCAGCACCAGGTATAGAGGCCGAGCGAGTGCTCGAGCGCAGAGACCTCGGTTTTGAAAATCCGAATCGGATATTCTCCGCCGGCCCTTACGCCATTGTCAAAAAGTTTTATGGGCTGGAATTCTGGGCTAGCCTGGGGAGCCTGGAAAGCACCACCGAAATTGCGCTGGACGACGAAACCTATACCACCATTCGAAGAAATACAAACCAGGTACACGAACACAATGGCGAACTCTACTTTTTGGTAGATCGAACTGTATATGCAGGGCGTGGCGCCGACATATGGAAAACGGACGGGACCTCTGAAGGCACACGCCTGGTGGTTTCTGGTAACACGGTAGGGCTCGGTACCAACCCGAGCGTGCGACAATTTGCGTCCATTGGCGATCGAGTCGCTTTTGTCGCTTACTATCCGTCTGTCGTTCAAGACCGAATCTTTTTTATCGATTCAGAGACAGAAGGTGGTGCTTTTGTTTTACCAAACTTCCAACCCTACAATGGCGGCGTGGGTGATAAGCTAATTGGCCATCAGAGCGCCTTTTACGCATCCAGCAGTCAGGCAGGCAACAGGAGTCTGCACCGCATCAATCCTGAAACGGGTGCAACTACAGAAGTGTGGAGTATGGGAGGCAGTTCCTCAAACCGTAGAGCACCCTCGGAAATGATCAGTGTCGGCAACAGTATCTACTTCAAGGCGATCGATGACGATGGTCCGGCCCTATGGCGGTACCTGTCTGGCACAGGATCAACAACACGGCTGTTCAATCCTGACCCGGATGAACCCGCCAATGCAGCCATTCGCAATGCCTATAATGTCACCGTCGCAAATGAACGGCTGTACTTCTTCGCCAATCACTATGACGAAGAGATCACCACCAACAATGGTTGGCGCTTTGACGCCCGGCTGGCCTATAGCGACGGCACAAGCGGGAGCACGGCTGGCTACTGGAAATCCGACCTAGGTAATGGCTGGACCGTTCAGGATATTTTAAACAGGAATACCCTTGCCGTTGGTAATTCATTTATTTTCGAATCACCCAGTAATGCCCCCGACGATTTGGACAGGCGCTGGTGGATTAGCAATGGAGCCGTCAGTGGTACCCTGCCTGTTCTGGTCGACGGTGAAACAGTAAGGGCCGAGTCAAACCGCGAGCGCTCGGTATCCGCAGGTGAATTTGCCTGGATCACCGATTCCGCTCGCCAAGGAATCTACGCCATATCGGGGCAAAGTGCCGGTAACTACCGATTAGACCAGAAATTCGGTTTTATCGACAACCTGACACTGGTGGGCAATGCGCTCTGGTTTACCGCCTGCCCCGAGGGTGGATTCTCCAACTGCACCGCTGTGTGGAGAGTCGTACCGGATACCGACGAGCAGGATGATGCTAACAGCTGATAGGCGTAACGCGCAGAGGCAGCTCACTGGCGTCTGGGTTAGCAGTCGGTTCGGCTTTCCACGATGCCAATATAGCGCAACTACCATTGTATTCGAGCACACTGCGCCGATGGGTTGATCAGTAGCAAGTATTTCTATCCTCCCCAAACTGAGTTTAACCAGATCCGAAGCTTTAACGACTGCCACCTTGAGATAGAAGTGCTGCTATCGTATGGCAATCGTTTTGACGTTGAACTCGTTTGGGCGCAAATATATGGGCAACCCCTTCCGTTCTAAGTATTCGCAGTTAGAAAATACTCAAAATGAATAACCGTGCAAACGACCTTCGTCGCTTACACCAAATACATGACGAGCGTTGCTCTCTATCGCAAAACCGTCTGCAAGGTCGCCGAAGTATGCTCTGTTGTTACCTAGTCGCACTACTGGGGTGGAAACGCCATTACTCAGGTTTACGCGCTGTACATTGCGTTTTGGAGTTTGTAGCACCACGCTGCCGTTATGACGACTATATCGACTGATTCGATCAGTGCTGGTGACATATTGCTGATTGCCACTTCCCATGTCTATGCCCACGGTAGCCTCACTGCCAATCACCACCAGTGTATTGTTGAGCAGTTCTATTCCTACTAGTAAACCACTGCCTAAATCAGCATGGTTGAGGCGATATCGCTGCGCACCAGTGTGAAGGTCGAAGCCATTGACATGTTCGCGCTCGACCACGATGACTAAATCATCGTCAATAACAGGTGGGCTTACCACCATCGGGCCAGGACGCCAGACTGAGGCAAGACCTTCCTGTTGCCATAGCGTGGCACCGGTTTCGGCATTCAGTGCTCGAATGCCGATGCTGCCGTCGAATGCTCTGCCGTGACCCGTCACGATCACCACTCCGTTGTCTACAATCAATCCGTTGTACTGGCCGCGCGCGGGTGTACTAGCCCAGTGTTGTTCTCCCGTGCGCAGATCGCGTTTTTCGACGACGGTGTTAGGTATCACCGCTGCGTCACTTAGCATGCCACCCAGTGCCCCAGCAGCGCCACCTGCCTCGGCGCTAGCAATGTATACACTGCCGTTGTCTAGCACAATGTGATGATCATTCTCATCACGTCTATTGTTGTTGGCCTGCCACAATTTGGTACCAGAGTTCAGATCGAATGCCTCTAGTGGGCTGCCGTCCACCAGAACTACACCCTCTTCTATGATCAAACCACCAGTGCGTCTTCCGCTATGTTCTGCTATCCAGCGGAGCTGTCCGTCGGGACCAATTCGAGCCAGTGAATTTCCTTGGGATATTGATAAATCACCAATACTCGTGTGCCCGCTGAGTACAAGGTAGTCTCCACCTGGCAGAGCTTGTACATCAGCAATGCCAGCGCCTTTGAAGTTCTCTAGCTGTGCTTTAACCTCGCCGGTTCTGGGGTTTATCATGAGTAGGCCGTCGAATGTTTTGAAAAAGACATTCTGGGAGTTAGGCATTTCATGGACTACACGCTCCATAAACGTAGCCATGCGATCACGGCGTTCCTCTGGGGTTTCCGCTTCATGCTGGGCTCCCAAGGCATTAGCCAGAGCTCGTCCTGCACGGCCAGCTGCTTCTTGAATCAGACCTTCGTATTTGCTCAAGCTGTAAGCATAGTCTGAGGACATCCAGAGTTGTTCGCCACTGCGTGCATCCACTGCAACGATACGCTCCTGTGCGAATCGGTAGTCAAACATCCAGAAGGCAGACGATGACTCGAAAGGCGCAATGTCATACACATCAGACCAGAGAAGCGAGTTAAGTGATACAGACTCCGAAACGCCACCCGCATCTACTTCTACTCCAACGTTGGTACCTCCGCGCAGGAAGCCATCCCAGAATGATTCAGGATAGGCAGCCACGTGCTGTCCGTTGTTAGCATCAAGCACGTAAACGGATTTGTTGCTCGAAATCACAATGCGTTGGCTATCGTTCATGACGTGCACAGAGCCTAGAGCAGACACCCGCACATCAGACTGCCAGGCGGGTTCAATATCTGACGGTTGCAACGTAGCACAACCGCTTACCGTTATGACACCAGCGATTAGTAGGGCGGATCGTTTTAAATAGTTCATAGTTAAAGGGTCCACTTTTGTAAGTAGGGATTTGGTTCAGATAGACACTTTTCAGCCTGTCGTTACAGCGCTTTTCATGCACCACTAGGTAATCCCCCCGTTTATAGTGCCAGGTGCTAAGGCTTTTTGGCGCTATTGAGTTCACGGGAGTTAAAGGGGTCGTAAGTACGCCCCCCAAAAAACTAGGGCTCAATCGTTATCGGCAAGAAAATGTTACCAGGAAAGCTGACAGATCCCGACGCCGTACTTTGGGCTTCCAGGTTATAGAACAGCTCGGTACCTTCGTCGGTTCCGTCCGTTACCCATAAAGCGTATCCAATACCTGTACGATCGTTTCCGGAAAACAGCAAACGGCCATCTGGGAGAGCAAAGCGAGGCACTGGTGCGTGGTTATTCAAACGGCCACCGTCACCTGGACCTGGGTTCAAATCTTTGACAAGTTGAGTATTCATAGTAGTACCGTCCGTAACCCAGAGCTCTCGACCAGAATTGCCATCGTCCGCAGCAAAGTAGACGTGGTCCTCTAGGGCAAAAAACATTTGCTGATTGCCGCTTGAACTGCTCGAGGCCCCCGAACGTATGTCTTTCAACAAAACGGTGCCATCTGCAGTTCCGTCCGATACCCAGGGTTCCTGGCCATGCGTGCCATCATTGGCCCAGAAAATGGCGTTACCGTCACCGATGGCCGTGATTCTGAACGGGCTTGAACTTTCGTTACCCGGTCTTATGTCTTTGACCATGTAGGTGCCAGTTTCAGTGCCATCGGTTGCCCAGAGCTCGTTGCCTTCATCGGGTGTTTGGGCTCGAAACAGAATGAGGTCATCAGAAATTTTTGTGAATTGTGCGTTAACTCCTTCGCGATTATAGTCATCTCTAATGGCTTTGACTCTATAAGTCCCCTCACTTGTACCATCGGTAATCCATGGACCCCATTCGCCATTTTTTGCATCCTGAAAATAGAAAACAGCCCTGCCATCGTTGAGAGAAGTCAAACCCTGAGGTGAGGTTCTGTCGCTGTATATCACTTTGGTTCCAGCGACAGTGCCATCGGTAACCATCAGCCCTTGAGCTGGAAATCCGGTCTCAGGGTCAGGGATGAACAACCCGTTGAAAACGGCTTTGCCGTTACCCAAGGGGGTAAGAAATTTGGGGTCGCTGTCTTCCAGCAATGGAATGGTGCCACTCTCTGTACCATCGGTAACCCATAGGCTCCGCTTGGTGTCCCCTCCGGTACTTCTTGCCGTGAAAACGACTTTGCCTTCCTCAAGTTGTGTTAAGTCATTTGGAACGGAGCCGTTGCCGCTGGCGTATATGTTTTTTACCATCCGAGTACCAGCGAGTGTTCCGTCGGTACGATAAAGTTCTTCGCCGAAATCATTGTTCTCCTTGCCCGTAAAGAGATAAACATCAGATGTCAGCGCAACAGGGCGAACGTTTGTGCTTACGCCGCTGCCGTTACCAGCGAAGAGATCTATGGGATAAAGGTGATTGGCAGTGCTGTCGACACTTACCCAAAATTCACTACCGTAGCCAGGGACATTGGCTACGAAGAGAATGCCTTGCGAGGGGGCTGATTCGTTCTCGTCTGGTGCATTGGATGCTGAATTGCCGGAATCATTACAGCCCTGAAGAATCAGTGCCGCAGATATAATGAACAATGTCGACTTTAATTTAAATGTCATGCCTGTTTCCCTCTGCTTTTATGTTCAATATGCTGGAGTACCGGTCGGTGCTTATGCATTGTTATTGTTGGCTAACCGCTCGAATACTGGTAATCACGGTCCGATCACCTGCAGTTTCACCTGCGCAGCTCGGACCTGAGAAAGTGCGGTAAAACTGCAGGGCATTGTCAAACCCCAGTATTCGGTCACCATACAGCCTGCCAGAAATCACTTCAATGCCGGTTCGGGTGCAGCCCTGTTCAACGTCATCAAAGCGGGCAAAGACCGTAAAGCAATCCCGGTTTCCGGCAATGAAGGCTTGGCTTGCTGTTCCGGTATCACTCGCACTGTCATCCAGCCCTCGGTATTCATAGTCGATGGCGCCGTCGGGGTTTTGATTGTTAAACTTGTATCGATAGCTGCTGATCGTATCGTTCGGATCACGCTCGTCATCATCGTCAAAAACCAGAGTCAGGTGGTTTGCCTGGTAGGTGCCATTGAGGGCTGGCGGGGTTGTTCCCAGGTGGATGCTGGCCCCCAGTGCCCGCAGTTCATCGATCAGCCCTGGGGTAAAGAGTTCACTCAGTCCCGGTGGCAGGTCGACGAAGTCGCTTTCGAGGTTAACCTCACAGCTTCGGTTGGCATCGGTAGCCAGAATGTCAAAGCTCCGTTCGTTGGGGGTATATCCGATTGAACGCACGCCATTGCGGTTCAAGGCGGTTTTGGCATCATTCGCATTGTCACCAGCTGAAGCTGGGAGAAAACGAACGGCAAAGGTACCGCCTTCATCATAACTCGCAGCACCCGTATGCACGCCAGCCCGGCACAGGTTACTGTTTTCGCGATAGAGTTCATTGCCCCACACCTGCCGGTTCGAAAAACTGTAGGAAGCGGGTAAGGGTGGGCATTGTACGATTGCAATGCTGGGGTCGCCGAGTTGCTGACGTACCATAGCGCCGGTCATGATCCAGTCGATATCGAGTGGTTCATCCAGTGAAACACGCCCACCCAATGCCATCTGGTTTGGATCAAATGTCCCCTGGCGAATGCGCTCGGCCAGTTGAGCACTGCGCGCAGTGGCGGCAAAATCCGGCTCGCCGGTGAATCCGACATCGAAGACGCAGTTGTTGAATTCCGCACTGGGGTTGGTGATGCCAGCTGCCTCGCAGACGGCTTCAGCGAAAGCTCTTTCCTTAGGTGTAAGCTCGTCAATGGTGCGTCTGAATTCGGGAAAAGCTAAGTCGGTGAAGCTGGCGGTGCTTTCGCCGGGGCCATAGTCAAACAGTGAGGTGGCATCGGTAATGCGCCAGCTATCGATGAAGTCATCGTATAGCGCATCGAGGTTATCGGGATCAATGGCCATAGCTGAATTGCGCGGAGTGAAATCGTCCGTCGGGTTATCGCTGACCTTACCCAACAAGCCACGAGTATCGGGGAGCAGTTGCACGTTCTCGACGTCCGGTAAATCGACATAGACATTCAGGAACTGTCTTGACGGGTACTGAACAATGGAAATCAGATGGTTTCGCCCTGCAATTTGAAGGGTGTTTCCGACCAGAGTAACTTGTGCATCGGCTTGTTCAATTGGGTAGCGCCCGAGCATAAACGGGTCGATGATCTCGCCATTGATGCGGATGCGCTCAGCCCATGGAGCTTGCTGGGTGAAGGTGACTCGTGTATCGCCTAACCGCACGGCGGCGGCCACGGCGGCCGAGGCATTGTCCAGGTTGCGCCAAGGCTGGGTGCGAATTTGAACCTCCATGTCAGCGTTCCTCGCCAGGGTGAATTCACCAACGGCCATCATGTCGTACTTGCTGCCGTCGAAGGTGGTCATGTGCGGATCGCCATTGTTCTCGCCACAACGTGGTGTCAGGCACAGCGGGCGTCGGCGTCTGTCGTTTTCGTTGGGAAGGCCATAGTTGGGGGGCGGCGGCTTCGGCGTCATGTTTTCCAGCGCCTGATCAAAGCTGCTTTTTGCACCTTGAGTGAACTCTGTGAAAAAATCGGCGACGCATTGGTTGCCAAATTTACAGCCTTCGAAACCGTCTTTCATGCCGTCCATCATGTCGTCTGCTTTGGCGGGCAGAATGCTTTTGGTGCTGCCCGCACGGGCGATGCCGAACTGATTGCTGTAGAGCAGGACTTCAGGTCCACTGAGCCGTTCAAGGCCAAAATACTGAATGCGTCCGTCGGCCATACGTTCCTGCAACAGGGTCAGGCCATCCTCTGTATCCGGGTCATCACTGGATGGAATGCCCTGAGCAAAGGCGTAGTCGACAATGACAGCATCACCGGGTGCAAGTAAACTTGGGCCCAGAAAGGTCAGGTTCAGGCTCAAGTCATCGTCAAAAGAAATGCCGTGGCTGGCGTCCTGTTGCGGTGTTGCCAGAACCGCTACAGCGGCCTTGCTATTGAATTCCAACAGCCCGGCGATGAGGTCAATGTCTGTGCGAGGTTGCGGGGTATCTGAGCCAGGTTGAGGTTGCAGCAGCTCCGGCTCCAGGACGCTGTTCATTGGGGTGAAGTGTACGCCATGTCGCAGTTGCATTCGGTCAGCGGGATTCGCATTCAGTTGAAGGTGAGAGATGATGTCTTCCGTAATGTCTCGCTCTGTGTCCGTTCTGCTAATCCGACGCCATTGTTCAATAATCCAGAAATCCTGGGTATGTCCCAGGTCCTTCAGGTCCTCTGTTGTAAATAACCACTCCTTGGAGTCTTGCCATTGTTCGCCCTTCTCTCCCATCAAGCCACTGTGCAAGGTGACTGTGTACGTGGTATCTGGCTCCAGTAGGGACGTTGGGGTGAAGCGAACGGCCCTGCCTGAGTTGGTCAGTGTGAGTTGGCCACCAAGAGAGGCCGATGTGCTCTGGCTGAATACCTCTAATAAGCCGTTGCCAATAAGGCTATTTACGTCCAGTGATGCGTTAAATTCAATATCAATGACGGAATTTAGCGCAACTCCCATCTCTCCGTTTTCTGGAGTAATGCTGAGCAGTTCTAGTTGAGTTGCTGTTGTCGTGTTCTTAGTACCTGAGCTTTCGCTGCCGCTGCAAGCGGTCAATAATGCGATGGTAGTCAACGTAACTGCTATGTTGAACGCCTGTAATCGATCCATAACAAGTGGTTCCATTTTATCAATGCCTTCGAGGATGGTCACAATGGACTACCTTTGAGGTCGGTTGACGAAAATCATGGGTTCTCGCTTCTTTTAAATATGGTGAGCCGTTTCCCAACGGTCATTACATTGTTTATATCGAGGGCATTGATGGCATTTAAGGCTGTGTCGATATTGTTAATGTTGTTATCATATGAGATATGTTCTAGGGTCCAGCTTTCACCGCCGTCAGATGTAAAGTATATCTTCCCCAGATCATTTGCGCCGCCTCGCCCGCTACCTACCAACCAGCCGATGTCAGCATTAAGAAACGTCATGTCTTTGATGTCCATGTCATTTAGCTGGAAGACACGTACCCATTCCAGCCCTCCGTCTATCGTCTTCATGACTGTGGAACCACTGGAGACATATCCTACCGAAGTGTCTATAAATTCAACGCGGTCGAAACTATGAGCAACCAGTCCTGCTAGTTCATAGCTACCTGTTTTACCTGTTTGCCAGTTTGTCCCACCATCGGTGGTTTCGTAATAACTGTGTCCGGTATCAGACTCAACATCCATGCCTACTAGCCAAGCGTTGTTTTGATCTACAATGGACATGCTTAAAAATGGAAGTCCAGAGCCAAAGTCATATATCTCCGTCCATGTATCGCCCCCATTTTCTGTGTGTAACACAACCCTTTCATTAGTGTCCTCTCTGCCCCCTATTATCCAGCCGTGTGTCGCATTGACGAAGTGGACATCATAGAATGTATTAAGTACTCCTGTGGAGTGTGTTTGCTGTGACCAGTTTTTACCCCCATTGGATGTGTTCAGAATTAATCCCTTGTTATCTCCGTTGCCAACGATCCAGCCTTTGTTGTTGTCAAAAAAATGTATTCCATAAATTTCCCAGAGGTCTCCGTATACGTCTGATTCACTCCAGGTATATCCGCCATCTTTCGAGTATATGATTCCTGCCTTAGAAGAGAATCCATCATTAGTGAAGCCTCCTGCAGCCCAAATTTTTTCGCCATCGATAAAGTGTATTGCTCGGAGCTCAAAATCAAAATTAGATGATAGGCTTGGATCAAGCTGAGACCATGATCGGCTTGCAAATTGATTGGAATTGTCTTCAGATGTATTAACTGCATTGTTAGTCTCATTACACGCCGTTATAAAAAATGTAGATAAAGAGATTAATATAATTTTTTTGGAATGCTTCTTATCCCGCATTGCAATTCTCCTTTCATAAAATATGCTGTGCTTTCGTTGCTAGCGCTCCGGATCAAAAGACTTCCCAGGGTTAAGGGAGTTCGATTTCAAAAATATGATTCTGATTACCTAGGATGTAAGTTTTATCAGACAGCGTGGCAATGCCACGGACGGGGTATGGTAAATCCTGTTTCGACCAGCTCAATCCATCTTCACTTATCCATAAGGCCTGCCCGGCGCTTGAGCCATCTCTAAGATAAAATCTATTACCGTCACTGAATAAAGCCGATGCTGTAATATTTGCATTGGCAGGAAAATCTACCGAGATCCATGTCTCTCCTCCGTCGCTACTGAATGCTGTATTTTGATGGGCATTACTTTGAGGGGTTACGACGATGTTGTCGTCAATGCTAGCTATACGATAGAAGGAATTAGAGCTGTTTATGGGCCTCTCGGTGGTTCTCCAGTCAAGACCATCATCACTAACCATGACAGTGCCTGCAGCGCGGATGATTACAAACTGATTCTCGGCAGCTATTAAGCTTCGGGTTGCACTTGGTGCTTCCCTCATGTCGCAACCAGCCGGACTACATATGGCCAACTGGTCGTCCGCGAGATTGTTGCCAACCAGCGCCATCCACTTTTCATCAATGCCGGCGACATGCGAGAAGAATGCGTCCCCAGTGCCAGTACGTGGGTCGACTACTTCCCAGGTTTCACCGTCAATACTATTGGCAACAACATTCGTTCCGGTAGCAACAAATCTAGTGCCACTCCATGCGATAGCGGTCATGTATGGCGAGTCATTTAACTCTGACGCAGTCCAGTCGGTTCCATTGTCGCTATAGAGAACCTTACCATCCTCAGACAACGCTACCATTCGCTCAGCGTCATTGGTGGCAATTCCCGCCCATCGACTGGTAGTGACAATTGGTCCTCCAATGGTCTGCCAGTTATTGCCATCATTCGATACCCTTACCGCACCGGACTCACCTACCGCAACGAATGTATCATTGGCGTGCACAAGGCTATGCAATGCGACATCAAGACCTGCCAGTTTTTCTAACCATGTCGCGTTCTGTTTTTCACGACGATGAATGGAACCATCTCTTGCTGTCAGCCAGTAATAGTTGTCAACGTCAATAATATCTGAGAAAAGGGTGCCTATATTAGCCACATACTGCTTGTCTGCCGCATCTGACGCCCAACTTTCACCATCGCTACTGATTTTAATGCCACCGAAGTTTTCAGTGGTTGCTGCGAGAAATTGCGTGCCATCGTAATACAGCGCCGAAACCTCTGCAGCTGCGAAAACAGAAGACGTACTCGACCACGTGGAGCCGCCATCTAAACTTCTCTTGATATTGTTAAGTGAGCCGGAAACAATGGCGCCATTACCAAAAGCCAGTTTGTGTGATCGAGTACTGGCTGCGGTCTGCTTATTCCATGACTCACCCGTTGTGCTAATCAGTACAGCATCGTTTGAACTACCTGCAGCGACAAAGTTGTTACCGGTCCAAACCACACCGCGCAGCTCGCCAATTGTTTCGTCAATATCCGCAGCCTGCCAATTGGCACCGTTATCATTGCTGTAGTAGGCGATGCTAGTGTTTGTACCTCTCTTCCCTACGGCAACGAGGACCTGCCCGTTGGTCTCCAAAGCCGAAAACGATGCAGCAGTGTTAGCAGTTGATGCCGTCCATTCGATAGCATCGGCTGAACGTAGCACCGCGCCATTATCTCCAATGGCAATAAACTGGCCATTCAAATAAATAATGTCCTTTAAACTATGGCCTTGTGGTAACGGGTGCACCCAGCTTATTTTAGGGCGATCTTCAACTTCAGGGGCATTAGCTGTGCCAGCACTCTCTCCACCGTCAGTGGCATCGTTGCATCCACTTATTGCTATCAAGATAGTGAGGGAGATAAAACACAGAAATTTCATGGAGAATTTTTGAGTATGTTTCATAGTTAACCGATCCTTGTTTAGGGTAGAACTGTCGCTGCCTATCTACGTCAATTTACTGATGCTCATGACAAAAACTACTCAACTTTCAAAAGTTAAAGGCCATGACGTACATTTGACCACATGGTCATTTTGTGTTCAGGGTGATATGGTGGATCAGTCGGGTGACTACAACAACTACCGTTTTGGGCTAACCCGTTATCACCTTTAGTCTTCTTGGGGTAATCATTTTTTTCATGAATGAGGGGCGTGATGCAAAGCATATTGATCATTGAAGATCATATTGAAACTCGTAGATGGCTCGTTTCAATCGTGCAGGAAGCGTTCTCAGAACCTACCGTAGAAGAAGCCAGTACATTGGAGCAGGGCTACGCTTGTTTGCAAAGCTTTACACCGTCGGTCATCCTGATTGACATAAGTCTACCTGACGGCTCAGGCCTCGAGTTCGTAAATTATGCTCAACAAAATCTCCCAGATTCTTATGTGGTGGTAACCACGATTTATGATGATGATGATCATTTGTTCAGTGCATTTCGATCAGGTGCTAGTGGATACTTACTGAAAGATGAGCCACGAAAGACGCTTGTTGACGGTCTTTCTGGCATCATGAGTGGAAAACCGCCGCTAAGCTCTGCTATTACCCGCAGGCTGCTCAGGCACTTTCAGCAGTCTGGTAATGGCAGCGTTGAGAGCCCGTTGTCGGGGCGAGAGGAGGAAGTGTTGACGCTGATGGCGAAAGGAATGGGGCGTAATGAAATTGCAGAGCTTCTTGGAGTGTCAATAAACACAGCTGCAAGCCACATCAAGTCGATCTATCGCAAACTAAATGTATCCGGTCGAGTGGAGGCTACATTGGAGGCGGTTAAGATGGGGCTGGTGTCTGGCAATAAAAAACGCGACTGAGCATTGGAATGAGGGAAATTAGTCGTGTTTTGTTCGCTCCCCTACCCATTATGCTGGCTGGTTTCATAATGGCTCTGGTGGGTATTCTGTGTGCCCTGGTATTCGTGATTCAGAAGCCTTGGATAGGGATAACGTTTCAATTCACTGACACTCATCATGCGCTAGCCGTTAAAGCGATAGAAAACCCCGCACTCAAGAGCAAGCTCATGGTAGGCGACGTTGTCGTTGGTTTATCACTTGATGGCATCGACCGCGTACATTCTTTGACTGGCTTTCGGCCCGGTGTCGAACCGCCTAGTTTCTCTTCGTATGCTGGACATAATGCTTATGTTCAAGCGGAAGGCGAAGTGTCTGCATACTTGCTTGGCAGTCTGGTTAATCTGCATCTTCTGGATGGGAGTATGGTGCCTGCGATTCTAAGTGATAGCCGCCCGGTCACTTCCTTGCCCGTTGATTTTTGGTTATTCAATTCATTCGGCTTATTGGCTTTTATAATTGGCCTTGGGGTGTTTGCAGTGCGCCCAAAAGAATTAGCGGCGCGTTGGCTGGGACTGTCAGGATCAGGATTCTTTATCGCAACACTATTTAACAGTGTTTACTTGAGTCGAGAATTGGCATGGCCTGCTGATCAGCTTTTGTTGTTGTCCCGAATGAATAATATTGGGTTAGGCGTCATGTTGATTTCTCTACTGGCTCTTATGACTTCTTTCCCGCGCCGGTTGTCGGTTGTTTCGAACCCCCTGATGATAATTGTCGTTGCAGTACTTTACCAGGTTAACGAATGGATGCAGTGGTATGAGTGGCCGCTCCATGCTTACTATATGCCAATCTTTATTCTTTACATTCTGGGGGTCGTGGTTGCAATTTATCAGTGGCGATTGTCTTTAAGAAACCCTATAGACAGGGCTGCGTTGAAGTGGATGCTACTGACGATTTTCATCATTATGGGTATGGGTTTAGCTATATATTTTGTCCCCATTGCCATTATTGGCCGAGCTATATTCCCGCAATGGGCCATGGTGGGCATAGCATCGCTCTTATACATTGGTTTTGCTTTCGGCATAGTGAGATATCGCCTATTTGATGTTCAGCGCTGGTGGCTGAATATATGGGGGTGGTTCTTAGGCGGCCTTTCGATAGTGCTGTTAGATGTGTTATTTATTAGTTTCCTTAACCTGCAGCCCGTAATGGCACTGGGCATAGCTGCGATCTTGGTTGGTTGGGTGTATTTCCCTGCGCGCCAATGGATACTGCAGCGACTTAGCTATCAACATGGCGCTGAGCAATACCAATTGTTTGAGCAAGTGGAGCGAATGGCGCAGGCCATTTCAACTAGAGACACCAATGCTCAGTGGCAAGCCATACTCGTTGAGCAATTCGCGCCAGCGGGGGTGAAAGTCTCAAGCAATGGGAGTGATTTGGTTCAGATGAATCAGCATGGCGCTGTTCTGTCTGTGCCTTTGCTGCAAGGTGATGGCATACTTGAGCTGACATACCCAAGTCAGGGGAGGCGACTATTCTCCTCGGAAGATCGTGTTTACGTGCAGAATCTTCTTCAGGTCTCGCGTCGTATAGTGAGGGTGCATGAAGGCGAGTTCCAAGCTGTTCGATTAGAGCGGCAGCGCATTGTCCGCGACATGCATGATGATGTCGGTGGTCATTTGCTTACTTTGTTGCGGCAAGCGCCCTCAGAACATTACGAACAATTAGTGCGTACTGCATTCGGCTCTTTGCGTGAGGCAATGCAAGCGATGGACGAAGAATCTAGTCGAGTGTTGTTGGACTGCCTCGACGATTGGAAAGAGCAGCTGGAGTCCAGAGCGCGGATGTCGGGAGTTTCATTAGTATGGCAACAAGCCGTATCGGCTGATGACAAACTACTGTCTGTTCGTCAAGCAATAAACATCAGTCGAATATTGAATGAAAGTGTGACCAACGCTCTACAGCATGCGAACCCCACCACAATAACGGTCACAATAGAATCCTCAGAAGACTTTTTGTCGTTGAAGGTAATCAATAATGGCATTACGACCGGTCATGATAAAAGAGAGCCGACAAGAGGCAGGGGTTTGAACAATATGCTAACCCGTGCCAAGGAGCTTGAAGGCGAGCTAAAATTCTCGATCCAAGGTGATAAGGCTTCTATTGCGGCCATTTTTCCTATTTTAAGATAATAGTTGTAAAAAATAGCTATTCCTCAGTGCCGTCAGTGCATGAATCCTGCATGCCATCACCTTCTTTCGGATCTACTTTTCTTGCCTTGGGTTTCGGTGGTGGTGGCTGCCACGCTCGTAGGTATTGTCCAATGAGCGAGTGGTAATCAGTCAGCAGGTTTTCAATCACTTCTATGATTACTCTGTTGCCAAAGCGTCTGGACGAATTAGTACGCAAGATCACGTCAAAAAGGAGTGGGGTACCGTGCTGTTGGATGTGTTCATGCCTGGCTGGTCCGGTTACGACGTCTGTTCCGCCATTCGTCAAGCACTGAAAGACGAGATCACGCTGACCGGTAATGACGACTTACAATCCATCGAAGCTGCTTTCCAAAGTGGCGCTACGGATTTCTTTCCCAAGCCCATGAATTTCCCGTTATCGATCCAGCGTGTTCGTTACGCCTTGCGCAATACCCAAGCGTGGAAGATGCAGACCGCGTATCAACGCTCCATGTTGCAGCCCGACAAGATGGTGTCATTGGGGCGTCTCGCAGCGGGCATTGCTCATGAAATCAATAACCCCATTGGCTACGTGATCAGCAACGTTCAGATGCTGTCGGGATACGCGCCGCAACTCACGGAGTATGTTGCTCAGCTAAGATGCATTGGTAATCCTCCCAAAAATTAGCGGTGATCAGAAGTAGAATTTTCCGTAAGCTACACGCAGGGAGATTCTGCATGAAAAAGTCGCGTTTTACTGATAGCCAAATATTGTCCATTCTGAAGCAAGCAGAGAACGGCGTGCCCGTTCCTGAGTTGTGTCGTGAGCACGGTATGAGCAGCGCCACCTTTTACAAGTGGCGCGCCAAGTTCGGTGGTATGGATGCCTCAATGATGACTCGGTTAAAGGAGCTGGAAGATGAAAATCGTCGGTTCAAAAAGATGTACGCCGAGGTACGCCTGAAATCGGACATTCTTAAGGAAGCCATTGAAAAAAAGTGGTGAAGCCGTCTCGACGTCGTGAGATGGCGCAGAGAGCCGTGGCGGATAAAGGTATCAGTATCAGGCTGGCGTGTTGGATCTTCAGCATCAGCGAAACCTGCTATCGGTACCGGGCTAAGCTCTACTTCTGAGCCCGCTTATAAATGGGGGGATTACCGCCTAGCTTTATGAATGCAACGGCCAAAGCATACTTAACTGTATTCCTCCACCCTCCAAACGATGTCTGCTTAGACTCTCGTAGGTCGTTTAAAAACGCCTCCATATCGTTGTAGACGGTAGTTTCTACCTTAATAATGTCCTTCATGCTCCACGCCCTCCTATAGCCACTACATTGGTATCAGCTTTACCGGTCAGCTTTGTGCAGAATTGCGCCCAGTCTTGCATCATGGGGCGACGTTCTTCGAGCAGAGTTTCACGCGCATATGCGCTGCGCACTTTGTTGGGGTCTTGGTGGGCTAGGGCAATTTCGCTCAATTCGTCCCGGTACTTGTCAGACACTGACCGCGCCCACTCTTTGAACGTATTGCGCAAGCCATGAGGTGTGGCCACCTTAGCCATGCCTTTTTTGTCGGTCTGGTAGGGATCGAAGAAACCGGCTCCGCCTGCCTCAATGTCTGCTTTGTGCAGATCTCGCAAACGTTTTGATGCGGTGTTTTCTGACGGTGGGCGCTTGCCAAAGACAAATTCACCTTTACGGGGCAGTGTGGCTAATAGTTCCACAGCATGGTCAGGTAGCGGTACATCATGTGCCAGCCCCATCTTCATGTCTTCCGCTGGTACGTGCCATATACGGTTCACAATGTCTATGTCAGCCCATCGCGCATGACGCGCTTCACCGGGTCGTGAGGCGGTCAGTAACTGGAATTGTATCAACCGTGCACCTATGGTCATGTCGGAGCTGATAGCGGCATAGAAACGCTGTGCATCGGACAGCATGACGGCGGGGCGGTGCTGTGGTTTGCCCAGTGTCTTCTTCTTGCCCTTGGGTGTCGGTAGCAGGTGTTTGAGCACGCCAAGGTCGGCAGGGTTGTCGCCGTGATAAAGGCCCTTTGCTCTGGCCTGATCCATGATGCGTGTTATGTTGCGGCGCACTTGGTTGTAAGTTTCGCGCTTTCCTTCTTCCAGCGGTATGCGCACAGCCTCCGCAATGTCGTTCGGTGTCAGATCGCCAACAATACGCTTTCCAATTGCCGGGAAAGAATAGCGTTTCAGTTGGTTTAACTCTTTGCTGATCTTCTTTTCTGCGTCCCGTGCGCCACTTTCTTCCATACGGTTTGCCATGTAGTCGATTGCCAGATCCTCGAATTTTACTAAGCGGCTCTGTGCGGCTTCTCTTTCGGCTCTAGCCTTGCGCTTGTGCTCTAGTGGGTCGATACCATCAGCCACCATTGCGCGTATCTCTCTGGCCTTTTCACGCGCTCTGGCGAGCGTCACCACAGGGTAACTGCCTAGGCCTAGTTGCCGTTGTCTTCCGTCGATGCTAATGCGCAATATCCATGAGCGTGCACCCTTGATTTCTTTCTTTTTTGGTGGCTGGCACATTAGGGTTAGTCCTTCAGCTCCTTCGCCACCTACGGCATGGTAAGCCGTTCGCGGCGTGCCCGGTTCGTTCCTCTTTTTTTGGTGTTCGAGGTGCTCTCCTTTGACCTCTGCATAGGTCAGGCTTTGAACCTGCTTGTCTGTAAGTGGTACCACACGACGGCCCATGAATAACCCTCAAATAAACCAACAAATAGGACTAAAAAAGGATGCTATAGGATAAGGCGCGATAAGACAAGATATTTTGATTTGTCTAGTATTGGCAGGGGTTTTAGCGATTTATTGCGACGGGATAAAACAGCTTGATTAGATAGGCCTCTGGTACCAAACACTGAAAAAGCCGATCAAAGCAATTTGGTCGGCTTTTTTGTGTTTCCAGCACACCTACTTATCCTCTGGTCCCCCTTCTTTCCAGTTGGCACTTTATTCTGTGTGAGATGAAGGTCTGTCCTTTTGTCTGCACGCAGGTTAGATAAGACGTTCCGAACGTCCCTGTGTCGCTGCAACTGGCCATAGCTGGTACTCAAAGTACCCCGACTCAGTGTTGGGATTTTTAACGCATGACTATGTGCCATGTAAATCGTCTGCGCCATGCTGTTCCCTAGCCATAAGAAAATAGGCTCAAGTCAAAATAAATGTGTCCCTTTTGTCCTTAATGTCGTATATTGCTTGTATGATATATCGGTGGAGCTCTTATAAATGACTATGGCTGGATTGTCCGCGCGTCCTCGATTGCTGCTCGTAGAAGATGAGCCAATGCTATCTAAGCTACTTGTCACGAGCCTGCACCATTACGGCTTTGATATTAAAGCATGCTCCACTGGCGAAGAGGCGCTGGTCGAATTTGGGAAAAATGCAGTCGATCTCATTTTGCTAGATGTACATCTGCCCCAAATGTCGGGTTTTGATGTCTGCGAAGCAGTGCGCGCGGAGAGAAAAAATCCGTCAACGCCTGTAATCATGCTGACTGGAGCTGACGATACCGTTTCTATTCAAAGGGCCTTTAATGCTGGAGCAACAGACTTTTTGACTAAGCCTGTCAACCTACCTTTATTGAATCAACGGCTGCGATATGCACTCCGGAACAGGCAGAACGAAGAAGAAATGAAGCGAGCTCTGTATTTCCAGGAGCGTGCTAGCAAACTTGCCAAATTGGGGTATTGGTCATTCGATTACGCAAACGACAGGTTTGAACTGAATGAAGAAGCTCGGTTGCTTCTATCATTGGGCACGGCGGAATTTACCAATGAAACATTATTAAGCAGTGTTCACCCAGAGGATTTGCCTAGGCTTCTCATGATGCTTGCGGAGCAGCGAGAAGCGGAGCTGGAAGTGCGTGTGATTCTAGCAAAATCTAGCGAGCGAATAATCCATATCACGGCGACTATGTATGAGTCAGAGGCTGTAGTCATGCATGGTACATTCCAAGACATTTCCGACCAGCGAAGCACAGAGGACATGCTAGAGTTTCTACGCCTGCATGATGATGTTACTGGCTTACCCAACAAAAAAATGCTTCAACAGCATTTGAAGTCCTACCTTGGGGCGGAGGAGCATGGGGCAAACGTGGCGGTATTGGGTAATATCAGGTTGTTGCGTATCGGTCGTTGGGGTGAGGTTTATGGTCAAGAGACTGTTGATGCTCTATTAAAGAGAATCAGCAATGACTTCGTATTGAAACTTCGCAAACTAGATTTCGACGCGGAGTTATATTACTTAAGTGAGGGCAGCTTTTGCCTCGTAAGTCGATCGGCGAGTGTGAGCGAGACAGAAAAGCTGTTGCAGGAGTTAACAAAGCTGGCGAGTCTAGAATGGAAGCTGGATGGTGAATCTCATACACCATCAGTAGCCTGCGGTGCTATTGATCTTACGTCTGCGCAGCAAAACTTGGATGTCCAGTTAGAGGGGCTTGCCGCTGCAATCGCGCGCGCTGAAATGAATCCCAATAACACCGTCACTTGGTATAGACCTTTGTCCCGCAACGATACGCACCGAGAGTTATGTCTGGAGCAAAAGGTCAAAGAAGCGTTGCAGAACCGTCAGTTTGACCTTTACCTGCAGCCACAAGTGCGGACTAATAGTGCAGAGAGTATTTGGGGCTTTGAGGCACTTTTGCGTTGGGTGAATTCGAATGGCCAAGTTTGTGCGTACTCTCCTGATGAGTTTCTTCCCGTCGTGGAGCGGTTAGGCTTAGCAGTGACTTTGGGTTACCAGGTTATTGATAAGGCCTTTGAAAAAGCGGTGTTACTGAAAAGTGCAGGTTTGAATGTCCGTTTAGGCGTTAATCTTGGAAGCGCTCAATTCGATGACCCACAATTAGTACCATACATCATGTCACGGCTCAAAGAGTCCGGTTTACAAGCCAGTGCAATTGAATTTGAGATAACCGAAAGTACCGCTATGTCCGACCCTCAACTGACTCTCAATAAGCTTTCTCAGCTCCGAGAAGAAGGGTTTCATATTGCTGTAGATGACTTTGGAGTTGGTTATTCATCCATGGAATATCTTTTGCGTTTTCCTCTGACCACTTTAAAAATTGATCGTGCATTTGTGCGGAATATTGCTACCGATTCAAGTGCTAGAGCGATTGTGAAAGCTATTCAAACTTTAGCCTCTGGTCTAGGGTTAACGACGGTTGCTGAGGGTGTGGAAACGGAACAGCAACGAGAGTGGCTCAAGGAATTAGGAATTGATGTTATCCAAGGTTTCCACTATTCACCTGGTTTGCCATGTTCAGATGCAATTGAGCTGGTGAAGACGTGGAACGATACTGCTGAGGTGGCTGATTGTGGATAAACTCCTAACGCCTGTTTATGTGCTGTTGATTAAACAATCTAAGTTTAATGATTGGACGCATGAGGCTATGCGGATTTGGTCTGATATCACTGGGTGCAGCGAAGTTGTCTGGTATGCATCCGAGGCATGGCAGACGTTGTCGCCTGAAGTAGAGCAAGAATTAGCTCTTGCATCCATACTGCTCTGTGATGATAGCCAAGAGCAGATACCATTAGATGATGGTCGTTTGGCACTTTCATTGTCAGTGGCCGGATGGTTAATCATGAAGGGAGTGAGTGAGACTCTAAATGACGAGCAACTCAGTATTTGGCGACTGTTGTCATCTCAATGGGTCCTTCGAGGAAGGACGGTGCTCGCTGAGCGTGAGGCAGCAATGGAAAGTTGGCTGCTCTCGTCGGTAAGTCATGACTTACGCGCCCCACTTAATAGCATTCTGAATTTTTTGGAGCTGATGGACACCCCCGGAGTTGCGGTGAATCGTCAATTACCAACGGTTAAGAATGAGGCTGATAGATTGCTGCGGCTTATAACTCAGCTGTTGGACTTCTCACGATTGCAAGCCAAGCGGCTATCCCTTCGACCAACGTCCGTTAACCTTTTGGAGTGGGTTGGGCAAGCAATGATGGGGTGGCGAGATGTAGCTTTGGAGAAACAGATCGAGTTGAGCGTGCATCTAGCGAATCCGCTGCCACTGGCTATTGAACTAGACGCTGAGCGACTTATGCAGGTTATTCAAAACCTCATTAGTAATTCTGTTAAGTTCACGCAAAATGGGTATGTGCAACTGAGTGTCAGTGCAGATTTAGAGACTAAGCGCCTATTTTTTGAGGTTAAAGATACAGGAGTAGGCATTGAATCAGCTCGTCAAGCGTATATTTTTGACTCATTCGTGCAAGCCCGCAGTGAAGATCATTTAACCAAGAACGGCGTGGGGCTGGGGCTCAACATAGTGAAACAGTTAGTTGAGTTAATGCATGGCTCAATCGTGATCTCCAGTGCATTGGGGGAAGGCACGAGTATTAAGTTGGAAGTGCCTTACGAAGAAGCTGAAGACCCTTTAGAACAGGACTATCACGACACACTTTCGAACGAAACAATTTTAGTTATTGAAGATAATCGAAAGCGGGCAGACACATTAGTTCAATATTTGCGTTATTTCGGCGCGCATACAGTAATTGCTAACAGCGGTCCAGAAGCTCATTTCTACTTGCGCCAGAGTAATACTGTTCCAGATTGGATATTCATACAGTCAGCTCTGAAAGGCGTCGATGCGCACAGCACGTTGAGCAAGATTGCTGAGCAACTAGAACTTTCTGAATTGGAGTTGAATGAACGAGTAGTGTGGCTCATCGAAAGTCCATTTGACGCTCGTAGTGACTGCCGATCGTTAAAGACGCCTTTGTCATTGCCCGAGCTGTACCAAACGCTGATGTTCCGGAGTGATGTCGATGTTGAGTCCGAGGAGATGGTTAAACCAGTCGTTCTCATTGTAGACGATACGGAGCTTAACCTTCAGCTAACAGATATTCAGTTAACGAAGTTAGGGGTAGATGTTATTACCGCATCCTCAGGGTTGGAAGCATTGGATATATTGGAGCATAAGTCAGCAGATCTGATATTTATGGACATCATGATGCCGAGCATGGATGGCTATGAGACAACGCAGCGAATTCGAGCAAAGGGAAATGCTAATGGATTGTCCGGAATCCCCATTGTTGCCCTTACAGCAAGCGCTCTATCGCAACAGCAGCAAAAGTATTTAGCAGCAGGAATGAATGATTATCTTGCGAAGCCGTACCGAATAGAGGAGCTTCATGCTGTTATTCGCAAGTATCTGCCGTCATTCCATTTCTCCTCAATTAAAGAAAATACACCCACTTTTTCGTCAGAAGACGTTATGGATGAGGGTGCTCTAGTTAGCTGGGAACAGGCGCTAGTAATGGTAGGCGGAGATGAGTCTATCTTACTGTCGATATTGGCACCATTTATAGACGATCTTCCAAGCACAATAGACAATTTGTCTGATGCAATTGATAAGTCTGATTGGGAGGCGTTACAGCGAAAAGCGCATAGCCTAAAAAGTATGCTTAGAACATTTGGAGCGTTGCCATTGGGAAATGCTACTTTTGAGTTGGAAAAAGCAGCTAAATCGGATGAACGTGGTCGCATTGAAGTTGTGTGGAAAGAGTTTTTAGCGTTGTATCCTGCAACCCTAAGGCACCTGAGAGCGCGGTTAAATGGTTAATTACTATGACTGATAGGAATCAAACTTTACCTCCTGTTGAGAGTGCGCCTCATGCGCATATTGCCCTGCAGCCACTTTTTGATGGGCAGTTCCAGCATACAGGGGATGCACTGCTATATCGTCATTCTGGCTTCGCAGATCACGCTGAGATAACAAGTCCGACTCATGCCACTACTAGTGCCGTGATCATGGCAATCTATGAAATCGGATTGACCCAACTGGTGGGAGAGCGAGACCTGTACATCAAAGCACCTGCCGAGTGGCTACAAAATACAGATTTGCTGCCTCCACCTGACCCCAAGTTAGTGCTGGAGATTAATTACAACGATCTCGCGAGTGATCTACATGTATTTAACCTAGTAAGGAGTGGCTACCGGCTATCACTTTTTTGCGAGAGTTGGCCAAGAGAGGATTGTTGGCCATCGTTTGAAACAGTAAAGATAGCCGCAGATACCGTTGACCTGAGCAAGTCTCGCCTGGATGTTTTGCGGGCATTGAACCCTGAGCTAGGTTTCATTGCCCATAGAGTGGCGACGCGTGAAATGTTCGAGCTGTGCCAAAGTGTTGGTTTTGATCGTTTTCAAGGCTACTTTTTTGCAAAACCGATGACTCTAAAGGTGGCTGGACGGTCAAAAGGTGGAAATCGGCAGGTATTGTTGAGCATTATGCAAGAGTTGCACTCGGAAGATGTTGATGTTCAGCGGCTATCGTCCTTGATGACGCAATTGCCGCAAGCCACATTTTTGCTACTTAAGCGGGTCAACTCCGTTCGTGAAAGTTCAGTACGGCAGATAGAGAGTTTACCTGATGCACTTGTGCGTCTAGGCCTAACCGAGATTCGCACTCTGATGGCTAGCTTGTTGGTTGTTGAGATGGGCGAGCAAGCACATTTAGTGTTGCCAGAGGTTCTTACACGTGCAGCGTTCTGTCGCCAACTGGTAGCCAAGAAGCCTAACTTGAACCCAGATACTGCTTTCAGCGTTGGGCTATTTTCGATGCTGCCAGCAGTGCTAGCAATGCCAATAGAGTCGTTACTTACGGAATTAAACGTAAGCCAAGAAATAGGTGGCGCATTGCGCTCTGGTATTGGTGAATATGGCAAACTCTTGCGATTGGTTGAGGCTTTTGATTCTGCAGAGCTGTCTCCGCAAAATCGTTCACTCATTGCAGAGCTAAATCGGCAGTATTTAATTGCCAGAGCATGGTCACAAGAAATTTTAGTCAACCTGTAACCTGATGAATTAACGAAAGAGATTTATTATGAAGAAGTTAGTATCTTACCTTTTTGCGACGACCCTCATCATCATTGCTTCGCCAGTAATGTCTGGAGAGCTGCCATCACCTACGGGCCCGGTACTTTTGACTGTTAGCGGAAATATCCAAAGAAGTAACAACAATGGCGTCGCCGAGTTTGACCGAGAAATGTTACTCGCTCTCACTCAGAGAACAATTTCAACAGAGAACCCGTGGAATGATGGTATCAATACATACAGTGGGCCTCTCGGTGAAGCTATAATGGATGCTGTAGGAGTAAAAGGGACGGTTATAACTGTTACTGCGCTTAATGATTATAGCGCTGACTTACCAACTTCTGACTTGTCAGAGTTTGGTGTTATTTTTGCTATGAGCATGAACGATAAAGAGTTGAGGGTGCGTGACCGAGGACCTCTGTTCGTAATTTATCCATTTACTGGTCGTCCTGAATTAAACTCAGAGCGATATCACAATCGCTCTGTATGGCAGATTAACCGAATTGTTGTTAACGAATGAATAGTGTTGAAGATAATTCCATTGTGTCAGTACGTAGGAGTACACGCTGGAGCATTGGTTTGCTTTTACTTTTTTGCTTCTGTTTGCTGATATCTGTTGGTTATTTATATTGGCAAACGCATCAACGCCAGCAGGCGCTTATAAGCATAGTGCGAGAAAATTTGTTGTGGGCCACAACACAGCTTGATCGAGAGGCAAAGCAGTGGGCATTGTTCCTCAGTGAGTCAGAACGACTTCAGCATTTCAATCCTGATGACCTCGAGCTCAGATTTGAGATACTTTTCAGTCGCTACGTAACATTAAATCGAGGGGAGCTTAGAGATGCTATCAGGGAGGATTACGCTTTAGGTTCGTTACTTGAAGGGATTGGCTTGGTCATTTCAGATCTAGATGATGAAGTGGCGCTGTCGCTGCAGAGAAAAGAATCAGAACCTGGCGCTTTATTGGCCACTTCTGATTCACTGCTTGAGGTGGTCAATCACTTCCTTAATAGAGTGGTTGCGGTGCGCTCAGAAAAGGCATCACGTAGTCGGGATGAATTACTCAGTACACTTCACTGGTTGACGGTGGTGGTCAGTCTACTCATTACCGGTACAGTATTATTAATCGTTTTGTTGATCTATTTTTTGTTTAAAGAACAAAAGCAATTATCCGTAGTTTCAAGCTTGGCCAAGAAACTCAAGGTGACCGCTGAGCATGCAAAGTCGGCAAGTGTAGCTAAATCCAACTTCTTAGCCATGATGAGTCATGAAATTCGAACACCTATCAATGGTGTGATCGGTATACTCAATGTCCTTGATGCTGAGAAATTAGCAGGTAAACATAAGCATTACATTAAAACGGCACTGGATTCTGCCGGACAGCTGAATGTGATTGTGAATGACATTCTAGACATGAGCAATCTGGAAACCGGTCGCTTAATAATTGATTATCAGCCAATGAGTTTGTACGGATTAGTTCAAGAGCTATGCTCCCACGTGGAGGGGCGCCTCAGCAATAAGCCGGTTTCATTCACTTTTAATTGGGAGGCTTCGGTGCCCTCCAATGTTGTATGTGACCGTAACCGACTGCGTCAAATCATCTACAACTTACTAGACAATGCCATAAAATTTACCTCCACTGGCTCAATTAGTCTGGTTGTGAGTTGGAAAGAGATGAATGTTAACAACTCTAAGGGGCGCCTAGGTGTGTATGTAGAGGATACGGGTATAGGCATCGACCCTGCGGCTCATATGCATCTATTTCACAAGTTTAATCAATTAGACAGCGCTGAAAATCGAAGGTACGGTGGTTCTGGGCTTGGGCTGACGATTTGCCATGAGCTGGTAAAGTTAATGGAGGGTGAAATAGGCGTCCGGAGTGAGCCTAATTCTGGATCTACGTTCTGGTTTGAGCTGCCACTAGATGCCTGTGCAGAGACCACGGATACCTCCGCGGCACAGCTAGCCTTTATAGGGTTTGATAGTGCAGGCATAAAAACGGTCGAGCGTGTAGCCGCAAGCATAAACTGTAAAGCAGTAAACGCCACACAGTTTGCTGCCTTAAGCGATAGTACAGTGCTGTTACTCTGTCACTGGACAGCCGAGTACAACAGGCTATTAGACCTGATAAATGGCTGGCGAGAAAGCGGAAGGGCATTGCCACCAATGGTAGCGCTCGTCGATCCCGATGAATTGAACTCTGCATACCAGTTCATCAAGGCCGGTGGTAGTTTTATCTTAGCAGCTGACATAGCCGACGACATACTAGCCCAACGCCTACTGACATTGATTGCCAGTGAGCAAGTATCATAATCTTCGGTTTGGTCGAGCGTTGCGCATTGTACGAGCTATGATCTGTAAAAGTTCGTCGTTTTGGAAGGGCTTGCTAACTACTTCCAAAGCCCCCATTCGTTTAGCTTCGTCCAGTAGGTTTGGTGGCGCGGCTGAGATAACCACAATGGGGATGTTTCGTTCATTAGAACGCAGAAATTCAAAGACATGTTCAATCCGAATACCTGGCATCATTAAGTCGAGTGTGATTAAGGCTGGCTGATCTCGTTCAAGTAAGGCCCCCGCCGTAAAGCTATCTTCTGCCTCAATTACCTTGTATCCATCTTGTATAAATAGCCTTCCCAATGCACGCCTGACAGCGGCTTCGTCATCAATGATTAGGATGGTGTTTGTCGGTGTATTAGGTAAGTCGACAGGTAAATGGTGACTTTCGACGAATGTCAAGAAGTCACTTTCTAACACTCTGTAGTCTCCACGTCCGGGGAGTTGGTGTCCTTTAAGTTTGCCGGAAGCAATCCACCTGCTTACAGTGCGTTGATGTACATCGCAAAGGCGCGCTATCTCACCCGGCGTTAGCGTTTTAATCATTCAATCGCTCCTTTACTTTTTTATTGAAAAGCCTTAATGTATCCTTAAGACAAAAGCGACACAAGAGGCGGATGAGGCACTTAACTCGTAAACCATTGTCTCGGTATTAGAGACAGGAGGCGTCGTGATGAATAGTAATAATGCAGTCTCAGTGAATCCAACAGACAGTATACAGTCATTCGTTGTGTGTGTTGATGACGAACCCAGGATATTGCGAAGCGTGGTTCGTCTATTGGAGCCCGTAGAAGCCGAAATTGTCACATTTGAGTGCGCAGAACAGGCTTTGGAATTCATGGAAGTTCATAACGTAAAAGTAGTGATCAGCGATATGCGTATGCCCGGTATGTCTGGTGCAGAATTCTTGTCGCGCGTGCGCGCCATGCAACCGGAAGCTTACAGGATTTTAATCACCGGATATGCTGATTTAACATCCACTATTTATGCAGTAAATGAGGGTAGAATTCAGCGATACATCTCCAAGCCTTGGTCCAATGATGAACTGCTTGGTGCTGTGCAAGCGGGTATGGCCGCGTATCAAGAAACCGAAGAAAAGAATCAGCATCAACAAATAACTGAACAGCAGATGATCACTCTTGAACGACAAGTCGTTCTTCGTACCCAACAGCTTCGTAAAACCATTATGTCTTTGAATGCCTCTAATGCTCGCAATGCCGAAGCATCAAAGGGAACATTGAGCGTGTTGTTGAATGCATTGAGTGTGAATCCAATTGCTGATCCGCATTACCTGAATAGCGTTGCTTCGATGTGTGTATTACTGGCTAAAAAGCTTGGTCTGACAGACACAGAAGTAAAAACAGCTCGGTTGGCAGGGCTTCTTTTGAATCTGGGGCTCTTGGGGGTGGACACGAGGTTGTTGAGGAAGAAGCGCTCCGAACTTACGTTCCAAGAGCAGCAAGAGATCCGTCGTCACCCACAAATTGCAAAAACCATATTGTCACCTGCAGAGCATCTGAATGATGTTGCGCATGTAGTCGCCTGCCAGAATGAATGGTTCAACGGCACTGGTGAGCCTAGCGAACTGAGTGGCACCGAGATACCTATAGAGACAAGAGTACTTGTTGTTGCGCGTGACCTATGTAAGTTTGTGCGAGCGACCGACAGCGGTATAGCCGAGGGAATAAAAAATGCTCGTAGGCGCTTGGTTCAATATATGGGCACGCAGTATGATCCAAGTGTGGTTGAAGTAGTCCTGAGTATGAACATAGAGGAATTTGAATCTGAGAATTTGTCAGACAACACTTTCTCCGTTGATAGACTTGAGCCCGGGATGTTGTTGACAGAGGATTTGTATAATTCTGGTGGCTTACTACTATTAGCAGGAGGGGCAATTCTTACACGGGAAGCCATCAAGAAGCTCATTGACTATCAATCAGCACACGACGACACACTGTTGGTTAAGGCAGAGCTCACGCCAGAGTGCGGTACATTACTTGAGGGTTAAATAAACCAAGGTGGTCAACAATTGTCAGGAAAATCACGTCCCACCATAGCCATAGTCGATGACGAACAGAGCATCCTGGCATTGCTGCGATCGCTGCTGGTTCAGGCCGACTTTCACGTTGAGACGTTCGCCGACGGTCAGTCGGCTTACTCTGGTTTTCAGGAAAAAAAACCAGATCTAATATTGTTGGATGTATCTATGCCTGGCTTGTCTGGTTTGGATGTGTGTAAACAGATTCGCGAAAACCTTGGCGACCTGGTGACACCTATCGTCATTATGACAGGCAATGATGACTTTCATTCGATAGAGGCGGCTTTCCGGAGTGGAGCGACAGATTTCTTTCCCAAACCGTTGAATTTTCCGCTATTGATTCAACGCATACGTTACGCACTGCGCAATGTAAAAGCTTGGGAGATGACGGCGAATTATCAAAACTTTATGCTGCAATCAGAGAAAATGTCCTCTTTAGGGCAATTGGCGGCGGGTATTGCGCATGAAATAAATAACCCCGTAGGCTATGTACTCAGTAACGTACAGATGCTTTCCGTTAACTTGCCCAGACTTACCAACTATTTGATACGAATGCAGACAATAGCAACCTCAACGTCGCCTACAGAGGAGAGGATAGCGGATGCTCGCGCAGCTGATGCAGACCTACGGTTAGCGCGCTTAGTAGACGACTTGCCGAGTATTGTGGGTGACATTGAAACCGGCATTGATCGTATCGGAGAAATCGTAAAGAGCTTAAAGGTATATGCACACCCGGAAGAGGACAAACTCGTACGGACAGACTTCAAGGAACTTTTACTATCTATCGAAAAATTGCTGATGGGCAACGTGAAAAATCGCGTTAGCTTGCAATTGGAGCTACCGGAAGAGTCTGTGCACGTCATGGCGATCTCTCCGAAACTGGTTCAGGTGTTTATTAACTTGGTGATGAATGCCGTCCAGTCGATTAAGCACGACCAAGGTCGGGTGTTGGTTAAGCTGCACCGTGTCGGCGCGTATGCACAGGTCGATGTTACGGATAATGGCAGTGGTATAGCGCCAACGGAGCTTACAAGAATATTTGATCCCTTCTACACTACCAAGGAGGTCGGCGAAGGCACCGGCTTGGGTTTATCGGTCAGCAAAGCCATCGTAGAGAAGCATGGCGGGCACCTTTCGGTGCAAAGTCAATTGGGCGAGGGCTCGTTGTTTCGGGTGTCGCTGCTGCACGTATCCTGATGCTCTTTTAACCCTCGTTAACCTGTGCTTTGAACTCCGTCGGCGTTTGCCCCGTCAGGCGTTTGAAGGCTTTGGTGAAGGAGCTTTCGTCGCTGAAACCTGTGGCATGCGCAATCTCAGCTGTCTTTTCGCCATCAATTAGACGGTCCTTCGCCAATTGCAGTCGCACCTGATCGGCTAGAATTTTAAAGGTTGTGTTCTCGCGCGCCAGTAAACGATTGAGATGTCGACCGCTCATGCCTAAGTCTCCTGCAATGCGCTCTTTTCCCCAATGTGGGTGCAGTGCCACTAACTGTTCTACTTGGTGCGCCAGCATGGGCGTGCTCAACTGTTGCAACTGCGTATCAGCCAGCTTGCGCATTTGTTCGTAAACCATCGCATTGGCGTGTTCGATGGGTAACGACATCGCCGTCAACGGGAACACCATGGCGTCCGCCATTTGTCCAAAACGGACAGGGCATTGCAGTGTGTCGGCGTAGTGCTTTTCGGTGCTCTGAATCTCATGTTGAAAGCTGACATAGGCGGGGTGGAAACGTCCGCTGGTCAGATGCCGAGTCAGGTGAACGAGGGTGGTCATTACGGCCTCGGTGCGCTCAATTCTGCACACGTCATGAAACGGTGCGTAGATCAGTTGGCAGGTGGTGTCGTTGCGCGTCGAGAGAAATTCACCGCCTTCTCCAACAATGGGATGATAAGTCAGTAGAACATCTAAAGCGTCTTCCAGTGTGTCACAACTCATGATCAGGAAGCCCACTAAGTCGAGATTGCCTGGTTCAATTGCAGCGCCAAGTGTCAGGCCCAAACCAGCTTGCGGGAGATGCTGCACCAACTGCCGCCATAATTCATCTTGCAACGCCATGGGCACGCGTTCATGCGTTTCTATATCGGTAATTAGCGTACGCAGTGGTTCTGCAGCTGCCACCTCCGGCGGTAATGCACGCAGCATGGCCTTGGTGAAATGCTGCGTGACGGTAGCGAGTCCTGAATTGACCATGAAATGTCTCGAAACGGCAGGGACTTGAAATAGATCCCTCTCTATATTGTGAATCCATCATAACAACAAAAAAACATTGCTGCCGCTCTGCCGTGGCAAGGAGATACGAAATGCTTCCATACGCTGTGATTGGTGCAGGACCGATGGGCTTATGTACGGCTCGCCGCTTAGCGCAATACGGGCTGCCGTGGGTTGGCTTTGAAATTCATTCCGACGTTGGCGGGCTGTGGGACATCGATAGCCCAACCAGCACCATGTATCAGTCGGCGCATTTGATTTCGTCGAAGCACAAAACAGAGTTTACTGACTTCCCTATGGATGACGATGTGCCCACGTATCCGGGGCACGCTCATCTGAAGAAATATTTCCAAGACTACGCAAGGCATTTCAACCTCTATGCGCATTATGAGTTCAACACAGAGGTAATAAAGGTTGAACCACAGGATGATCACTGGATTATCACCACGCGCACGGCGGGGAAAGACAGCACGCGTGCGGTCGCTGGCGTGCTAATAGCCAATGGCACCTTGCACCACGCTAATGAGTTGGCGCTGCCCGGACAGTTCACCGGTCAGGTACTACATGCCAAAGAGTATCGCTACGCCGAGCAATTTAAAGGCCAGCGTGTTTTGATCGTTGGCTGTGGCAACAGTGGTTGTGATATAGCAGTGGATGCTGTTCACCAAGCCGCCAGCGTGGATATGTCGGTTCGCCGTGGTTACTACTTTTTGCCCAAATTCATCATGGGTAAGCCCACGGATACATTAGGCGGGATGGTGCGCTTACCTAATCGTTTGAAGCAATGGGTAGATGGGCTGCTGATTCGTTTGATCATTGGAAAGCCGAGTCAGTATGGATTGCCTGATCCGGACTATCGGCTATATGAGTCACACCCGGTTATTAACTCCATTTTTCTTCATCACATTGGGCACGGGGATATACAACCTCGGCCCAGCATCACAAAAGCCGATGGCAATACCATTTATTTCAGCGATGGTAGTTCCGCCGATTATGACATGGTGTTAGCGGCAACGGGCTACAAACTGCATTACCCGTTTATTGACCCCAGTTTATTGAACTGGAGGCATTACGCTCCGGAGCTGTACCTGAATGTATTTAACCCCGACCAGCCCAATTTGTTCGTGATGGGCATGGTGGAGGCGGCAGGCTTGGGTTGGCAAGGGCGAGACGACCAAGCGCATCTTGTAGCACTCTATTTGCGCCAACGCGCCGAAGGACGACCGTCCGCACAGCGGTTTGCCAAGCATGTTGAGCAAAAAGTCCAGCAGCGCGCCAACGGCGGTATGTCTTATTTGGACTTAGAGCGCATGGCCTACTACGTGCACAAAGATACTTATTTACAGGCTCTGCACGCACACATAAAAACGCTGCAAGCGGACATGGCGTTCAGCCAAATGTCGGACATCCAACGTGAGGTGCGTCATGCTGAATGAGGTCACAATTCAATTTAATCCTACGAGCTTGATTATTCTGAACGGCATTCTGGCGTTTATGATGTTTGGCGTGTCGCTGAATCTCCGCATGGAAGACTTCAAACGAATACTGCGCGCACCCGTTGCGCCCATGATAGGTTTGTTTGCTCAGTTTGTGTTGTTACCTGCGCTCACGGCGTGGTTGTGTTGGTGGTTCGCCATTGACCCCTACATTGCATTAGGAATGATCTTAGTGGCGTCCTGCCCCGGCGGAAGTTTCAGTAACATCATGACCTATATCGCACGTGGAAATGTGGCAGTGTCGGTATCTATGACTGGTGTTTCCAGTCTGGCGGCTATCATCATGACGCCCTTAAATTTCATGTTCTATGGCCAGTTGAACCCCATCACCCAGCCGCTTATGCAAGAAATCGCCATCAACCCGCTGAGCTTGCTGCTGTTAACGACACTCGTCCTGGCACTGCCTTTGGTTGTCGGTATGACGGTCGGTGTGCGCTATCCGCGTTTTGCAGATGGGGCAGAAACTTGGTTTCGAGGTGCGTCGTTGATTATTTTCCTTGTTTTTGTTGGCTTGGCTTTCTCGGCCAATACAACTGTCTTTCTAGAGAATTTTGACAAGTTCGCGCTCTTGGTTATTGCACACAATGCATTGGCTCTATTGACTGGCGCCATCTTTGCGTACTTCGCTCGCTTGCGGCGAGAGGACCGTCAGGCGGTGACGCTGGAGGTGGGTATTCAAAACTCAGGCTTGGCGCTCTCTATTCTCTTCACCTTTTTCGCTGATCAGGGCGCGATGATGGTCATTGCTGCATTTTGGGGTGTTTGGCATCTGGTGTCCGGTTTGAGCTTAGCGTTATTCTGGAGCTGGCAGTCGAACCGACGGGGAGTAGCTTATGGCAACGCTTAAGGTACTGATTACCGGAGCTGCCGGCTATATCGGACATTTGGTTGGTAATGAATTACAGGCTCAGTGCGAAGTGGTCGGCATCGACATCCGTGGTAATGACGCTGCTCATTTTCCCATTCACCACATGGATATTAATAGCCCTGAGCTTGCCAATTGGTTCGCCGCTCAGCAGTTTACCCATGTGGTGCATCTGGCCAGCGTTCTGGATGCTAGCCCAAACCGCCAACGAGATTTTCAAATAGATGTCTGTGGCACTGAAAACGTGTTGCGTGCCAGTCTCGCGTCCGGCGTGCAGCATATTACCGTCACCAGCAGTGGTGCGGCCTACGGGTACCATCCAGACAACGCTGCTTGGCTCAGTGAGTCTGATCCATTGCGCGGTAATGAAGAATTTGCCTATTCGTGGCACAAACGCTTGGTCGAAGAAATGCTGGCAGACTATCGCCAGAAACACCCGCAACTTAAGCAATTGGTGTTGCGGCCAGGCACCGTGTTAGGCAGCCATACGCGCAACCTGATCACTCGGTTGTTTATGAAGAACCGCATTCTGACCATACGCCACTGCGCGTCCCCTTTTGTGTTCATCTGGGACGAAGACGTCGTTCGAATCATTAAACGCGGGGTCAGCGACAGTAAAACCGGCATCTACAACCTAGCCGGTGACGATGCATTAACCTTACAAGAGATCGCCTTACGACTTGGGAAACCGACCTTGAACGTGCCAGCGTGGCTACTGCAGGCGTTATTGTGGCTTGGTTGGCGTCTGCGAATGACACGCTATGGCCCGGAACAATTGAAGTTTTTGCGCTATCGACCAGTCCTATCGAATGATGCTTTAAAACGGGACTTCGGTTATGTACCACAGAAAACATCTGCCGAAGTCTTTCAGCTATTCTGCGACCACATCCAGGAGCAATGATATGGCTGCGCCGACCCTAAAACCCAAAGCGTTAGTAACGGGTGCAGCCAGCGGGATTGGCTTAGCCCTGAGTAACTATCTCGCAGGGCGGGGATACGATATCTACATGGTAGACGTGAATACTGATGCGTTGAATAAGCAGGCTGCACAAATGCAAACGGCTTACCCAAGCCTGCGCCTGCATGCTTATGCCTGTGATCTCAGTAGCCCGGAAGCCATCATTGACCTCATTGAACAAATAAATTCAGACACGAATTATTTGAATGTACTGGTGAATAATGCCGGCATCACACATCGCTCTTTGGCGATGCAAACGGACATCTCGGTGACGCAAAAAGTGATGCAAGTTGACTTCCTTGCGCCGGTCCAACTGACACAAGGCTTGTATGCTTTACTGGTCGCAGGGGCGCCAAAGTTTAATGCCACAGTGATCAATGTGGGGAGTATGGCGGGTTGGATGCCGGTGATGGCACGCTCGTCTTATTGTGCTGCCAAGTCAGCTCTGCACCAGTATTTCGAAACCCTGAGGGCCGAGTGGCAAGACGACAATATTGGGCTTTTGATGGTATATCCGAGTTTTCTGGCGACCGAGATTGAGAACAATGCGCTTAGCGGAACGGGACGACGTGCGAGTCATGCACGCAGCACTGTCGGACGGATTCAAACGGTAGAGTGGTTGGTGTCTCGTATTGATGAGGCGTTAGGGAAGGGGGCGCAAAGATTATTTGCTGACCGCTTCATTAATCTAGCGAGTGTGCTGTACCGATTATGCCCGCGCTGGTATTTGCGTATGATGCGTCGACGGTTCGTTACTGAACTTGACCACCCTGAAAAGGAACCTGGCCAATGACATTGTGGCTTGTATTGATTGGTGCGGTGTTTGTGGCATGGACTATAGATGCTGCCATCGGGTTTGGTAGTCTGGTTATAGCTTTGTCATTGGCTGCCTTGGTGCTGCCGCTTGAGCAAGCGATGTTCATTTTAGTGCCACTCAACATACTGCTCAGTGGCTATCTGTCATTGCGCTACCGGCGTTTCATTGCAGTCGATCTGTTGTTGCATCGCCTTCTACCCGCCATGTTGGTTGGCATGTTAGTCGGTGTAGTATTGCACCCATGGCTGCCGAGTACCCTGCTGCAGTGGCTTTTTGCGCTGCTGATTATTTGGTTTGCCAGTCGCAGTCTATGGTTGGCGTATCAGCCCTTGGCCGAACTCAAGCCTCACCCAGTTGCTCGCACTTATGTGTTGACCTTGGGTGCCGGTGTAACGCATGGCTTGTTCGCCTCTGGCGGCCCGCTATTGGTTTATGCGCTAACCGGACAGCATCTGGACAAGCGCACATTTCGAGCGACCTTATCTGTTGTTTGGTTTTCCTTAAACAGTCTACTGACTGGTTGGTTCTTGTTTACCGGACGGTTGAGCGACAGTTTTTCAACGGTGCTTTGGCTGGTGCCTGTTGTTATTTCGGCGATGGTCTTTGGGGAGTGGCTGCACTCAAGGATCAGTGAGGAAAAGTTCCGTCGTGCGGTTTTAATTATGTTGTTGCTTACGGGCTGTATTCTGATGTGGAACAATGTAAGTCGCCTGTGAGCTGCTAGCAGAATAGTCACAAGCATCACGGTAAACTAGATGCGTCCCATGGCCTCCGTCATCAGAGCATCTCGGCCGTAAACATCGTGACGGAATTCGGGCATGCCGTTGCTGTCAGGCGCCACAGTGAAATACACCAAATACACGGGAATAGGCTTGTCCAACCCAATCACCGTGGTGTCGTCTGTATTGCGCGCCATCGCAAGATTGCGGACATTTCTGCCACTGCCCGCTAACAAGTCGGCCAGCAGGTCGGGGTCTTCAATACGGATGCAGCCCGCACTATAGGCTCGACGGCGCAAGCTAAAGTGTCGCTGTTCCGGCGTGTCATGCAGGTAGATGGCGTTGCGATTAGGAAACATAAACTTAAAGCGCCCCATGGCATTGCCTTCATCCGGTAACTGCTCCAATCGATAGCGCATGGTAGTCGCGTCGAGTGCGCGCCAGTCGATGGTGGCGGGATCAATGGGGGCTGCACCGGGTGTCCAGCCTTGGAAAACCTGATAGCCATTGCGAGTCAAATAATTAGGGTCTCGTTGTATTTGAGGCAATAACACTTCGGTAGCGATACGATGGGGTACGCGCCACGTCGGATTGACTTCAAAGTAGGTCATGTTGCCACGAAACACTGCGGTGCGGTGCTCGGGCGAGCCAATAACGGCACGCATGCGGTGATGGGCGCCGTCGAGGTGAATGTGTACCTGGTAATCGGTGAGATCTACCCAAATACGGTCTTCTTCGAGTTCCGACGGTAACCAGCGCCAGCGCTCTAAATTAAAGCGGATTTGCTCGGCACGTTGGCTCAACGGCACGTTTAGCGCCGCTAGAGTTTGAGAACCCACTCGGCCGTCGGCACCCAGATGATGGCGGCGCTGGAAATTCATCACGGCTTGTTTCAGGCGTTCATCAAAAACGTCGTCGGCCGCGCTGCGTGTCCCATTACGCAGGTCGCCAGTTTGCGCCAGTCGCGCTCGCAGTAAGGAAACATGGGTCCCGCGCTCGCCTTGCATCATCAAGACACCACCGGGTACCCGCACGTCTGGTTCGCGTTGGTGCAGGTCGCGGTAATACACATACCAACGTTGCAGGATCTGGTAGTCGTTGTGCGCAGGTGCCAGATTCGGCAGATAGTCGACCATCTGCTGGGCGGAAGGCAGATCAAAGATACGCATCCAAGTGTCGCTTGGGGCATCCAGCTGCCAGTTGGTGTCAATCAGACGTGGGTCATAGCGGCCAACGTTGAGGTCGTGGGCGTAGTTTTGCAGCGCAGTCGTCGCTATGACATCCAGTTCGGCCAACTGTTGTTGCGTCGGGCGTTCGATGCTCAGGTATTCGCGCAAAATAGCGGTATGGTAGTGCACCGGGTTAAGCCCTTGGGCGTGAGCGGTGTCCAGTTGCGTCAGTAATTCCCACAGGGCAGGACTGAGCTGCTTTTTGTGTATCCAAATAGGGTTGTAGTTGCGCTTTTCGTACACGGCCAACACATTTTCGTTTGGCAATGCCTGCCCGGCAATGGGCGAGAAGGCGGATAGCATCAGCTCGACTTGCTCCTGCACAGTCGAGGCCATTTGCGTACGCGTGGGCAAGTCGAGCGGGGTCGAGGAACGTCCCGAACAGGCCGCTAAAATGAATGCTAGGCCGCACACAAGACTGATACGGTAGAGTTGATTTGCGAAGTACATCGATATCCTTAATCGAGTCAATCGTAATGCTGTACCGTAAAGATAACTTGAATTGCGCCGCTCGTCTCCCCGTTCGGTGCAATTTACGCGAATTGCGCGCTTTAGTGCGGCTTAAAACCTAGTATCTGCACCACGGCGCTCTCGCCTCGGTGATAGATACCTTCTTGCACAGGGCGTTCGATTTCCTGCATGAGTTGCAGGTTCAGGCCGCGGTACTCGGCGCGCAGCGTGTCTAAGTCAGCCAATAGCTCTGGGTTTTCTGGTCCGCCAGTGCCCATATCCACCTGTCTTGGATGGTAGGCTTCCATAACCAGGGTGCCTCCGGGCTTAAGGCCTGCAACTACGCGCTGATTAAGGGGCGCACGTATGTCTACCGGCAGGTGACAGAAGATGCTGACGACCGCCTCCCAACTGTTAGGCTCGATATGAAAGTCGGCCAAGTCAGCTTGAATGGTTTCTATGGTCACCCCGCGCTCAGCAGCTAACCGCTGGGCTTTCGCCAGACCCACTTCGGAGATATCAACTGCAGTGACCTTCCAGCCTTGCTGCGCCAGATAAACGGCATTGCGGCCTTCACCCTCCGCAAGACACAGAATGCGTCCGGGTGGGATGTCGTCAGCCGTGCGACGTAAAAAGTCGTTGGGTTCCTTGCCGTATGCGTATTCTTCCGTGGCGTAACGTTGGTTCCACATGAGCATGGAATCGCCCTCGAAATGATGCAGTAGGGCATCATACGAACTTTTGCGCCAGAGTCCAGATGGAGGTTGGCGGGGGTTGAAAAGACTTGTGCGGAAAAAGCACAAATTGGAAGTTTCTGTTTACTGCGAGGCCGAAGGGCTTGGGTGCGTAGGTACATCCACCTGGCCTTGCTGCACCACTTCTCCAGCGCGCCAAAAGCGCCACTCACCGGGCGCATACACATCCCAGACTTCATCTGCTGTCAGTGGATCGGTAACGATTACGCTCACCACGTCATTCGGTGTGGTTTCCGTACCAAAATCCACCACCATCTCTTCGTCTCGCAGGCGGGCAGGGCCGAAAGGTGCACGCCGCGTAATGCAGGCCATCTTGGTGGTGCAGAAGGTAAACAGCCAGTCGCCGTTGCTTAACAGCAAGTTGAACACACCTTGTTGAGCATAGGTATGGCTATTGCTGACAAGGAAATCCACCAACGCAGATTCGGACAAGTCACGTGGCTGGGAGCCGCGCAGACGATTTAGGAGGTCACAAAAAATGCTTTCACTGTCGGTCGAACCTACCGGTTCATAAACACCCGCCGCTGGCTGGAAACCTTGCAACTGGCCGTTATGGGCAAACGTCCAATAACGCCCCCACAGTTCACGTATGAACGGATGGGTATTGGCCAAACACACATCGCCCACGTTGGCCTGCCGAATGTGGCAAATGCCGACTTCCGTTTTCATCGGGTGCGACTTCACAATTTCGGCAATGCGTGAGTCCGCACTGGCGAGCGATTCGTGGAAGGTCTTCACTCCCACGCCTTCGTAAAACGCCACCCCCCAACCATCTTTATGCGGGCCGGTTCCACCGCCACGGCGGGTCAAGCCGGTAAAACTGAAGCACATATCAGTGGGGACGTTGGCGCTCATGCCCAGCAATTCACACACGATCAATTACCCCTGCTGAGTCTCTTGCATGGCTTTCTTCAGTTCTTTCGGGCGCAGCACCAAGCCTTCTTCGGCGTCATCTGGGAACACCACGACGCTCAAACCATCGGTTTGCATACCGGGCAGCCAGCGTTGCATCCACGCGTCCAAATCTATCATGAAGGGCGCGCAGTCGGCCCAGTCGTCCACCGCCCAGGTCGCCGCGAAGGCTTCACTCGGCCATACGGGCATACATTCTTTGCCCTCGGCTGACATCAATACACCGCCATCATCACCGCGCAGCGTCCAAACGCAGCCGGTGGCTACCGCTTGTTCCAGAAAATACTCAAAACGCTCTTCGGCGGACAACTGTACAATGGCTTGCTGTTCGTCGGCGGTCATGGGGTTGGTCATACGCTCTCCGCTAAAACAATAGAATTAAATTAGGCTAACTTCAGGTCTGCGTAGGCTGATTCAACCGGCGTAATCGCGCCCGTTAATAACCCGTTGCGGTTGCGCAACGCCACAGACTGCCACTTTTCCGGCAGATTAAAGCCCAGTTGCTTAAGGATAGCACTCATTGCCACCTCAGCGGCAGGCGCTGAGCCAGAATCCATCTTAATCGCCACGCCCAGTTTGATCCGAGGCAGTGCCGCGATGTATACGCCTTCCGCACCAACCTTTAGGAATGCCTCATCCCCCAAGGCTGCCATGACCTCGGTACAATAACGTTCAGTCCCTGCCACCAAAAACGGGTGCTGGGTTGCCGCACGATGCAACTCCCTCGCTGCGGCTTGGTATTGTGCGGGTAACTGCGACGGGTCAGCGAAGCGCGCAAACCCCAAGGCTAAACGATGCAGCGGCATGGCCCAGGTTGGTGCCGTGCAACCGTCGGGTGACAGCGGCACACCGTCGAGCGACGTATCGCAACAGGCTTCGATGCAGGCCTTAATTGCCTGCTGCACCGGATGTTCCGGCTTCACATAACCTTGCGTGTTCCAGCCTTCGCGCACCGCCAGTGCCAGCATGCCCAAATGCTTGCCCGAACAGTTGTTGTGCCGCGCATCGGGTTTGGTGTGTCGCCACGCTAAATCTATTGTCGCTTGCTGGCCCATCGGCCAGTGCGTACCGCATTCAAATGCGGGCTCCGCCAAATTCAAACGCTGCAAAAACGCATCGGCCACCGCCGTGTGGCGGTCTTCCCCATTGTGCGACGCACAGCACAACGCCAATTCTTCATCGCTGATGCCCAGCGCTTCCACCGCGCCCGACGCCACCATCGGCAAAGCCTGAAACGCCTTAATGGCAGAGCGTGGGTAGGTGAGTTCATCAACATCACCCACCGACCACAGCAACTCGCCGTTGCTGCGCATCACCAACGCACGCCCACGATGCATGCTTTCTACTGCACCACCACGGGTGATATGGACAAGGGTCGGGTTGCTTTGGGGCATGGGGGAGTCCTGTGGTTAAGGTGTCAAAGTCTGTTGCACAGAGTATGGATGACTTTGATAGCGGCTGACAATTGGTGTCGTCTTCCACAAACTTTTGTGAGCACGACAATTCTGATGACAACCTAGAGTGCGCGGGTGAGACATTTTAGAATGGTCATACAGACGAAGCTTGGATGCTTTCTAGGTAAATGTCGTAAAGTTGGCGGGTGGCTTTCAGTTTCTGCCTCTGTGTCGCATTGGCTTTTATAACCGGGCATTCGTGGTATTTCGGTGATTTTCAGGCACAAAAAAACCAGCACGAGGCTGGCTTTAATGATGGTGCCCAGAGGCGGAATCGAACCACCGACACGAGGATTTTCAGTCCTCTGCTCTACCGACTGAGCTATCTGGGCATGTCTTAGCGACGGAGCGTATTAAAAAGATTTTTGCCGTTGCCGTCAACCATTTTTTGCCTAAGCTACTGATTTTTTTAGGCAAAATAAGTTCGTTGGCTATTTTTCCTCCGGAACGTAGCCTTCCGCTTGGTCGTAGTCGTCGCCCGAGAGGAATTTGTCCATCTGCTCCATCAGGTATTTGCGCGCGTTGGGGTCGGTCATCACGAGGTGTTTCTCGTTGATGAGCCGGGTTTGGTGCGCTTGCCAGTCGGCCCACGCTTGCTGGGAGACGGTTTCGAGTATTTTTTGGCCTTTTGGGCCAGGAAAGGGCGCTTTGGGCAGGGCCGGGAGGTCTTTTTGGTATTTGGTGCAGAAGACGGTCATGGTATTTTCCTATGGTAGTTTTTCGGCCAGAGGGCTGGCCTCCTACGGGTTTGTTTGTTCGGCCAGAGGGCTGGCCTCTTACGTTATGAGCGAAGCTTTTCCAGAAGGCGTTTGGTCGGTGCGGCAAGACCCAATGCTTCGTCTAAATGGGGTTGTACCCATTGGCCTTGTTCCTCGGCGTTAATCACGTTTGAGGTTCGCAAATGTACGGGTGTGATGTCCAGATGAAAATGACTGAACGTATGGCGAAAGGTGGCCCAGTCTTCCCGCAGATCGAGGGCATAACCCTGCTGTGTTAGCCAGTCGTCTAAAGCGGCGCTGCTGGTGAATTCAGGAAAGCACCACAGGCCGCCCCACAAGCCGGTGGGTGGACGTGGTGTGAGGTAACACCGCTGGTCAGGCAGTTGCAGCATCAGAAACCAAGCGGCCTTTACGGGCTTGACGGTTTTCGGTTTGCTGTGCGGCCATGCGGTTGGGGTGCCTTGTGCATGTGCGGCACAGAGGTCTTGCACGGGGCATTGGGTGCATTGTGGCTTGCTGCGGGTGCATAGGGTGGCGCCAAGGTCCATCATCACCTGAGTGTAGTCTTGTACACGTTCGTGCGGTGTGTAGTGCTCGGCGATCTGCCACAGTTCTTTTTGCACGGCGGTGGTGCCAGGCCAGCCATCCACGGCGTGCAGGCGTGTGAGTACTCGCTTCACGTTACCGTCCAGTATGGCGGCGCGTTGTTGAAACGCCATGCTGACGATGGCTCCGGCGGTTGAACGGCCGATGCCGGGTAGCTCACACAGTGCGTCGACGGTATTCGGAAACTCCCCGCTGTGGGTGCTCGCAATGGTTTGTGCGCAACGGTGCAGGTTACGCGCGCGGGCGTAATAGCCGAGCCCGGTCCATAGATGCAGTACGTCATCGATGGGTGCTGTCGCCAGTGCGGTGACGTCGGGGAAGCGCGCCATAAAGCGTTCAAAATACGGGATCACGGTGCTGACTTGCGTTTGCTGCAGCATGGTTTCCGACACCCACACGCGGTAGGCGTTGCGGTCTTGCTGCCACGGCAAGTGTTTGCGTCCGTGTTGGTCGTACCAGCTCACTACGCGGCGCTGAAAGTCGGTGGCGTTGTGCAGCTTGCTCATTGGCGCAGGCTCGCACTGCAGTCCATTAAGCTGAGGACAACTGACGAGGCATGTTGATCATAACAATCGGCCCAGAAGCGTAATGACTGATAGGGGTTGGCTGTTGTGCCACGCTCGGAGCCAATCAGGTCGTCAAAGCTGAGTTGGTTGTCGTCCAGGAGCAGGTGTCCGTAAAGCCAGTAGGTGTCGATGCCAGCTTGCTCGCTCAACTCCAGACGGTTCAGGTGCAGGGTGCGGTTGTCTAGGTCGCTCAATGCATCGGCACGACCACGCAGTACGTGGTTGGTTTGCTGGCCGGTGACGTCGATGGCGATATTGGCCGGTTCGGCGCGCCAGCGGTCTAGGGTGTTGTCGCTGCTTTGCTGCTGGTTAAGTTGAACCAGTATTTGGCGCAGTTCAGGGTGATTCAGGCGTGCTTGCCAACTGATTTCAGTACGTCCGGTGGTGCCAGGTGCGCGGGTGTTCCACTGGTCGTATTGCTGTATCCACTGTAGGTCTTCTACCCATTCGCTGCGTGGGCGTTCCACTTGTGCCCGGCGCACGGTGGCGGCGCGCCAGCGACTTTCTGCGTTGGCTACAGGCACTTTTGCCCACGTGCCCTCGGCATTGATAAGCGCCCAGCGCACGCCAGTTTCCAGCGGTAAGCTTTCTTCGCGGCCAAAGCTGCGGGCTTCACTGTAGGCAAGGTCGCGTGCCTCAAAGTGCTGTGTGGTGGGGTTCACGTACAGTTGTGCGGCTTGTGCTTCCCAACGGTAGATGCCGTATTCGCGGCTGCTGGAGTGCACTTCCAAATTGGCGTCCAGGCTGATCAGGCGAACCGGGAGGTCGTCTCTGCGTAACCCCCATTCCACGTGCAGCTCGGCAAAACCGTGGTCAACCCAGCCGTCGCCGCGCAGGTCGGCAATGCTTTGCAGTTGGTATTCTTGGCCACGCACGCGGCTGAGTTCAGCGCTCACGGTAGCGTCTACCAGTGTAGCGGTGTCCGGGTCGTAGAGGGTGACGTCGAGCTGTTGAATGTCGATGGCGCGCAAGCGCACGAACGGCGCTTGCAGGCGTGGTAGGGCTTCGGCAATCGCCCACGCTTGAGTTAAGTCAACGGCAGTCTGCTCACTGGCGCTTTGAATCCATTGGCCGTGATGTATGACTACGCGGTCAGGGAGCCATGAGAATAACCAGAGACTGTACCAGCGACCGGTTAGGCTGGCGTTGCTGATTTGCAGGGGGTCGTCTAAGCCGGGAATGTGCAAGCTGGCATTGTGCAATTGTACGGCGGGTACGATGCCGAGTCGGTAGCCCACCTGCGTTGTAGTGAGCTGCCAGTCGCTGTGTTGTATCACGAGGTCGTGGAGCGCTGCTGTGGCTTGGTGTGCCATTCGGTCGGCGGTGCTGTACAAGAACACCCAGCCAGCGGCGGGCCATAGGATCAGGGCGACGAGGGCGACGATGACGAAACGTTTCACGGACATAGAGTGGGATATTTCTCAGAATGTGCAGGGCAGGATGGCAAACAGCCTTGGCTCATTGTGCATTGAACCAAGGCTGTCAGGTGCGGATCAGTCGAGTTTGCTCAGATCGCGCACGGCGCCTTTGTCGGCGCTGGTGGCCAGCAAGGCATAGGCTTTCAACGCGGCCGATACTTTGCGCTCGCGCTGTTCGGCGGGCTTCCAGGCGTCTTTGCCTTTGGCTTCCATCGCGGCGCGACGTTCGGCCATTTGGGCGTCACTGATTTGCAGGTTAATGCTGCGGTTCGGGATGTCGATAAACACCGTGTCGCCTTCTTCGATCAAGGCAATGGCGCCGCCTGCGGCGGCTTCCGGTGAGGCATGACCAATCGACAAGCCAGACGTGCCGCCAGAGAAACGGCCATCGGTCAGCAAGGCGCAAGCCTTGCCCAAGCCTTTGGATTTCAGGTAGCTGGTCGGGTACAGCATTTCTTGCATGCCGGGGCCGCCTTTCGGGCCTTCGTAGCGAATAATGACGATGTCGCCTTCTTTCACTTCGTCGGCCAGAATGCCTTTTACTGCAGAGTCTTGGCTTTCAAATATCTTCGCCTTGCCTTCAAACACATGAATGGACTCGTCCACCCCGGCAGTTTTCACCACGCAGCCGTCTTCGGCAATATTACCGAACAATACCGCTAAGCCACCTTCTTTCGAATAAGCGTGTTCGAGGTCACGAATACAGCCGTTGGCGCGGTCGCCGTCGAGCGTGGGCCAGCGCGCGGCTTGGCTGAACGCGACTTGCGTGGGTACGCCACCGGGGCCAGCACGGAAGAATTCTTTCACCGCGCTGTCTTGCGTTTGCATGATGTCGTAGTGCGCCAGTGCTTCCGCCATGGTGCTGCTGTGGACGGTGGGGACGTCGGTGTGCAGCAAGCCGGCACGCGCCAGTTCACCCAGAATGGCCATGATGCCGCCAGCGCGATGGACGTCTTCGATGTGGTATTTTTGCGTGTTCGGGGCGACTTTACACAGCTGCGGAATGTAGCGCGACAGGCGGTCCATGTCCTGCAGGGTGAAGTCGGTTTCGGCCTCAAGGGCGATGGCCAACAAGTGCAAAATGGTGTTGGTGGAGCCGCCCATGGCGATGTCGAGCATCATGGCGTTTTCAAAGGCTTTCTTGTTGCCGATGCTGCGCGGCAAGACGCTGTAGTCGTCTTGCTCATAGTGGCGCTTGGTGATTTCAACGATGCGGTGTCCGGCTTCTTTGAACAAGCGCTCGCGGTCGGCGTGTGTAGCCACCACGGTGCCGTTGCCGGGCAAGCTGAGGCCGATGGCTTCAGTCAAACAGTTCATGGAGTTGGCAGTGAACATGCCTGAGCACGAGCCACAGGTCGGGCAAGCTGAACGCTCGATTTCCGCCAGGGTCTCGTCGTCTACGCTGTCGTCTGCCGCCATAACCATGGCATCGACTAAATCCAATCCGTGGTCAATCAATTTGGTTTTCCCGGCTTCCATCGGGCCACCGGAAACGAAAATAACAGGGATGTTGACGCGCATGGCGGCCATCAGCATTCCCGGGGTGATCTTGTCGCAGTTGGAAATACACACCATGGCGTCGGCGCAGTGCGCATTCACCATGTATTCCACCGAGTCGGCAATCAGATCGCGGCTGGGCAGGCTGTACAGCATGCCGTCATGGCCCATGGCAATGCCGTCGTCGACCGCGATGGTGTTGAATTCTTTCGCCACACCGCCTGCGGCTTCAATCTCACGTGCGACCAGTTGCCCCATGTCTTTTAGGTGGACGTGGCCCGGTACAAACTGGGTAAAGGAGTTCACCACGGCAATGATGGGTTTTTGGAAATCGCCGTCTTTCATGCCTGTTGCGCGCCAGAGAGCGCGGGCTCCAGCCATGTTGCGGCCTTGGGTGGTGGTGTGGGAACGGTACTTAGGCATTTCGACTCCTGCGGTGCGCCGTTGCTAGGCGCTGGTATTAGTATAGTTCAGGCGATTTTACGTTAAATGCGCTGCATGCGCCAACGATGGCTTGCTCTGTCGATTAACTTATTTTTGGAAGGGTCAATAGCCGTAAGAAAAACTTAATGTGCAGCGCGTATATTCTTGTTTACAAATATTTACAGTTGGTTCAATGTACTGAGCCATACTGAAGCAAGATTACTGTCACAAATAAAAACGAAAGGTGTCCTAATGAAGTTTGGCAATCTCAGTATTCGTATGCAGATGCTGGTTACGATGGCGCTGGCACTCGTATTTGCGTTGGGTAGTAGCAGTGTACTGTATACCCGAATGATTGTTGCACAGGCTGATTCAGCCATTCTCGAAACGGCCCTGCCCGCGCAAGCGGAAGCCGTGCGCAATGCCTTAAGCACCATCGTCGAGGTGCCGGTGGCCCATGCGGCGGCGGTAGCAAACGATGAGTACGTACGGCGTTGGATGGCGGCAGGTGAGCCCGCCAACCAAAACGACGACATAGTGGCCTATTTGAGACGCCACGCTGATCGCCACGGGGCATTGTCGGCGTATGTGGTGTCGGCCAGCACCGGTGCCTACTGGACCGAAGTCGGCCAAACACGCACCATGTTACGCAATGATCCGGCCTTTGCTTGGTTTTTTGCCTTGCTGGATGGCAGCGTGGACCCGGTGGTGACCGGTGCGGTCAACATTGATACCGGCGATATGTCGCTGTTCATCAACCACAAAATGCGGGACTTGAATGGCCGTGTTACCGGCATCGGCGGCATGGCATTGTCGTTAGAGGCCGCGGTCGATACCGTGAGACGCTACAGCATTGGTGAGGGTGGTAGGCTCTACACGGTAACGAGCAATGGCATCATGATGATTCATGATGACCTGAGTTTGGTGTCTAACGAAGTTACACTCGCCGATTATACCTCACCACAAATCGCTCAGTCATTGCTGCGCAGCCGTGAGTTTGAATTGGAGCGCTTTGTCCGTGACGGTGTGCCGATGTTGGTTGCTTCGTTGCCGTTGGAGGCGCTGGACTGGCAGTTGATCATCGAAATTCCAGAAGCCGAGGTTTATGCCGAAAGCCGTAATGCTTTGTTGGTGGCCAGTATGATCGGGTTGGTTATCTTGGTGGTGTCGTTGTTGCTGACAACGGTGGTCACATCGCGCTTGATGCGTCCGGTGCGAGCGGTGAGCGAAGCTTTGCTGGAAATTAGCTCGGGTGAAGGTGACCTGACGCGGCAGCTGCCCGAAAACCGTAAAGACGAACTGGGCGACTTGGCGCGTGGCTTTAACCGCTTTGTATCGTCGTTATCCGGGCTGATTGCCGATGTTCGCCAGAGTAACGAGCAGTTGCACGGCATCATCGGTCAGGTGGTTGATATCGTGCAGCGTACGCAAGGCAGTGCGGCCGAGCAGAACCAAATGACCGACTCTGTGGCAACCGCCATGCATGAAATGTCGACCACTGTCGGCGAGATTACCCGCAATGCAAACGAGACAGCGTCTTACTCGCAAGAGGCCGCATCCGCTGCCGAGCAGGCCGATACCCGTGTCGAGGCCAGTTTGCAAAACAGTGAGGTAATGCGTAACGAAATTGGCAGCGCATCAAGCTCGTTAACGGACTTGGTGGCGGACGTCGATAACATCGTTAAGGTCACGGAAGTCATCCGTGACATCTCCGAGCAAACGAACTTACTGGCGCTTAATGCTGCCATTGAGGCGGCCCGGGCGGGTGAGTCGGGCCGTGGTTTTGCGGTAGTAGCGGATGAAGTACGGACGCTGGCCAGCCGCACACGCAGCTCGACAGAAGACATTCAAGCCCGTATTCAGCAATTGCAAGAGGGGTCGCAGCGCGCCGTTACTTCGATGAATGCTGGTCAGTCGGCAACTGAAGCCGCCGTTTCTTCAGCGCAAGAGACGCGCGAAGCCTTGCGAGGTATTCATGAACAGCTGATGCAGGTAGTGGATATGAACCACCAGATCGCAACCGCAACCGAAGAGCAAAGTGCTGTAACAGACGATGTGAACAAACACGTGCAAGGTATTTCCGATGTGGCGCGTTCGTCGGCGGAAGAGCTCGAGGCCTGCGTGTCGGCGTGCACGGATATGATGAGCCTCGCCGAAGACCTGCGGAAACGATTGGGTCGATTTAAAACGGAGTAAGAGAACTTTTTCAGTAAAAAGGCCGCCCTGACGAACAGGCGCGGCCTTTTATAGATTTATGAGCGTCAGCGGTTGTCCCACAGCATGCCCAACTCGCGCTGCAGTAGATCTTCAGCACCTAAGTTAAGCTCTACCAAGCGACGCAGGTGCGAAGCGCTATCGAGGCCAAGAGAGGTCACTTCCAGCCCGGCATGATGACCGTCAATGAAGGCCAGTCTTACGTTCATTGAGATCACCACTTCACCATCATTCAGCTCTATATTTAGGGTGCCTTCATGCTCGTGCCAATGTGTTGGCAGATCATCACTGAGGGCGAGAAAGAGTGCACCTTTGAGGCTTATATCATGCACTTCGCCATCAATGGTCTGACCTGGCAAAACAAGGCAGGCCTTGGCGTCTTGGGGTAGGCGGGTAAAGCGGCGGTTGTCATCCATTCGGCTTGCTCTCAACGTAGGCTGTGTATCACTATAGTCAGGTAGTTGCTCGCCAGCAACTCTCAATGGTCAGCGTGGAGGTTACATGGGTCTTTTTACGAAAACAGATATGCCAACATCAGCGGAAGGGGCTTTGCCGGGTCGCTCAGAGCCATTGTCTATCGTGTCGACGCACGCAGTAAACGGCAGCTCGATGCTGGCGCCTTTCCCTGCCGGTATGGAGCGTATAGTCCTTGGGCTAGGGTGCTTCTGGGGTGCGGAGCGGTTGTTCTGGCAGATGTCTGGGGTTTTTACCACTGCGGTAGGGTATGCCGGGGGCTACACACCGAACCCAACGTATGAAGAGACTTGTACGGGGCAAACGGGACATACGGAAGTTGTGCTGGTGGTCTTTGACCCTAAGCGTCTCGCTTTGGATGATATTCTGCGAACCTTTTGGGAGGCTCATGACCCGACCCAGGGTATGCGACAAGGCAATGACGTGGGGTCGCAGTATCGCTCCGCCATTTATACGAGCAGCGCCTCACAAATGGAAAAAGCACAAGAAAGCCTAGCAGCTTTTCAGGCCCAGCTGAGCGCGGCAGGCTTGGGAGAGATCACAACGGAAGTGCGAGGAGACGTACCCTTTTACTACGCTGAAACCTATCATCAGCAGTACCTGCATAAAAACCCTAATGGATATTGCGGTTTGAAAGGAACCGGTGTGGTGTGTGCGATCTAGGGAGGAGTGTAAGGCAGGTAGCGAATACCTGCCTTGAATGGGGCGGGTAGCATACCCGCCTAAGCCTTATTCAGACTGGTATTTCAGGCCAACGATCTGGTGACGGTTACCCGCTACACGAAAGAAGGCAGTTTGCACTTCACCGTTTTCCAGACGCTCACCGCTGATGCGATAGTTACCGTCTGGCAGCTGGGCAACAACCCAAGGGCCATCGGTCAAGCCTTCGGTCAGTAACTCGCCACGATCATTGTGGAGAGTGAACCAGATTTCGGCCAGATAAGAACCTTCCACATTGAAAAATTCAATGGTGGTGTTCTGCATCGGTGCTTCAGCACGTGACTCAATACCGACACCGCCGGTCCAATATTCAATGGCTTGTACGCTGGTGGCCAAGGCGCCGGCGACCAGTCCTGCTAACAAAACACGTCCTAACTTCTTCATATTGCTATCCTCCGCAGAGTGTTGTTTTCATAGTCAGTATAGAGTGGCTGTGTTTAAGGGCAAGCCCTCAGGTAGAAAAGACTGTACTCGTTGATCCTAATCATCGTATTCGCGTTTACCGCGCTAGGTCAATAGCCTCACACAACAGGCGTCCACCCGTTATTAAACTGCTGGTCGGGCGCGAGATATGGTCGCTGTTGATGCTGTAAAGGTGTCCTGACGCGACCGCGGCAATTTCTTTGCTGGGGTGCCAGATTTCAAACCCAGTTCCATCAGAACCGCCACCCAAAATCACCTGTGGATTGCCTGCTACCACGGACTCTCGGCCAACTTGTGGGGCAAGCATGGTGGCATCGCCGAAAATATTTTCGCCACCACATAGGGTAATCAGTTCGCCAATGAAATTACGATTGCTGATGGTGAAAATGGGGTCGTGCCAGACTTGGTAGAAGACACGCAGGCGTTCACGGTCGCCGTATTCTGATCGCAAGTCAGTCATGGCTTGCAGGAGTTTTTGTGCGACTTGTTCACCCTGAGCGGCGCGCCCAGTGAGGCTACCAAGGTCACGCTGTGTCTCGGCGATCATGGCGATGTTCTGCGGATCAGTAAAATAAATGGGGATGTTCAGCTGAGCGAGGGTCTCAAGCTGCGAGGAGACATTGCTGCTATGCCATGCCAAAACCAAATCAGGCTGTAAGCTGAGAATGGCTTCCAGGTTCAGCGCGAAATAATCACCAACGCGAGGAATGGCTTTGGCGGCTTCGGGGTAGTCGCTGTACTCGGCAGCCCCTATCACAAGATGCCCGGCGCCGATCTCGAACATCAGCTCGGTGGCGTGTGGGACCAGGCTGACAATGCGCTGCGCTGGCTGCTGGAGAATAATCGTGTTGCCATCGTCGTCAGTAACACGAATGTCGGCGGTTGCGACAGTGGCGAGAGGGCCTGCGAGCAAGGCCAGGCAGAGGTGTTTGAGTATCCGTTGCGTCAATGTCATTGGTTAGGTCCTTTAAAAAGTCATTTCAGAAAAACCGGCAATCCAGCCACAATCAGCTCTGCTTGGTCCGCCAAACGCCCTAGTTGTTGATTAAGGCGGCCAGCTTCATCGGCAAACTGTCGTGTTAACTCACCTAAGGGAATGATGCCACTGCCCACTTCATTGGTAACGATGATCAAATACTGTGAGGTCGTGGCGAGGTGCTCCAAAAAGGCATTGGCCTCGCGCTCCAAGGTGCCCCGTTCGGCGTGCAAGAGGTTGCTGAGCCACAGGGTCATACAGTCAATCAAAACACAGTGATCGTCCGGCAGCGCCTGCAGTACCTGAGCAAGTTGAATCGGCTCTTCTATGGTTTGCCAGTCGCTTGGTCGCTGATGCCGATGGTGGGCGATGCGGGCTGCCATTTCGGCATCTGCTGCCTGTGCCGTAGCGACGTAGATAACTGGCAGGGCACTGCCCATGGCTAAGGTTTCCGCGCGTTTGCTTTTGCCGGAACGGGCGCCGCCAGTAATCAGGTGGATCATGGGCGGAACCGATTGGCCAGATCACGCATGCGCAGCGTTTCTTGGCGCGCGGCTTCAGCGAAATCAGGGCCTTGGCTGGCATAGAGTATGCCGCGTGATGAGTTGATGATTAAACCAGTGCCTTGGCTGTTCAAGCCTGCTTTCATGACCGCTTCAGTGTCGCCACCTTGAGCCCCTAAGCCGGGCACTAGGATCGCCATGTCGCCGATCAGGGCGCGGACTTCTGCCAGCTCTGCCGGTGCCGTTGCTCCCACTACCAAGGCGAGGTTGCCATGTGGATTCCATTTTTTGGTGGCCTGTTCAGCAACCCGGGCAAACAGAGTTTTACCTGAAGCCAACGTGAGGTTTTGCAGTTCTACTGCCGAGTCGTTAGACGTGCGACACAATACGATCACGCCCTTGTCGGTGTAGCGTGCAAAAGGCTCGATGGTATCCCAACCCATATAGGGGTTAACGGTGACCGCATCAGCCTGATAGCGCTCGAAGGCTTCACGGGCATACATGGTGGCGGTTGAGCCAATGTCGCCTCGTTTACTGTCTAAAATAATCGGAATGTCGGGGTATTCGGTGCGCAGGTAATCCATGGTGGACTGCAGCTGGTCTTCGGCGCCCACCGCGGCGTAGTGGGCGATTTGAGGCTTATAGGCGCAGACCAAGTCGTGCGTTGCATCAATGATCGCTTTATTGAAGGCGAAAATGGCCTTCGGCTCAGACGCAATGGCGGCGGGGAACAGTTCGGGTTGCGGGTCCAGGCCGACACAGATCAATGAGTCGGTTGATTGCCAGCGGGCTTGAAGTTTGGAATAAAAAGTCAAAAATCACTCTCTTCGGTAGGCGTTCGGTTAGGGCGCTATTTGTGGCTTTTAAGAGCCTTGATCAGCACCCGTGAGTTGCGTTGGTAATTGTACAGTGCCTGACGCTCATCAGGTAGGTCACTTACTTTGCCAGCCTGAAAGCCGTTTTCCAGAAACCAGTGCGTGGTGTGTGTGGTTAACGCGAAAAGCTGCGTGACACCGGCGTGCAGGGCTTTATGTTCAATATGACGAAGTAGCTGAGCGCCGCGGCCATGCACCTGATAGTCCGCATGCACGGCCACACAGGCCAGCTCGGCTTGATGTCCTTTCTCAGTAGGGAACGGGTGCAATGCAGCACAGCCAATGATCATGCCGTCGCGCTCATTGACGACAAAATGATCGACCTCCTGTTCCAGCAATTCGCGTGAGCGGCGCACCAGAATGCCTTGATCCTCCAGCGGTTTGAGCAGTTCGAGGATACCCCCAATGTCGTCGCTGCGGGCCGGACGGAAGGTGTCGTACTCGTCGCGCGTAATCATGATGCCACAGCCATCTCGTGTGTAGAGCTCACGGAGCAAACCCCCGGGCTCGTCCGCGGGCAGTAAATGCACACGCGGTATGCCTTGCTGGCAGGCCAGTAAGGCGGTCTGGGCTTCTTGGTAGCCGGGCGCATCGTGCGACAAGTCACTCAGGGTGTCGTGCAGTGCTTGTGGTGTCAGTTGGCTGGTGACGGCAGGATCGGGCAACGAGGCCGCCATCTGGCCCAGTATCACCAGCTTGTCCGCGCGAATGGCACGTGCACAATCGCGGGCGACTTCCAGGGCACTGAGGTTGAACAGTTCACCCGTTACCGAAAACCCATACGGCGGCACCAGCACTACGTTACCGTTGTCGAGCTGATGGCAGATGTCTTGGCCGGCTACACGGCGCACGCTGCCAGTGAATTGCAGGTCCACGCCGTTCAATATGCCGCGCGGTCGCGCATACACGTAGTTGCCGGTCACCGTACGCACTGCTGCACCGTGCATTGGGCTGTTGACCAACCCACGGGAAAACTCGGCTTGCAAGCGGACCAATAGGTGCTGTGCAGCGCCGATTACATGGTGCAGGGTCTCTGCGGTGGTGACTCGTAGATTGTCGCTGAAGTCGTCTTCAATACCTACATGACTTAGGGCACGACCGATTTGTGGCCGCGCGCCAAAGACCACCACCAAGCGCAGACCAAGGCTGCGCAACAGCGCGAGGTCATGAATCAACGCTGAACTGCCTTCATCAATCGCTTCACCAGATAAACAAACCACCAACGTCTTGCCGCGATGGGCATGGATGTACGGGCTGGTGCTGCGAAAGAAGTCCAGAAACTGATCGGTGGAGAGTGACATGAGCCAAGAGTCCTGTTGGTTAGACCGTTATTACAACAGATGACCGAGCCAGTGGAAAGGGCGTTGGAGTGGCGCTGAGTCAAAGGTGTTGAGGCGGTTACGCTAGGAGGTTCAAATTTTTTCAATATATGCGTCGAATTCTTTCGCTATTCGTGTCCCGTTTCGCCGCCTATATTGACGCCATCGCAAAAAGCCAAACTAACGTTGTTTAACCATATTGAAGGAAATTAACATGAAAGCATTGTATCCGTTTGCAGAATTAGCCGGTCGTGTCCTGTTGGCCGTGATCTTTATCCAGAGCGGTTTGGGTAAGATCGGTGGTATTGAAGGTACTCAGGGTTACATGGAAATGATGGGTGTGCCAGGTATCTTGATCTACCCAACAATTTTGGTCGAAGTAATTGGTGGCCTGTTCATCATCGTCGGTTTCCAGACGCGCATTGCCGCTTTATTGTTGGCTGGTTTCTCGCTGCTATCTGGCTTCCTGTTTCACTTTGATCCAAGCAACCAAATGGAAATGATCAGCTTCATGAAAAACGTGACGATCGCTGGTGGTTTCTTGGTATTGCTGGCACACGGCGCAGGCAAAATCAGTATCGACGCCCGCCGTTAAGTCTTCGCCGCCCTTGAGCGGAACATGCTCCTTGTTCAAGCAAGCCTTTGGCGCCTATATGGCGCCTTTTTTATGGCTTACGGATACCTCTTAGGCACTTGCGGCGGCGCGTCGCCGGGTTGTGCGCTGACGCAGTAAGATCAACGCTAAGCCAAATGCCTTCATGCTGAGCATGCCAGCCAATAACAGGGGAAGGGCGTCGGTACCAAAGTTCTCGATCAGCGGTCCAATCAGCGTCGGAGCAACCATTGCACCCAAGCCTGCTGCTAGGAAAATCATGCCGGTACGCTTACCGTTCAGCGACACCAGTTGATTGCCCAGAGTAAACAACGTCGGGAAGATGGCTGACAGAGACAAACCAAACACAAAGGTCAGCACCATCAGAGGCAGCCAGCCGAAGTAAAGACTCAGCATCATCGCAATAGCTAAGCTCAGACAGCTGTACAGCAGGGTCGTGAAGTAGCCAGCGCGCAATATCGGAATGGCCAGCAATCGACCCATGGACAGGCTAAACCAAAAGATAGACACCAAGAAAGCTGCATCGCCTTGGGTCATGCCATTGATTACGCCATAAGTGGTGATCCAGCCGGCAAAGGTCATTTCCATGCCGACATAAAAGCCAAACATGATTAACAGGCCAATGAAAACCACCTTGTCATATTCCTTGTCGACGTGGTCGCTGCCGTCATTCGTTGGGCTAAGCGGACTGCGCTGCGGGGCCAAAAATATGCCTACCGTCACCACGTAAAAAGCGACCAACCAAAAGGCCCACAGTACTGAGACACCGTTATTTACCGCCACCATAATGATCAGTGGCACCACCATGGCGCCGACGCCATAGCAGAAATGCAGGGTGCTGATAAAGGGACCGGATTTCTCACGGTGCCACCACATGGTCATGACGTTGCCACCGGCGTTCATGGATACCTCGGCAAAGCCCAAGACGAAGATGACGACCGTCATTACGATCAACAAGGGGCTAACGGGCATTAGGAGCATGCCGGTCACCGCGAGCGTGATCATACCAATCAACACTCGGTGGCCTTTAAAGTTATCAAGCAAGAACCCAGAAATAACCGACCCGGCCATATTGCCCAGTGCGCGCGCTGTAAAAAGAATGGCGATCTGGCTCATGGTTGACCCGCTCTGCTCGGCCAGAAAGGGTAAGGCAGGGCCCAGAATGCCACCGATCATGCCTATGCCGATGAACATCAAAAAATAGGTAATGGTGGGTCGCCAATGCGACGCCGTTTGCTGTGGAGGCAAGGCGTGATCCATGAATGTTCCTATAAACAGTGGGGGGACGGTTCGATAACTCGTTACAGTGTGAGAGCGGCGAACACCTGCTCATTATACAGAAACTGGCCGCATGGTCAGTCCTATAGCGCGCTAGATTAGCACAGCTACCGGAGTATCGTACGTATGGGCAGAAGGATAAATTCGCCTAATAGTGCGGGCCAGAGCTTCGCTAGAAATTGTTCCCGCAAAAGATCTTATTCGGCAAAGCAGTCTGAAAAAAGCGTAGCTTACGGGGGCTTCTTAAGAGGCAACTATAGGACTGCTTCAGCAACGTAAGGCAGAGATGAAAGATTTCTGTTGTAACAATTGTAATACAGCCGACATTTGCCATTAATTTTTGCCTGCCAGAGTGCGTGCACGCTCAATTATTTTGGAGAGTGCGCGGTGCTGACGTTGACGACTGAAACCATTGCTTTAGGGCAAACTGCAACAGACAAAGAGGATGCGATTCAACAGGTTGGGCCCTGTTGGTCAATGCCGGCTACATGGCTGAGCCCTACATTAATAGCATGCGCGGACGCGAGGCAGTCGCCAATACGCTGTTGGGTAACGGCATCGCCATTCCGCATGGTTTACAGGAAGACCGCGACTACATCCACCGTACCGGTATCGCGGTGTTGCAGTTGCCAGAGGGCGTGGTTTGGAAGGGCGGCGAAAAGGCGCACTTGATCGTTGGCATTGCCGCACGTTCCGACGAGCACATTCAGGTGCTGTCTAATCTCACCGATGTATTGGCGAACCCGGCCTTGGCCGATGAGCTAGCGCATACCCCGGATGCGGAACGCATCGTTCAGGTATTGAACGGGGAGGCTGTAACGCCCGCCGCTGACCCACAGTTGCCTGACTTCGCACGGAAGCGCACCCTTACCTACCCCGCAGGTGCTGGTTTGCACGCGCGGCCTGCCACCACCTTTGTTGATATGGCCGGGTTGTTTAAAGCCGACATCCTAGTGCGCCACAACGATAAAACGGCCGACGGTAAGGCCATGTCGAGCCTGTTGCGCCTCGGCGTGACGGGTGGTTCGACCATTGTTCTTTCCGCAGAGGGGCCAGATGCCGACGCCGCTCTGGATGCGCTGTGCGAAGGTGTGGCGGCCGGTTTAGGCGATGAAGCTCATGCAGAAGAGCCGATGGCGGTGGTAGATCGCCATTATGACGGCGAGCTGTTAAGCGGTGGCGCGGGTGCTCCTGGAATCGCCGTTGCGCCTCTGGTCGTTTGGCAGCCCGGTGACGTGCAGATCAGCGCGGTAGCCGGAACGGTGGCAGAAGAGGGTGCCAAGCTTGACTCCGCCGTGCAGCAAGCCATCACGAATTTGGATGCCCTTATTGCCGAATCTGAGCAGAGCAAGCAGCAGGATCAACAAGGCATTTTCCAAGCACATCGGGCACTCTTGCGTGATCCGGACGTGGTCTCTGAAGTGCGTACGGCGTTGGCATCGGGCACGTCAGCCGCCAGTGCGTGGTGGACCAGCTTGTCGCGTCGTGCGGCGGAACAAAGTCAGGTCGCCGATGAGCGTTTAGCCGCCCGTGCCGCCGACTGGCGGGACATTGGTCAACGCGTATTGGCCTTGCTGGACCCCTCTGCGGTCGGTAACTCGGCCCCAGTATTGGCAGAACCGGCCATTCTGGTGGCGGCCGATCTCACGCCTTCGCAAACGGCGACTCTCGACAAAGATAAGGTGCTGGCCATAGTTACGGCACAGGGCGGCCCGACGTCGCATACCGCCATACTCGCCCGTGCTTTGGGTATCCCTGCACTGGTCGGGATGGGAAGTGACGTTTTGCAAGCGCGCAGCGAGCGCGCCATTGCTGATGGTGATGCTGGTATTCTGGTGATATCCCCCACCGAGAATGACCTAACGCGAGCTGCAGCGACGCAGCGCGCCGGAGAGGTGGCCCGCCAAGTCGCTTACGAAGAGCGTTTCCAACCAGCTCTGATGCTCGACGCCGCACGCATAGAAGTTGTGGGTAACACCGGCAGCGTGAGTGATACCAGCGAGGTGTTGGAATACGGCGGTGAGGGCGTTGGCCTGTTGCGTTCGGAATTCTTGTTTCTGGGCCGCGACACTGCCCCCACCGAAGATGAACAATACCAAGCCTATAAAGCCATGGTTGATACCCTAAATGGCTTTCCGCTCATTATCCGCACGCTCGACATAGGTGGCGACAAGGTCGTGCCTTATTTGAACTTGCCGCATGAAGATAACCCCTTCCTCGGTGTGCGGGACATTGGCACCATGCTTATCCCGGTCGAGTTGATTACGGCTGGTAACGTATCTTCATTCTGCGCTTGGGCGCGCTGCGAGTGAGGGGAGAAATGCTGATTTATCATTCCCGAATTCGCAGTGGTACGGTATATGTGGCTGTTTGAGCGCTACCCAGCCTCGCCAGTCAGTACACCTGATCATGATTGCCCACATCCACAAGGATGATATCGCTACCTTGTATAACCAGTTCCAACACTATGCGGTAGCTCATATTGATTGAAACTGAATGCAGTCCGCTTAAACGGCCCGACAGTCCATGAAGCCTCAATGAGGGGTGTTGCGGATTAATCTCCAGTAGCTCCAAGGTTTTCTGGTATTGATTCCGAATTTCCGGGTGCTTTTTCAGGAATTTCCTAGCCTTTCTGAGATAACTTTCAGGATAAATGAGCCTATATGTCATCAGCAACTCGTTTCATGTGCTCGGCAACACTTTCTGTGACATACCTGCCAGCCTCAACGTCGGCCTTTGCTTCCTGTAATGCAATAGTCAGCTCGTATTCACGCAGTTTTGCATACTTCTCAACATCCATGACGACATAGAGATCCTTCCCCCGCACAGAGATAATGACCTCTTCATCTACCTTTAAACGAGCCTCTACCGCCGATATCCCTTTGGTTTTCAGCTCGTTAGCGGTCAGTGTGTTCATTTCATCACCTACGACATTTAAAGTGCGCTTAATAGTACTATTAAGGGTATCATTAATCAGACTGTTGTAACACCCTCTACTATCCCGATTTCGCCGCTGCTTTGTGTCTCCATAGCAGTCCACACTAGGTCAAGATGTTAGAAGCTGAACGCCGCCGTTGCCTGATAATGCACTTCACCGTTTTGCGCCGCTAACGGGCTGCCATCGTTGGCCCAATAGTGCGTGAGGCTCAAGCCCAGATTCCACGCATCGCTGTAGTCATAGCCTAGGGTGCCAATGCTGACCAAGGTGTCACGTTGCAACGTTGTAAAGGCCGTTAGGCCAGTGGTGAGTTGGTCATTGACGAAGGCTTTTTGCCATGACGCCGCCAGGTTACCGGTTAAGCGTTCATCGTCGCTCAGTCCTTCGTTATCAAGCCATGCTTCCAAGGTAACGAAGGTTAAGAACATGCCCCAACGTCGATGGTTGTGTTCTAGCCCCACGGCGGCATCCAGCCGATCACGCGCCTCACCGAGCGCGCTCAGCATGCCATCATTCGCCTGTGCGGGTACCAGCTCGTTTTTATAAGCCAGGTCTGCTTTCAGCAGGGTGTTGCCGAGCGGGTAGGTGGCGCTGAGACCGGCCAGCCAGTAGGGGTCTAAAAAAATATCTCCGGTATTGCTGTCGATAACCGGCAGGTCAGGCACCAAGCGAGCACCGTAAAGACTTAATTCCAAGCGCCCTAATTGGGTCAGTGCACTGAGGCCGAACTCAGGCGGTGCTTCCGCCATAGCAGTCCCAATGTTTTGCAACACAGGCAACGACGGATCGGTTAAATCAATCTTGGTCAGATCGGCATCTGCTCCCAAATCGATACTGAACCCCGGCTTAGGTGTCAGGAAAACGCCCAGTTGCTGGTTCCCCCGATACCAATTGCCGATCAACATAAATTGCGCGACTTTACTGCCGCTAATATCACTGCCCAGTGACAGCGCTTGTGGACTGGCGACGTCGACCGCCCCCGCGCCTTCAACCTTGCCCCAGACTAAACTTTGCAGGCCGACACTGGCTTGCCATTGGTCGCGGCTGGTTTCCAGAGTGGCTTTGTCGATGCGGCCTTGGGTGCGCACCCAGTCGGTATCTTCACCATTCCATTCAGTGGGCCAGTGCAGGTCTAAACCGCCGTCCAAGTTAAAGAACACGTGGGCGTTCAGGGGCTGTGTCAGTTCCGTCTTGATGCGTGTTGACCAGCCTGCCAATGCGTCGTCGTGCTGCCCATCGATGCGCTGTTCGATCACTGTGCGCACAGAAGGTGGCGTCGACACGGTGGTGAAGTCGCCAGTTACACTAGAGAAATCATCGAACGAAAAGTCGTCGAAGTCCATGCCATGTGATGTTCCCACCCATATCATGGAGGCGAATATGATGAGCTGTCGGCAGCCTTGCATTCGGTCACTCCTTACTGGGTTTGCGCGCGCAGCGCGTTCAAATGACGCTCGCGGAATACCTGGTCGGTCAGCGCGCGCTGGGTCAGAAACTCTTCTTCGATGTCGACACCAAAGGTAATGGCATCAATTGAAATGTTGCTCAGGCGGCTGCTGGTCAGGTTCATTACAGTGATTGAACGTGCCATCCAGACGTCGTTCATGCGTTCGATATTGGCGAACTGAAAACGCTTGTATTCGTCACCGCGGCGGTCGTAGGTGGAAACCCGCAACTGAACAAGGCGCTCTTGGTCGATCCACATATCGGTTTTGCTGTAGCGCGAAGTGCGTGCACGTTCAGGGGTGGGGATGCTTTGAATCACCCACACCGGGCGGCCTTGATAGGTCGTTTCGTCGAGCAGGGTGAATTCGTAGTCGTCCAGCTTGCCCGTTTCCTGGTCTTCGGTGGTAAATTCGCTGCCGAACAGTGATGCGGGTTCACTGTCGTCATCGCTGTTGCTGGCAGTAATGCGGCGCACCGTATTCAGTGCAGACAGGTACATCCAGGTTTCGTTGTCTTTGCTGGTGTCGTCGTAGGCGTAGCTCAGCATGCCTACACCGCGCTCCGAGGCAGGTTCCAGCACGACCATCAGGGATTTGGTGTCCTTGTTGTCAGGCCCGGTGTTGATCTGCACACTTTCCAACTGGCGCACGCGCGGTTGCTCGACGCAGCGCACTTGACCTTCCGTCAAGCCAAAGCGACATGAGGTGAGGCGCATACGTGAAAACGCCGAGTCAGTCGTTGCCAGTTGCTGAGCTTCTACCTGCTCCATGACCTGGCGGGCCGTTAGGCCGCTGCTGCTGCGTTTCTCTTCCGCCAGCAGACCGGCTGAAAAAATAGCCGTAGTTATTAGGGCCGCAGTGGCCCGGGTGATAAGTGTTTTCATGTGGCACTCCCGTAAGACGCAGTATTAGAGGGTGTGGAAAATCCGGTTTCGACATCCTTTAAACCAAAGCGCGGTTTAAAGATCATGATGAGGGCGGGCAACAGCAGCAGGTCACACAGCAAGGCGATGAACAAAGCCCCGCCGCCCAGCCAGCCGACTTTGGCGATGCCAAGGTAATCCGAAAAGCCCAGTGTCATAAAGCCGAGGCCAAGAATCAGCGTGGTGAAGGTCACTGCCTGACCCACTTCTTTGATGGTGTCGCGCAGGGCACGCATCATGTTTTTGGTACGCGCTAGGGCGATGCGGTAGTGCGTTAAGAAGTGAATGGTGTCGTCGACCGCAATGCCGATGATCAGCGGTGCAATCAGCAAGGTGTCGGCATCCAAGGCGCTGCCTATCAAGCCAAGAAAACCGAAGGCGAAAATAGCTGGCAAAAGGTTAGGCACCATGCCCAGTAAGCCCGCTTGCAACGAACCAAGAGAGATCATTAACAACAGGCTGATGACGAAAATCGCCAACAAGAGGCTTTGAAACTGGGTGCGAGCCAGGTCGTCGGCCAGACGCATCATCAAGGCGGTGGTGCCAGTTACGGTGATGTCCATATCCGGGTAAGCCGCACGCAGATGTTCGAAAGCGGCATCAATGTCGTCCTGCATTTCATGAAAGAACAGCCCGTATTCGTAAGAGCCGGCGTTCAGCATCTGTACGCTGATGTGGGAGCGGCTGTAGTCGTCGCTGACCAGCGCACGACGATCTTCCGGGTTGGCACTGTTGAACATGTAGAGCAGTTGGCTGACTGCCATGCTGCTGTCAGGGATACTGCGGTTGCCGCTGAACGTCATCACCTCCAACGTGTCCTTAACGACATCTGTTAAGGCACTGGTGCGCACCACATAGTCGCTGTACTTGGACTCCAGGGTACGCTGCAGGCGATCAACCGCCTGCAATACCTGCGGGTCTTGCAGTGCATCGGAGCGTTGGAAGTCCATCATGATGGACAATCCGCCAGTCCCCATCATGTGTTCATCAACCACTTCATACGCCACGCGGAACGAAGTGCCTTCTTTAAAAAGTTCGACGATGTTGGAATCCAGCTTGGCTTGCGACGTACCGTACAGAAACAACACAAAGGCGCTCAGAAAGATGGCGGCAATGGTTCTCGGGGCGCGCGCGACCCTATCGGGGATGGCTTCCAGCGCAGGCTGCAGCCAATGGGCTCTGACCACATGGCGAACCTGTGGAATGGCTAAAAAGCGGCGTATTGGCCAAGTGAGCAGGCGAGCGGGCAGTAACAACCAGCCGTACCAGCGTCGAGGTTTTATCGACGCGGGAGCCGCTTTCGCGTGTACGTCTTTCGGATGCCAAAGATCCATCAACACCGGCAACACAATGACGGTAAACAGCAAGGCGAGGAAAACACCGGCGGCCGAGGCAAAGCCGAACACGCGAAATTGCACCAACGGGTTGGTGGCTAATGCCAGCATACCTGCCATGGTGGTCAGAGTCGTCAGCAAGATAGGCAGGCCGGTCTTCAGATAGGCTTTGTCGAGCGCGCTTTCATGGTCTAGATCGTGGCGGCGGTAATACAGATAGGTCGACATCACGTGCACGCAGTCGGCTACGCCCACGGCGAGTATCAAGGTCGCCGTTAAGCCGAGCATTTGCGACAAGGCGATATCAAACCAACCACAGAAGCCTACGACCCATAGCGTACAAAGGCCGATGGCGAGCACTGGCCACACCACCGCGCTGGCGCTGTGCAGGAGCAACCACAGCAAAGCCACCACGATAACGATCATGAGCAAAAACAACATGCCCATCTGCACCATGGTATCGGCCGTTAGGTCCATCATAGCCGCGTTCCCAATTGGGAAGTATTCAAAGCGCTCGGTAAATTCCGGTGCCATGATCACGCCACGCAGATCCACCATAAAATCGATGTATTCGTAGAAGTCGGTATCGCGAAATTGCCGCTCTATACTTTGTGCGGTTTCGTCCACAGTAAAGGCATCGAAGCTGAAGCCTCCGTCGGAAAATTCGCCGCTGAAGCTGTCAAACCCCATGGCGTCATCCAAGCCTGGCCCTGAGCCTTCAATGGGAATGGCACCAAAGTCGGTCTGAATCATCAGGGCGCCGTATTCGCCATTCTCCGAAAAGTAAAATAACGGGAAGCCGGTTTGCGCACGTGCAGTCGCTTCAATGGTGGCCAGTTCCGCCGGGTCATTGCGCAGAGGGTGTGGCACCAAACGCACTGATCGCAAGGTATCGCCCTCGTTGAGCTGCACGCGTGCGTTGCTGAGCCCCTGTATCCGGGTGATATGACTCAAGGATGACTCGTCGTTGAACGACTCGGACTCCAAGCGCTCTTGCAGGGTTCGAATAGCGTTTAGAGACTCGTATGAGAACACATTACCGTCTTTCGCTCGATAGACCAGAAAGACTCCGTCGTCGGAACCGAATTGCGCGCGAAAGCGATCGAGTGCGATCAGCGCAGGGTCATCGGCATCGAACCAACTGTCGTAGGTCTGATCAACGGTGACGCGAAAAGCGCCAATCGCCATCACGACGCTGATGATGAGGGTGGAAGAGAGAATCAACCAGCGCCAGGGGCGCATTGTCCTTGGGATAGTGCCAAAGAAGTCGTTCAACGAAAGCAATAATCGTTGCATGTCCATATACCTCGTTCGCTAAGTTGCAGGATACCTTACGAAAGTTGTCACGTTATCTTATTGATGCTGGTCAGTTTATCGCCAAAGAGTCACGGTGTCCGGTGACGATTGTCATGTATTTGTAGCGCTTGAAACGGTGCGCTGTGCTGGTTTGAATCGGGCCTTTGTGCTATAAATCGGCCATTCAAAACAACGATACAGAATGAGCATTCAGCCGCTCAGACTCCAGCAATGAGGCGACACACATCCATGAGCACTTCAGACCATCTCGTGATATTCGACACCACGCTGCGCGACGGTGAGCAAAGCCCAGGCGCATCCATGACGCTGGAAGAAAAGGTACGCATTGCGACCAGTCTAGAAAAGATGAAGGTGGATGTTATCGAAGCTGGGTTTGCCGCAGCCAGTCCGGGCGATTTTGACGCCATTCAGGCGATCGCTCAGGCGGTGAAAGACAGTACGATCTGCAGTTTGGCACGTGCTACCGATGGTGACTTAGAGCGCGCTGCCGGTGCTCTGAAAGGCGCTAATAGAGCGCGAATTCATACCTTTATTGCAACCTCACCCATCCATATGAAATACAAATTGCAGATGGAACCCGATCAAGTGGTTGAGCGCGCCGTACACGCAGTAAAGACGGCGCGTGGTTATGTGGATGATGTGGAGTTTTCCTGCGAAGACGCTGGGCGCAGTGAGGTGGATTTCCTGTGCCGTATCATTGAACAGGCGATTGATGCTGGGGCGACCACCATCAACATTCCCGACACCGTGGGCTACGCCATTCCAGAACAGTTTGGTGATTTGATCGCGCAATTGATGAACCGTATTCCGAATGCCGATAAGGCCATTTTTTCGGTGCATTGCCACAATGATTTGGGTTTGGCGGTGGCGAACTCATTGGCGGCTGTATCGCGTGGCGCACGGCAAGTTGAGTGCACCATTAATGGCTTGGGTGAGCGTGCCGGTAATGCGTCGCTGGAAGAGATCGTGATGGCGGTGCGCACGCGCCCTGATCTGTTCTCGGTCACCACGCAACTGGATACCCGTATGATTGTGCCAACCTCACGTTTGGTGTCGTCGGTAACCGGTTTTCCAGTGCAGCCCAACAAAGCCATTGTTGGCGCAAACGCCTTTGCCCATGAGGCGGGCATTCACCAAGATGGCGTGTTGAAGCATCGCGAAACGTACGAAATTATGAAAGCCGAAGATGTCGGCTGGCACACCAACCGCATGGTGCTGGGTAAACACTCTGGTCGAAACGCCCTAAAAGCACGCTTTGAAGAGCTGGGTTATAGCATTGCGGACGAACATCAGTTAATGGCGCTGTTCGGCCGGTTTAAAGATTTGGCCGATCGCAAGCATGAAATATTCGACGAAGACCTGCATGCTTTGTTATCTGAAAGTGGCCCGAAAACAGTGCCTGAGCGCTATGCGCTGATGGATATGAGCACTGCCGCCGTTTACGGCGGTAAGCCAACAGCGACCATTCAATTGAAAGTGGACGGTGTGCAAGTGGAAACCAGTGCCGAAGGCGATGGCCAAGTGGATGCCTCCTTTAAAGCCATTGAGAAGGTGGTACAGAGCGGCGCGAATTTGCAGATATTCTCAGTAAATGCAGTGACCGAGGGTACTGAGTCGCAGGGCGAATCAACCGTGCGGTTGGAAAAAGGCGGGCGTATTGTGAATGGTAAGGGAGCAGATACCGATATCGTGGTGTCGGCGGTGAAGGCTTACATTCATGCCCTCAACTTGCTGACGCAAGAAGGTAAGCTGAACCCGCAGATAACAGTATAACGGTGTCTTGTCGATGACGGTTCAGGACGCCATACAACCCGCTACTGCTGAAGCCATACGACGTGATTACTTGGCGGCCATGGGAATCACTCAGTGGTATGCGCGTGCGCCGCTGGCCGATGGGGCTGTGGCGGTGTGGTCGGATGAAACTGTCTCGACGCCACCTTCACCGAGAGCCTCCGCCCTAGCAGCTCTTGAGGCGGTGGTGGAAACAGTGCCTCACCAGCCTGCCGCGGAGATTCCAACTCCGGCGGTCAATAAAGTCATTGCCCCCGAATTTAAAGCACCTAAGCCTGCGGTTGAGAAAGCCGGGCCGGAAGTCGATATACCGGTAGAGAAGGCTGCGCCGACGCGTCAGCAAGGCATTGAGTTTATGCAGCAATGGTGGGCGCGTGACGGTTGGTTGATCGTCGATACGCGACCCAAGAAGATGCCAGTACTGCAACAACAAGCCGCTGATCGTCTGATGGCGGCAATTGCTTACGCGGTATGCGGACATTCAGCGCCACTTTACAGCAACTTGGTGGATTGGCCTTTGTTTGTGAATCGCTCCATTAAGCATGACCTGGAAGAAGCGCAGTTTTACCTGCAGCAAAAATGGCAGGCAGTACAACAGCCCACTCCCATTACGCGCTTATTATTGTTAGGCGATCAATCGCCTTCCTTGCTTAACTGTGTGTCGGCTGATACGCGGACGGATGTCCCTTGGGAATGGCAGGGTGTGCGGTGCTTGCAAGGCCCCAGCACCAGCGAGTTATTGCATTTGCCGGGTATGAAAAGGGATTTTTGGCGTGCTCTGCAGCCGTGGTTGGGTGCGCATGAATGACCACGTGGAATTACACTTTCGTGCCATGACCCTGGTCGATGTGCCAGCCTGTTTGGCTCTTGAGGCAGCGGTTACCAGTCATCCTTGGACGGTGGAGTCCTTACAGCGCGCTTTCAAGCCTTACCACTGGAGTTGTATCGCTGAGCGTGAAGGCCGTGTAGTGGGTTTCTGTGTGGGTTTGCTGGTGGCTGATGAAATGTCGATTTTGAACGTCGCCGTGGCAGCAGACCAACAGCGGCAGGGTATTGGTTCACAGCTCTTGCACCGGGCATTTAAAGCCTGTGAAGAGGCCGGGGCTTTGGAAGTGTTTCTAGAAGTACGTCAGTCTAACGAATCTGCTCAAGCGCTCTATCACAAGCTGGATTTCCACGTCGTAGGTATTCGCGAGAACTACTACCCGCGCATGCCGGAAGGGCGCGAGCATGCATTGATCATGGCTCGCACTATTTAAAGGGCCTTTTAGGCCCTTTGATTGATCAGAGCTTCCTTAGAGTACTTCGGTGTCTACCACCAGGTCCGACGATATGCTTTCTAGGGTGTCGGAGAGGTCGTGCTCGTCCATACCGTCGGGCAAAACCACCTTCAAAGATGCAACAAACAGGTGATCACCCGACATGGGGGCGCTTTCGCACTGTGTGTGCAGCTCATGCACATTAACGTGCTGGCGTGCCAGCAGTGCGGTGATTTCACGCACTATGCCTGGGCGATCACTGCCGGTCACCGTGATATGCACACGGGCTTTGTGCGCCGATACGCGGGCATCAGTAGCGTCGATGCTGATCTTCACACCCTTGCTGGTCAGGGCGTCCAACGCTTCGCACAGCGCATCGCGTTGCGCTTCAGGTACTTCAAGGCGCACTATCCCGGCAAACTTGCCGGCTAGGTTCGCCAAGCTACTTTCTAGCCAGTTGCCCTGATGCGCAGAGATGGCATCTGCCACCTGTTCTACGATACCCGGGCGGTCGTCGGCGATGATGCTGAGAATCAGTGGTGTCATCGTTCAGGTGTCCTATGGTTGATGGCGCTGTGCATAAGCCATTAGGCGTCGGTGCATTGATCGATGTAGGAGTCAGCGTCCATAAAGCCTTCCAACTCAGACTCATCGTGTACCTTCATCTTGAAGAACCAGCCGTCTTCGAATGGGTCACTGTTGACCAACTCTGGCGCATCTTCTAAGGATTCATTGATGGCTATGATGGTGCCAGTCACGGGCGCATAGATATCTGACGCCGCTTTAACTGACTCAACGACGGCAATGCCATCACCCGCGACCACTTCCGCATCAACCTCGGGCAGGTCAACAAACACGACGTCGCCCAGTTGCTCTTGCGCGAAATCAGTGATGCCCACCGTAATGGTGTCACCGTCGATGAGAATCCATTCGTGGGTATTGGTGTATTTCAGATCAGCAGGTGTATTGCTCATAGTCTGTACTCTCATTCAACGACAGGCTGGCCCTGACGAACAAAGGGTAATTTTACAATGCGAGCGGGCAATGCCTTACCTCTCACATCAACGTTGCATAGGCCTGATTGTCCGCGTGGAATGCGGGCAAAGGCAATGGATTTCTGTAGTGTAGGTGAAAAAGTACCGCTGGTGATAATGCCGTGTTGACCGTCAGGAAAATGGACGGTCTGACCGGCCCGCATAATGCCACGTCCTTCCAGTATCAAGCCGGCTTGCTGTGGCTGATCGCCCGCCTCACGCAGGCGCTCCAGCGCAGCTCGACCAATGAAGTCACGCTGGTCTGACCAATCGAGCGTCCACGCCATACCGCACGACAGCGGGCTGACCTGTTCGTCCATATCGCTGCCGTACAGGTTCATACCAGCTTCCAGGCGCAAGGTATCGCGCGCACCTAGCCCACAGGGCTTGGCACCGGCTTCCACCAATTCCTGTGCGAGTGCCTCAACGGCATCCAGCGGCAGGATGATTTCAACGCCATCTTCGCCGGTATAGCCAGTGCGGGCAATAAAATGGGTGTCTGATTCAAGGGCATGAAAGGGCTTCAATACGGCCAGTTCGGTATCGTATTGCGGCAGTGCTTGCGCGACCTGTTGTATGGCAACAGGGCCCTGCACAGCGATCATGGCCAAGTCTGGTCGTTCTTGCAGACCCAGGTTGGCATCGCCAGCCTGTTCTGTCATCCACGCCAAGTCGCGTTTGCGGGTGGCGGAATTTACTACGAGGCGATAGCCTTTATCGCGACGATAGCAGATGAGGTCGTCAATAACTCCGCCATCGTCGTTCAGCATGGCACTGTATAAGGCCTTGCCGGTGACAGTCAGCTTGGCCACATCGTTCGCCAGTAAGCGCTGCAAATAACGCTCTGCGTCTTCTCCGGAAATATCCACCACCGTCATGTGGCTGACATCAAACAACCCCGACGATTGACGCACTGCCTGATGTTCGTCCAGTTGTGAGCCATAGTGTATGGGCATTTCCCAGCCGTGAAAGGCCACCATTTTGGCGCCATTACGGAGGTGAAAGTCATACAGCGGTGTGCGGTTCATGCAAGGCCTCGCATCCAGTGATTGGAGCACTGTGATTGGTGACAAACGAAAAGCGCGCAAGGCCGAGAACCGTTGCGCGCTTATTCGGTAATGTGATTTAGCCTTTATAGGCTGCGGCGGCGGCCATAATGGCTGCCCGGGCGGCGTCAGCGTTTTTCCAGCCTTCAACCTTAACCCACTTGCCCACTTCCAGGTCTTTGTAGTTTTCGAAGAAGTGTTTGATTTGCTCAATCAACAAGGGAGGCAAGTCTTCAATTTCGTTCACATCGTCATACAGACGGGTGAGCTTTTGGTGCGGCACAGCCACCAGTTTCGCATCGGTACCTGCTTCGTCGGTCATTTCCAGAATGCCGATTGCACGAGCCCGGATGACTGAGCCCGGTTGTACAGGGTAAGGCGTTACCACCAATACGTCCAAGGCGTCACCGTCGTCGGCCAGCGTTTGCGGAATGTAGCCGTAGTTGGCTGGGTAGAACATCGGCGTCGCCATGAAGCGATCAACCATCAAGGCGTCAGCGTCTTTGTCGATTTCATACTTAATAGGGCTGCTATTTGCTGGAATTTCAATGGCAACATAAAAGTCGTTGGGCAAGTCTTTGCCCGCAGGGATCGAGTTATAACTCATGGTACAGTCCTCATTCTAGTCGAAAATCGGGTAAAAAATTAGGTTGTTGCTGCCGTTGCATCGGTCGTGATGGAACGGAAGGTAGCAAAATAGGTTGGGAATGTCTTCGCCGTACAACCAGGGTCTAATATGGTGATGGGCGCATTGCCAAAGGCCGCGAGTGAAAAGCACATGGCGATACGATGGTCATCGTAGGTTTCAATCTCGGCCGCTTGCAGCGTGCTGAGTGGTTGGATCACGATGTAGTCCTCGCCTTCTTCGACCTCGGCACCCAGTTTACGCAGTTCGGTCGCCATGGCATGTAAGCGGTCGGTTTCTTTCACGCGCCAGTTATACACGTTGCGAATGGCAGTCGGGCCTTTGGCGAACAGGGCCGTGGTGGCTATGGTCATGGCGGCATCGGGGATGTGGTTCAGGTCAACATCCACACCGTTCAGTTCTCCACGCGATACTTCAATCCAATAGTCACTGTAGGTGACCTTAGCGCCCATCTGAGCCAGTACATCGGCAAACTTCACATCACCCTGTACCGACGCCTTGCCAATGCCGTGTACGCGCACGGTACCGCCAGCTATGGCACCCGCCGCTAGAAAGTAGGACGCTGACGAAGCATCGCCCTCCACCATGATGTTGCCAGGCGAGCGGTAGCGCTGACGGCCACGAATGAAAAACGATTGATAATTGCGGTTTTCCACGGCTACGCCGAAGCGTGCCATGACGTCCAGAGTGATGTCGATATAGGGCTTCGAGACCAGCTCACCGTCAACGTCAATGGTGAGGTCTTGTTCCGCCATCGGCGCGCTCATTAACAACGCGGTTAAAAATTGGCTGGAGATATTACCCTTGATGCTCACCCGGTCACCGCGCAGACCAGTACCGCGAATACGCAAGGGTGGGTAGCCTGCGTTGCCAAGATAGGTGATGTCGGCCCCGAGTTGACGCAGTGTGTCTACAAGGTCGCCAATCGGGCGCTCATACATGCGCGCAATGCCTTCAAGGGTGTATTCACCTTGGCCCAGGCACAGGGCGGCGGTCAAGGGGCGCATGGCAGTGCCCGCATTACCTAAGAACAGAGTCAGTGCTTCGGTCGACTGAAAGCTGCCGCCGAGGCCAGTAACTGAGCAGCGGGTTTTGTCGTCGCTCAGGGTGTAGTTGACCCCCAAGGCTTTTAACGACTCCAGCATGCGCGCTATGTCGTCGCTGTCGAGTAGGTTGGCGATCTGCGTTGTGCCTTCCGCTAATGCGGCCAGCAACAGGATTCGGTTGGATAGGCTCTTGGAACCGGGAATGGTAACTTCGCCGTCGACGTGGGAAAGCGGTGACAGGGTAAGGCGTTCCATTAATCGTGCTGCTTTTGCTGAGAAAGAAAGAGTGGCTATTGTAGCGGCCTGAGCAGTGGAGGCAATGGGGAAGGGATGATATGTGGTGTTCTGTCCGCTCTAAAGCCCGCAATAGGGGTATAACGTACCCCTATTGCGGGCTTTCTTGGCGCTAGAACGTTCTTTAGCGCGTGGGAAAGTTTTGGGGCTTCCTCAGCCTGTTTTTATCACGAGAATGTCGCAGGTAATACGATCCAACACCTTCTCTGCGGTATGTCCGATAAGCCAACGGCCAATGCCTTCACGAGTCTGAGCACCCATGATCACGATCTGTGTATTTCCTTCGTACAAGAGGTCAGGAATGGTTGCTGTCGGCGTGCCTGCTTCCAGTTTGCCGAGTGTTGCGGGAAGTCCACAGTCTTCCAGTAGTGCATTTAGCGCTTCTTGATGCTGCTGGGCGAGGGCTTCAGTAATGGGGGTGGTGTCGGGCACCGGAGGGTCCATATACACCATAAAAGGGGTAGGGTCGTAAACGTTCAGGATTTCTAACTTGGCGCTGAGTTGCTCCTGCCAAGCCTTGCCCTGCAGCACAATGGCTTTATCGAGAATCTTCGGTGCGTCGCCGTGCTCAATGGGGTCAACACAGGCGGTTAGATGCAAGTGTTCAGGCCATGGCTCCGACTTCACGAGCAAGACGGGCAGCGGGCTACAGCGCATCAAGTCCCAGTCGGTGGAGCTGAAAAAGGTGCGCTGCATGACGTTCTGGTGGTGGGTACCCTTGATGATAAACTCGAATTGCTGGGTTTGCAGTAACTCGTCGATGGCATGCCAAGGGCTCTTATCCCATACTGCCTTTACCACAACCTCCAGGCCTTTGTTGCGCAATTGTTCCGCTTCTTCTAGCAGTGATTTTTCTAACCGGCCAACGAAGGCATCACGCGAGCGCTCACCCGATGCGGCATCAACCGGATGGTTGTTAGCAAGTGAGCTGTTGTAACCGTTGGTGAAGAGGAACAGGGTGGTGCCTAGCGTTTGAGCCAGGTACCCGGCTTTGTTAAAAACAGACAGATTGTCTTCTGCCGGATCGAAGTAGACGAGTATCGGGTTCATGGCAGATCTCCCGTTGGCAAGTGGGGTGACTTTCAGGTCACTCTTAATGTACTCAAAGCATAGACACTAATTGTTCGCTTTGCTCTGATCTACGTCAATCCGGCCACAGTTGCCAAGGGGTAGGTTTATTCGACGTAGTCGAATAGGGATACAACCCGCTGCACACCATTGACCTCAGCGGCCAGCAGCTCAGCACGGCGCCCTTCATTGACTGACACCACACCCATTAGATAGACGGTGCCATTCTCCGTGGTTATCACCACTTTACGTGACGGAAAGTCAGCAGTGGAGAGCATTTTGCTTTTTACACGCACGCTGATCCACTGGTCACTGGCACGGACGTCCAAACTGGGTGAATCACTGACCGTGAGTTCATTGTGCAAAATGCGAATGCGGCGCATGGAACGGGCGACTTCGGTTGCCTTGCGGACCATTTCAGCATCCGGTACCTGCCCTGTTAACAGCACGCGTGCATTGTGCGAGGTGACATAGACACGGGCATCGGCAAAGCGCGGGTCGGCATTGATTAAGCCTTCACGAATACGATTCTCTAGCGCGTTGTCATCAATGATCTCGCCCACGGTCAGTCCTGGTTCGTCGACACGCTGTTCTTGGCCGCTGCTGCCGAATAGGCCGCAACCAGTCAACAGAAAGCCGGTCAGAACAATGAGTGGCAAGGTAACGCGCATTAGGACAACTCCTCGGAACCAAAAATGTGTAGGTCAATCAATTCGCACAGCAAGTGAATCAGTACAGTATGGGCTTCAATAGCTCGGGCCCCTGCCTGTGGTACAGGTAATTCAATATCTTCTGGTGTCAGCACCGACTGCACATCTTCGCCTTCTTGGCAGGTAAATGCCAGCACACGCAAGCCACGGTTATGGGCCGCTTGTACCGCCTGCACGAGATTGCCGATTTTCGTACCGTGATCAAACACCACCAGTAAATCTTGGGGGTGCGCTAGGGCTTGAATCGGCTTGGCGAATACATCATTTATACTGGATTCAACACCAATTTGGGTAATTAATGCGGAATTATTACTTAAGTTGATGGCGGGCAGTGCTGGGCGATCGTGACTGAAGCGGTGCAATAAGTAACTCGCCAGCAGTTGTGCTGACGCTGCACTGGGGCCGTTACCGCACACCAAAATCTTGCCGTCGTTCAGAAAGGTGTTACTCATCAAATCACCGGCATTGGAGACACGCTCCAAGCATTGCTCTGCCGTTTCCTGTAGGTGTTCGATCGCGCCAACGATGCGCTCCGTCAGCAGCATGCGAGTGTCAGACATTAAAAGGCATTCCTGATCCAGGTGAATTCCTGTGTGTTGAGGTTAACCTCGACGACATCGAAACGGCAGGGTGCTTCAGTCATCTTATGGTGGGCCAGATACCATTGCGCGGCGTGGCGCAGTTTCTGTTGTTTGCTGGCCGTCACAGCGGCAAGGCCACCACCGAAATGACGGGAGCGTCGTGCTTTGACTTCGATGAACACGAGCGTTGCACCATCTCGCATAATGAGGTCGAGTTCGCCATGGCGGCATTTAACATTGCGTGCCACTAATGTCAGGCCTTGTGAGCTTAGGTAGTCCGCGCATTGAGCTTCGGCTTCCAAGCCGATGGCAAGGCTCATGATGTTGGCTCAGGTTCAGGCGTAGCAACAACGCGTCCGCCTATGAACTCGGCCCAGCGCAAACGTCGGTTTAGCTGACCGTTCGGTGCCAGGCTGATGGTGCCGGTCACGCCTTGGTAACTGGCACTAGGGTCTTGTTGCAGATAGCGCAGGCGAGGTACCAGATTGTAGGCGTCAAGACCCATGGCATAGAGGCGAGTGTAACGCTCGTATTGATCGGGCGATAACTCGCGCAACGCAGCCTGTTGCGGGTAGGTGTTGAGCTGCCATGGGATCTCTAAAAAGCGAATACCGTTAAGATCTGAGTTACGGCTGGTGTCGCCGGCTGCCACGATGGAGGAGATGGACATGATCGGCAGGTCTTCGGCGTATTGGTAATTCAACAGGGGGCGCAGTTGCCGCGCTTGTTCCGGTTGCACCGCCATAAAGATAAGGTCGACATCACGGCGGCGGCGAGGATCAGCCTGCACGTTGCCCGGAATTAATGCATTAATTTCACGGGCTCGGCGCTCGCTCTCGTCGATGCTGAGTAGTTCTTTAACCTGCGCCAGATAACGGAACCCATCATCACGTGGGCGGATTTCCTGACGGGCGACCATTTCTCCACCTAACGAGCGCCATTCCATGCGGAACGCTTCGGATACACGGCGCCCCCAATCACCTTCCGGAACAATCACTGCGGCCACACGATGGCCTTGCTGCCATGCTTGTTGCGCAACTTGGCGCGCTTCATCTTCGGGGGCCAAGGCAAACTGGGTAATTTGCACGTTGGGCTCAATGCGCCCATCGGTGCGGTTCAGGGCGAGAATGGGGATTGGCAGTCGACGAAGCTCTTCAATCTGGTCGACGGACGGGCGATTCAACGGCCCAACAATCATATCAGCACCGTCTTCAATGGCTTCACGGATCAAACGCGATAAATTGAGTGGTGACGACGCTTCGTCATAGAACCGTAATTCCGGGACGTCTCGCCCTTCATTTTTTGCGGTAAAATAACCCGCCATAAAGCCATCAATAATGGCTTCGCCAGCGGCTCCTAAACTGCCTGATTGCGGCAAAATAACAGCAATGTTTTGGGGGCGTGTAGCGAGGCTTTGGCTTAACGTAAGCAGACTGACCGGTAGCTGACGGGCTGCTGGATGCTGTGGATTCATGGCTTGCCAGCGGGCTATTTGGCGCATCAGCGTATCCAGATCGTCTTGGTGCTCGTGGTACAGACTGGCCAGTTGTAGCCAGCCGCTGTAATCCGGTGCTGTTTGAATCAAGGCTAGGCGCTCAATGGCGGCGGGCTCGGCGTATTGCAATTCCAGCCAAATGGCTTCCACGTTACTCACTTGCTGTTCATCCGACAGCATGGTGTGGATAAAGATGCGTTCACGAGCTGCGGATATCGGCTGGTTCGCTAAACTGAAGGCTTGGGCGCGCAGTAGGCTAACTTCGATCTGTTGTGGCAGTGACAAGTCATCGAACAGGTGCGTGTGATCTCCCGCCAGCCAACTTAATGCCTCGCGGGAATTGAAAAGTGAAAGTTCGGTCTTAGCGGCTAGCAATGCATAGTCGCGCTGCTGTATAGGCTGAAGGCGATTAAAGGGAATGGTGCTTAACAAGCGCGCGGTTTTTTCGGGCTCTCGACGAAGATAGAAAATCTTAGCCAGCTCCAGAGCGTAAGCATGTTCACCAATCGGTGCGAGATCCAGCTCTATGAGACTTGAGCGGTCGTAGTCGCTGGGAAGTTCGGCGGCAAGTTCGTCAATTGGACGCTCGGTATCGAGCGGTAAATCCGTTAGACTGGTACTAGGGCTCGCCGGTTGACGGTCTTCTGTGGCTGGGCCGGGTGTGGTAGAACACGCCGCCAAAACGACCAGGCAGCCGAGCGTTAAGGCTTTGTTAGCGATGCTTTTGACGAGTTGTGCGCGCAGCGTCAGTTTCATAAATTCACGTTATTCCCAGTACATCGGATGCATTATATATGTCGGATCAGTCGACCCAATTGTCTGTACCAGCGCTTTACATAGTAGCGACGCCTATTGGCAATCGCGATGACATTACGCTGCGAGCACTGACAATATTACGCAGTGTGGATCGCATTCTGGCGGAAGATACCCGTCATTCACAACATCTGTTGCAACATTATGACATTAATCGACCATTGGTGTCTGTGCATGAGCACAATGAAGCGGGCCGATTGACGCAGATAGTTCAATGGCTGGAGGCGGGTGAATCCTTAGCCTTGATTACGGATGCGGGCACGCCTTTGATTTCTGATCCAGGCTTTGTATTGGTGCGAGCTTTGCGAGAACGGGGTCTGAATGTCGTGCCTATTCCTGGCGTTTCGGCCGTCATTACGGCGTTGTGCGCGGCTGGCCTGCCAACAGATCGCTTCCAGTTTATTGGCTTTTTGCCGGCGAAGGCGGGGCCGCGCGAGCGCACACTGTCGGCAGTCCTGTCCTATCGTGGCACCAGTCTGTGTTACGAGTCGCCGCGACGCTTGCTCGATACGCTGAATCTATTGGCAGAGTTGGCGCCAGAGCGTCCTTTGGTGGTGGCGCGGGAATTGACCAAGCAGTTTGAGACCTTCCTGTCGGGTACGGCCAGTGAGCTGGCGGCACGGGTGCATGAAGACAGTGATCAGCAGCGTGGTGAAATAGTCCTATTGATTCATGGGCAAACCGAAGATGTGTTAAACCCAGGTATTGATGCTGATGCATTGCTCGCGCTGCTGGCGGAACATATGCCACCGAAAAAAGCGGCCGGCGAGGCGGCACGTTTATTGGGTGGTAGTAAGAACGATTTGTATGCTCGACTGCTCGCCCAGAAGTCGAAACCTTAAACTGGGAAAAGGCGTAAACGCTTCCCTAGCCGGTTGCCAATGGTAAAAGACTTGAAAGCCACGGGTGTTCGGCGTATTGTGCGCCCCGCAAGTCAGCCAGACAATCGCCGCTCAGCAATGAGGGGAGGAAAGTCCGGGCTCCATAGGGCGGAGTGCCTGTTAACGGCAGGGCGGCGTGAGCCGACGGAAAGTGCAGCAGAGAGTAGACCGCCTAAGTCACTTTTTAAGTGACCGGTAAGGGTGAAAGGGTGCGGTAAGAGCGCACCGCGCGCCTGGTAACAGTGCGTGGCATGGTAAACCCCACTCGGAGCAAGACCAAATAGGGTTCCTGATGGCGTGGCCCGCGTTGGAACCGGGTAGGTCGCTTGATCGTTGCGGCGACGTAACGACTAGATGAATGATTGTCCTCGACAGAACCCGGCTTATCGGCTGACTTGCCTTTTCTTTGCCTTTTAAGCACGCAATTGTGCGCTATTCCACATCCTCTGTATTATCTCTGTAAGGTATAAAATTTACTTTTTTTAGTGAAAATCAGTCTTGAAGTTAAAGTAGAACTTTAACTATGCGCTCCAGTCTCGCGTTTTACATCAACTTCGTCTTGTAAGTTGATTGGTTAGTACTTGCTAACCACTCCTAACTACCTGTCTTATAAGCACTTTTTTTTGAAATCCTTACTCAGCGGACGGTTGCAAATGCCCAGTCACCTACCTATAGTTGGCGCTGTAAGTGGGGGAAAGTGGGTTTTTGTGTCATCTGGTGGTTTTCTCCCTCACAAAATTGACGTTTCTGGTGCGTTGGTGAGTCGTTTGGCCAAGGTAGAGGAACAAATAATAAAGACGGATGCTGGTTTTGGAAAAGTCAGGAACAGGAATCATGCTGCGCGGTGTGCACGCCCTCAGCATGGACAGCAAAGGCCGCATGGCTATCCCTGCTCGATTTCGGGATATGTTGACGGCTGCCTGTGGTGGTGAGTTGGTACTAACTATCGACACTGAAGAGCTGTGCCTGTTGTTGTACCCTTTGACGGAATGGGAGGTCATTCAGCAGAAACTCGAAGCCTTGCCAGGCTACAACAAACAAGTTCGTCGTATTCAACGCTTATTGATTGGTCATGCTACCGACATCGAGATGGATGGCGCGGGTCGTATTCTTGTGCCCGGCCCATTGCGTGAACACGCCAAACTCGACAAGAAAATCATTCTGCTCGGTCAGGGCAATAAATTTGAACTCTGGGATGAACAGTCCTGGCAGGATCGTCGTGACGCCTACTTGGCGGACGACAGTGACGACGTACCGGACGCTTTAATGGAGTTGTCGCTATGAGTGAATTCGTACACGACTCAGTGATGCTCGAATCCGCTGTTGACTGGTTGGTTACGGAAGCTTCTGGGATATACATCGACGGCACCTTTGGCCGTGGTGGGCATTCGCGCTCCATACTGAGCCGACTGGATGCCGAAGGCCAATTGATTGGTTTTGACAAAGACCCAGCTGCTGTAGCAGTGGGGCGTGCCTTGATGGTTGAGGACACACGCTTCCATATGGTCTGGGACTCGTTTGTTGAGTTGCGGAAAGGTCTCGATGAAATTGGCGCGCCGGGATGCCATGGTATTCTGTTGGATCTGGGCGTGTCGTCACCGCAGTTGGATGATGCGGAGCGCGGCTTTAGCTTCATGCATGACGGTCCGCTGGATATGCGGATGAATCCTGAGGCGGGTGTCAGTGCGGCTGATTGGGTGAACTTCACCGATGAAACAGAAATAGCACGGGTGCTTTGGGAGTACGGCGAAGAGAAATTCAGTCGTCGTATGGCGCGAGCCATTGTGCAGCGGCGTGCCGAACAACCCTTTACCCGCACGGGTGATTTGGCGGAAGTGATCAAGGTGGCTAACCCACGCTGGGAAAAATATAAGCATCCTGCCACGCGCGCGTTTCAAGCTATTCGCATTCATATTAATAATGAATTGGCTGACTTAGAAAAGGTACTTAATGCAGCACTTGAGGTTTTGCAGCCCGGCGGGCGTTTGGTTGTTATCAGTTTCCATTCGCTTGAAGACCGGATTGTAAAACGCTTTATGCGGGATAAGAGCCAGGGGCCAAAGATTCCCCGTGGCATGCCGGTTTTAGAAAAAGACATTAAGCGGCACTTGAAGGTGCTGGTGAAGGGCGATAAAGCCGATCAAGGTGAAGTGCGCGATAACGTGCGTGCGCGCAGCGCGGTTCTGCGCGTGGCTGAGCGTTTGGCAGGGGCGGTGTAATGAATGTTAAGCCGGGTCTGTTGGTGTTGGTGGCTGCGGTATGGGCTTCGGCCATGGCAGTAACCTATGTCAGCCATCAAACTCGGCAATTGCATGCGGAAATGAACCGTCAAAGTCAGCACTATGCACAACAGCGCGTTGAATGGGGTCAGTTGACACTGGAGTTGGGGGCGGTTGCGGCTCCGGTGGTCGTTGAGCAGCGTGCACTGGGTATGGGTATGCATGCCCCCGCTGCTGGCGATCTGAGAATTCTGCGGGAGGTGCGACGATGACAGCACGCTGGCGTTTGAATTTGGTCGTATTGGCGATGTTGCTGTTGTTGTCGTCATTAGTCACACGCGTCGTGTATCTGCAAGTTGTAGAGCGCGAGTTTTTGATTGAGCAGGGTAAGATGCGTTCGGCCCGTGAAGTAGAGGTGGGTGCGCATCGTGGCATGATTACCGACCGACACGGCAACCCGCTGGCGGTGAGTACTCCAGTCACATCTCTGTGGGGTGACCCGCGTCGTTTGCGCGCCGATGATCTTCCTCGTATCGCGGCGGCGACGGGCGTCAGTTTGCAGACGTTGCAGCGTAGGTACGATATCCATCGTGCCTTTTTTTACGTTCAGCGCCATATGAACCCGGCCGATGCTGAGGCGGTATTGGCTTTGCGTATTCCGGGTTTGTACGGTCGGCAAGAGTACAAGCGCTACTACCCAGCGGGCGAAGTGGCAGCCCATATCGTAGGTTTTACGGATATCGATGATCATGGTCAGGAAGGTATTGAGCTGGCGTATGACGAATTATTAAGTGGTCGCCCAGGTCGAGACCTAGTCTTGCAGAGTTTGAATGGTCAGGTGGTGCGCCACGTTGAGTCCCGGCACTTACCGCAACCGGGACGTGACCTGCAATTGACGCTGGATTTGGATCTGCAATATCAAACATATCGCTCCCTGAAGGCAGCGTTTCAGCGTCATCAAGCGGATTGGGCATCCGTGGTGGTGTTGGATCCTCGCACGGGGGAAGTGTTGGCGATGGCGAACCAGCCGTCTTATAACCCGAACGATCGCGCTTCCATTCAGTCTGCACATTTACGTAATCGGGCCATCACCGACGCCTTTGAGCCGGGTAGTGTGATTAAAACCATGACGGTCGCCGCGGCTTTGAGCAGCGGTCAATTTCAGCCTGATCAATTGATTGATACGAACCCAGGTCGTTTATCCATAGGTGGGGGCAGTACGGTAAGAGATTTTCGAAATTATGGTGTATTGGACGTTACCGAGATCATGGCTAAGTCATCCAACATTGGTGTCAGCAAGATGGCAATGGAATTGGGCGGACAGAGCCTATGGTCGACGTTTTATCAATTTGGTTTGGGGCAGTCGGTGGGCGTGGGTTTTCCTGGCGAAGCCAATGGCACCTTGCCGAATCGTGCACGATGGTCGACGGCGCAGGTCGCAACTTTGTCATACGGCTACGGTATGACAGCGACTACCCTGCAATTGGCGCAGGCGTACGCAGCCATTGTGAATGACGGTGTGCGAGTACAGCCGCAGATTCTGCGCAATGTCCTGGTTGCCAATCCGGTAAGGGTGATGACGCCACAGGTCGCGCGCGAGTTAAGGGATATGCTTGAAGCGGTTACGGCCGACGGCGGTACCGGGACGCGTGCTCGTACACCGTTTTACTCGGTAGCGGGTAAAACGGGTACAGCCCATACCGTGGGTTTAGCCGGTTATGACGACAACTCCTACCGCAGTGTGTTTGTTGGATACGCTCCAATACACGACCCACAGGTTGTGGTAGCGGTGGTGGTGAACAACCCCCGTGGTGAAGAGTACTTTGGTGGTGCGGTTGCTGCCCCTTTGTTTGCAGAAATTACGCAACAGACGCTGACCCATTTTGGGGTGGCGCCCGACAGCATTATGACGGCCCTGGAGGGACGATGAAGACCGATTGGCTGACGCAGGTAATACAGCATCTCGAACGGACGGGTGGTACTGCGGTGCTCGATAGTCGTGCTGTCAATTCTGGTGATGTCTTTGTTGCCTTGCCTGGTCAGAACGTCGATGGCCGCGACTTCATTTCTCAAGTGTTGGGGCAGGAGTCTGTCCTAGTGTTAGCTGAGGGTGAGGCTGGTCGTCAGAACTCAGGCACCGGTGGTGAGCACAGTGTTGTCTGGGTGCCCGAGTTGTCTCGGCGTCTAGGGCAGTTGGCCGAAGCCTTGTTTGCCGTTAATGAATCGAATCTGTCACTGCTGGGTGTTACCGGAACCAATGGAAAGACCTCGATAAGCCATTTCCTGGCCCAATGCCTATCGGCAGAGGCGGGTCGGTGTGGTTTGATCGGTACCATTGGCGCTGGTCTCTGGCCGCAGCAGCAAACCACCTACAACACCACGCCAGATGTGCTAACGAACCATCGCTTGCTGGCGCAATGGGCTGAAATGAATGTGCCCTATGCTGCCATGGAAGTGTCCAGTCATGCCTTGGTACAAGGCCGGGTAGACGGGCTGCGCTTCCGGGTTGCCATGTTCACGCAGTTGACTCGTGATCACCTCGATTTTCACGGCACAATGGAAAACTATTTTGCGGCGAAGAAACAGTTGTTCGACCCAGCGCGCAGTCAGGCTGCAGTGGTGTGTATCGATGATCGCTGGGGTCAGGAACTACTGAACTACCGCCGTGACGCTATTCGTGTGTCGGGAAAAGTAGGTGCCGTAGCCAATGTAGCACCGACGCAGGTTGAGCGGCACCCACAGGGTTTGCGCATCAGTTGGACTACGCCGTGGGGTGATGGTGTTACGGACACGCAGCTGATAGGCGATTTCAATGTTGCAAACCTGGCCGTGGTCATTGGCACACTGGGCGCGCTGGGCTTAAGTTTTGAGCGTATGGCTGAACTACTGGCCCAGTTAACCCCTGTTGCTGGTCGTATGCAGCCAGTGCTGTTGAAAAACGGTGTGCTGGCTTTGGTGGACTACGCCCATACTCCCGATGCGTTGGAAAAGGCCTTGCAAGCAGCTCGGCATCACTCGACGGGCCGAGTGCATTGTGTGTTTGGCTGCGGTGGTGAACGGGATCGTGGTAAGCGGCCGTTAATGGCTGCGGCTGCGGCGGCGCGTGCTGACCAGTTATGGGTAACCAGTGATAACCCACGCTCAGAAAGCTTTCTGCAGATCGTCAGCGACATGTTGCCCGGTATGCCGCGCGACGCGCGTTATGAAGTAGTTGCTGATCGTGCTGAAGCCATTCTAATGGCGGTGCGGGATGCGGTGCCGGGCGATGTTATTTTGATCGCTGGTAAAGGCCATGAGACGTATCAGGAGATCCAAGGCGTCAAACACCATTACTCGGACTTAGAGGCTGTTCAGGCAGCTGAGGAGCGTGCCCAATGATGCGCCCACTGCTCAGCACCGAACTGACCGCACTTTACGAAGGTTCTGCCATTACCGGGGCTGTGGAAGTTTTGGATTTCAGTACCGATACGCGCAGCTTGCAATCCGGTGACGCCTACATTGCGTTGCGTGGACAGCATTTTGATGGTCATCAATTCAATAGCGATGCGGCGGCGCGCGGCGCTGCTTTGTTGGTGGTCGACCACCCGGATACCTTGGCGACCCCGCAGTGGATTGTTGCTGATACACGGTTGGCGCTGGGCAAGTTAGGTGCCGCCAATCGCAATATGAGTACGGCGTCCGTGGTTGCCTTGACCGGTAGCTCCGGCAAAACCACCACGAAAGAGATGCTGGCGGCCATGTTGGGTGCCTGCGGTACCACATTGGCGACCGAAGGTAATCTGAACAACGACATTGGAGTGCCCAAAACCTTACTGCGCATTGCCCCTGAGCATGAATACGCGGTGCTCGAATTGGGAGCCAATCATGTCGGCGAAATCGCCTACACGACCGCGCTGGTGCGACCTGATGTGGCTGTTATCGTGAATGCAGGCAGTGCGCATTTGGCTGAGTTCGGATCCACTGAACTCATTCGTCAGGCAAAGGGTGAAATACTCAGCGGCCTCAGCGAAAACGGCATTGCGGTACTGAACCTTGATGATAAAGGATACACCCAGTGGTGCGCCGCAGCGCCGGGGCGTGTGGTCAGCTTCTCAGTGAAGAATCCTGATGCTGATGTAGTGGCTACGCTGGAGCAGGTTGAGGACGAGCGCAGCCTGGTCCATTTGCGTGGTCCGGATTTCGAGCACAGCGTGGTGTTGCCTTTGGTTGGGGCTCACAACGTGGCTAATTTAGCCGCGGCGGCGGCGGTGATGGTGGCTTTGGCTCTCCCGGTACATATCTGGTTGCCAGCGATTGCAACACTGCGTAACGCGCCGGGTCGATTGGGGCAGCATACCTACAAGGGCTGGCGTCTGATTGATGACACCTATAATGCGAACCCTGAGTCGGTGAGTGCGGCCATCGATGTGCTGGCTACCTTGCCCGGACAGCAGATTTTGGTACTGGGTGAGCTGGGCGAGCTCGGCGATCATACGCAAACGGCGCACGAGCAAATTGGGCAGTACGCTCGCCAGCGCATTGCCGCCGTGTGGACCATTGGCGACATGGCGAGCCACAGCAGTCGTGCGTTTGGTAAGGGCGGGCAACATTTCACTGACAAGGTGGCACTCATTGCGGCCTTGCACCACAAGGTCGCGCACGAGAAAACGGGCGCGGTATTAATCAAAGGCTCTCGATCAGCCGGAATGGAAGAAGTTATGAAAGGCCTAATCGACCAGCTTGAACTAGGAGCAACCCACTAATGTTACTGTGGCTCTCTATCTGGCTCAGCGAATTTTTCACGCCCTTTGGCGTGGTGCAGTACATCACGATGCGCGCGATTTTGGGCGTGTTGACAGCGCTTGGTTTGTCTCTGCTGATTGGCCCCACCATGATTCGCATGTTGCGTCGGCATCAAGTGGGGCAAGCGATACGGGTCGACGGTCCCCAAACCCACTTGAGCAAAGAAGGCACGCCCACCATGGGCGGCGCACTGATTCTGTTCTCGGTGTTGCTCAGCGCCTTGTTGTGGTCGGATTTGTCGAGCCACTATGTTTGGATCGTTGTAGGGGTGACCTTTGCGTTTGGGGTGGTTGGTCTGGTGGATGACTACCGCAAAGTGGTGCAGCGCAACTCGAAAGGCTTGCCGGCACGCTGGAAGTATTTTTGGCAATCGGTGGCGGGGTTGATTGCTGCGGTAGCGTTGTATGCCTTCGCGCAAACACCGGTGGAAACCTCTTTGATCGTGCCTTTCTTTAAGGATATCGCCATTCCATTAGGGTTTGGTTTTATTGTCCTGACGTATTTTGTGATCGTGGGTACCAGCAACGCGGTGAACCTAACGGACGGCTTAGACGGCCTGGCCATTGTGCCTACTATCCTGGTTGGCGGAGCCTTGGGTGTCTTTGCATACGTCAGTGGTCACTTTCAATTCGCCAACTACCTTGGCATACCCTTTGTTGCGGGTGCTGGCGAATTGGTGGTGTTCTGCGGTGCATTGGTTGGTGCTGGTTTGGGCTTTCTATGGTTCAACACCTATCCGGCGCAAGTGTTTATGGGCGATGTGGGTGCGTTGGCATTGGGCGCTGCCCTAGGGGTGATCGCTGTGATCGTGCGGCAAGAAATAGTGCTGTTCATTATGGGCGGACTGTTCGTTGCCGAAACACTGTCGGTCATTGTTCAGGTTGCCAGCTATAAGCTGACCGGTCGCCGGGTATTCCGCATGGCGCCCTTGCATCATCATTACGAATTAAAAGGCTGGCCAGAGCCGCGCGTGATTGTCCGGTTTTGGATCATCACCGTCATTCTGGTGCTCATTGGCCTGTCTACACTGAAATTGAGATGAGAAACAAAGCGAAATGACACAACTGATTGGTACAGACAAGCAGCGAGTCGTTATTGGGTTGGGTAAAACCGGCTACAGTATGGCGACTTGGCTGGCTGCGCAGGGCGTACCGTTTCGAGTGATGGATACTCGAGCGGATGCACCTTACGCCGCGCAATTTGCGGCAGAACAGCCGCAGGTTGAGCTGTGTCTGGGTCAGTGGGCAACAGACTGGCTGAACAGTGCCGACGAGGTTTACGTGAGCCCAGGTGTTGCTTTAGCAGAGCCGGCGTTGGTCTCGGCCATCGCGAAGGGTGCCCAGGTGGTCAGTGACGTCGCGCTTTACGCCCGCAATACCCAAGCACCCATCATCGCGGTGACAGGGTCAAATGGTAAAAGTACGGTGGTCACCTTATTGGGTGCCGTAGCCGAGCGTCTGGGGCTGAACGCGGCAGTGGCAGGCAACATCGGTAAGCCAGTCTTGGATCTTATGGACGAGTCGCATGAATTGGCCATTCTTGAGTTGTCGAGCTTTCAGCTGGAAATGGTCGAGCATTTAAACGCGCGTGTGGCCATGGTGTTAAACATCAGTCCTGATCATATGGATCGTTACGAGGATCTGGCAGCTTACCGGCTCGCTAAACATCGTATCTTCAATGGCTGCGATAGCTTGGTCGTGAATGCCGATGACGTGTTGACCCAACCCTTGATGTCGAGTGCCCGGCCTTACATGGCGTATTCGTTGAAACGCAAGGATATTGGCATGTTGAGCGCTGACGTTGACGCTGCGGGTATTCATGTGTTCGACGGCTTGCAGGAAGTGATTCACTGGCCGACGTTGCGTTTAAAAGGGCGACACAATCTACAGAATATTTTGGCGGTGCTGGCGGTGGCAAAGCTAATGTCATGGCCAATGGCCTCGGTTGCCGAAGCCATTGCTGCCTTTACTGGATTACCGCACCGCTGCGAGTGGGTCGCCGAGCAGCATGGCGTAACCTTCGTGAATGACTCAAAGGGCACCAATGTCGGCGCAACCGTGGCCGCCCTGGAGGGCTTAGCGCCTGAATGCACAGGGCGGCTGCACCTGCTGTTAGGCGGCGATAGCAAGTCCGCTGATTTTTCGCCCTTAGCCGCTGTATGTCAGAAGCTTGCGGTTGCTGTTTATACCTATGGGCGTGACGGAGCCTCGATTGCCGATGCGTGTGAAAAAGCCGGTGTCGCTGCAATGCGGGCCGAGACGATGCAAGACGCTTTAGCACAAGCACGTGGTCATGCGGTAGCCGGTGACTGGGTGTTGTTGTCACCAGCGTGTGCAAGTTTTGACCAGTTCGCAAATTTTGAAGCGCGTGGTGCTGCTTTTGTACAAACCGTGCTGGGAGGTGCTGCATGACGACAGCATCACTCTACGAAACCTGGCGCGAAGATCGGTGGCTCGACTGGTCTAATGTTGATCGGACGTTGGTGGTACTTGGTGTTTCCCTGGCCTTGTTTGGCTGGTTGATGATTACGTCGGCTTCGATGGATTTTGCTGAGCAGAATCTGGGTAATCCTTTTGCGCTTATGCAGCGTCACGGCGTTTATCTGGCACTTGCTTGCATTGCCTTTGCTATTACCGTGCATGTGCCCATGGCCTTGTGGTATCGCTTGGGCGCACCCATTTTATTGCTTGGCTTTGTGTTGCTGGTATTGGTGCTGGTGCCAGGTATTGGACGGGAAGTTAACGGCAGTTGGCGCTGGATCAATTTAGGCTTTATTCAGTTTCAGCCCAGCGAATTGGCCAAATTGGCGATGATTCTCTACGTTGCAGGCTATTTAGTGCGTCGGCAAGACGAAGTTCGGACTAGCTGGCGCGGCTTTCTTAAGCCGCTTCTTGTAGTGGCGGTGATCACTATTTTGCTCTTGGCTGAACCGGACTTCGGTGCCGTGATCGTCATCATGGCGACCATCATGGGCATGATGTTTTTAGGTGGTGTGCGTGCTGGACAGTTTTTCGTCACCATTGCAGTAGCGATTTTGTCGGCTGGCATTATGGCGATCACACAGACCTACCGTGTCGCACGACTGATGTCATTTATGAACCCATGGGCGGAAGAAAATGTTTTTGGGTCAGGCTATCAGCTGACCCAGTCTTTGATTGCATTTGGCCGCGGCGAGCTTTTCGGCGTAGGGCTCGGCAATAGCTTGCAAAAGCTCTTCTACCTACCGGAAGCCCACACCGACTTCATCGTCGCCATTATTGCGGAAGAACTCGGTTTGTTTGGCATTTTGGTGTTATTGGCTGCGTTAGCGTGGTTGGTATCTCAGATTATTATCGTTGGCTGGCGAGCGGATCGGGCTGGGCAATCGTTCGGTGCTTATATCTGTTTCGGTATAGCGATTGTGTTTGCCCTACAGATATTTATTAACGTAGGTGTGAGTTCAGGACTCCTGCCGACCAAAGGACTGACGTTGCCTTTGGTGAGTTACGGTGGGACCAGTCTGTTGGTCAGTTTCACCATGCTTGGCCTTGTAGCGCGGGTATCCGCTGAAACTTCAGCGAACGCTGCTGCCCAGCAGGGAGGTGCTCATGAGCAAGCCTAGAGTATTGATCATGGCTGGTGGCACTGGCGGGCATGTTTTCCCTGGGCTGGCGGTAGCAGACCGCATGCGCGATCTAGGTTATGAGATCAATTGGCTAGGTACTGGGCGCGGTATCGAAAACGACCTAGTGCCCGCGGCAGGCTATCCCTTGCACCAGTTGACCGTGACCGGCGTGCGCGGCAGCAGTGCTGTGGCTCGACTGCTGGCACCGTTTCGAATTGCACAATCCGTATGGCAAGCGATGCGCACGCTGCGGCATTTCAAGCCCGATGTGGTGCTCGGCTTTGGGGGCTATGCATCAGGCCCTGGCGGTGTTGCGGCTCGCCTGCTGCGTATTCCCTTAGTGATTCACGAACAGAATGCTGTGGCGGGAACGACCAACAAGCTGTTGTCACGCATTGCCAATTCTGTGTTGTGTGGTTTCCCGAATGCTTTTGGGCCCGCAGTGCAATGTACGGTGGTGGGTAATCCGGTGCGTGCCAGTTTGGGCGAGATAGACTCACCGACAGCGCGCGGGCTTGCCATGCAGACGCCGTTTCGCCTGTTGATTTTGGGTGGCAGCCAAGGTGCCCAAGCGATCAACGAGATGGTACCGGAAGCTTTGAGTTTGTTGTCGCCAAGCGAGCGACCACAGGTACGACACCAATGCGGTAAGGCTAATTTGGTCGCGACCCAAGCGGCGTACGCGCGGGCCGCGGTCAATGCCAACATAGAACCTTTTATTACCGATATGGCAGAGGCGTTAACGCAGGCTGACTTGGTCATCGCAAGAGCGGGTGCTTTAACTGTTGCCGAGATTGCCGCCGTGGGTGTGAGCAGTGTCTTAATTCCGTTTCCGCACGCGATTGATGACCATCAGACCAGCAACGCGCGCGCCCTGGTTGACCTTGGTGCGGCTACCCTGATGCCGCAGAGCGGATTAACCGCAGAGGCCCTGGCAGCGACCCTGCGCGAGCAATTGCAAACAGAATCTTTATTGAGCCGCGCCACAGCGTCACGAGCGGCCGGCAAACCCGACGCAACTGAACAGGTTGTGCGTGAGTTACAGCATTGGATGGGAGAGAAGGTATGACCTTCAAAAAAGCAAATATCACTGTGTTTGATGTACCGGAAATGCGCCGTATTCGCCGCGTGCACTTTGTCGGGATCGGTGGCGTGGGTATGTGTGGTATTGCCGAAGTATTGCTGAACCAGGGCTATGCTGTTTCTGGTTCAGATATACGCGCAAGTGCAACGACAAAGCGTTTAGAGCAACTGGGGATGGACATCACCATTGGTCACCAAGCCGAAAATGTCACCCAAGCCGATGTTGTAGTGACCTCCACGGCGGTGAAGAAAGACAACCCTGAAGTGGTGGCCGCGACTGAGTTACGTATCCCCATGGTTCCGCGTGCTGAGATGCTCGCTGAGCTGATGCGGTATCGCCACGGTATTGCGGTTGCCGGTACACACGGTAAAACCACGACGACCAGCTTAGCCGCGTCGGTATTAGCCGAGGGCGGACTGGACCCTACCTTTGTCATCGGTGGACGTCTTAACAGCGCTGGCACCAATGCACGGCTCGGTACCTCACGCTACCTCGTAGCTGAGGCGGATGAAAGTGATGCGTCGTTTCTGCACTTGCAGCCGATGGTGGCCGTGGTAACCAACATTGATGCCGACCATATGGATACCTATGGTGGTGATTTCGAGAAAGTGAAAGACACGTTCGTGTCCTTTCTGCACAACTTACCGTTCTACGGTTTAGCCATACTGTGTGTGGACGACGAATACGTGCGAGAAATCCTACCGCGCGTGGGTCGCCCAACGGTGACCTACGGCGTCGCAGAAGACGCGGATTATCGAGTGACTGACATCAAGCCTGAAGCCTACAGCACAGCCTTCACCGTGCATCGCCCGGGCGGACTGCCGCCACTTGCGGTGCGGGTCAAAATGCCCGGCCAGCACAATGTGTTGAACGCGGCCGCTACCGTGGCAATGGCGACGGAAGAAGGCGTGGATGATGTGTCCATCGTCAAGGCATTGGAGCAATTTGCCGGTGTGGGACGACGTTTCCAGGTTCGTGGCGAATTTAAAAATGCGAAAGGCCAGATGATGTTGGTGGATGACTACGGTCATCACCCACGTGAGCTGGAAGTAACCATCGAAGCCGCGCGGCGCGGTTGGCCGGAACGGCGCTTGGTGTTGGTGTTTCAGCCGCACCGTTTTACGCGGACGCGCGACCTGTATGAAGACTTTGTGCGCGTATTGTCCAAAGTGGATGTGTTGGTGTTGCTCGACGTGTACGGCGCGGGAGAAGACCCGATCAACGGTGCCGACGGGCGATCATTGGCGCGCAGCATTCGCCAGCGTGGACAGGTTGAACCGGTGTTTGTTGAGAACATCAGTGATGTGGTCGGCCTGTTACCGAATTTGTTGGAAGATGGCGACCTGGTGATTGCGCAAGGGGCCGGAGACATAGGCGGGTTAGCCATCGAACTACAGAATAGAGAACTGGGTTTTAAAGCATGACAAAGGTGAACACGCAAGGTCATCAAGCAGGCAAGGTCGCGGTGTTGTTCGGTGGCAAGTCGGCTGAGCGCGCGGTATCGCTGCAAAGTGGTCAGGCCGTTATTGATGCTCTGCGAAGCAGCGGTGCGGACGTGCTAGCGATTGATACGGCAGAGCCTTTTTTCGACTTGCTGACATCGGAGAATGTTTCTCAGGTGTTCATCGCCTTGCATGGTCGTGGCGGTGAAGACGGGAGTATCCAAGGTTTTCTGGATACCCTGGGCATACCCTACACCGGCAGTGGCGTTGCGGCCTCTGCGCTGGCCATGAACAAGGTCATGACCAAGCAAATCTGGCAAGGACACGGGTTGCCAACAGCGCGCTATGAGCTGCTGGACGAAGACAGCCATTGGGCCGATGTATTGCAGCAACTGGGTGGCAAGGTGGTGATCAAGCCAGTGCTCGAAGGGTCCAGTATTGGCATCACCATCGCTGACAGCCCTGAACAAGTGAAGGCCGGGTTTACGCTGGCTCGGCAGTTTGATCGGGTGGTCATGGCTGAGCAATTTATCGATGGCCCGGAATACACCATGAGCATTCTGGACACTGCGGACGGTTTACAGGCCTTGCCGGTTATTCGCATGAAGTCGGCCGGTCAGTTCTACGACTACGATGCAAAGTATGAGCGTGACGATACTCATTACTATTTGCCATCCGGCCTGTCGGATGCAGATGAACAGGCGATTCAAGATTTAGCACTGCAAGCTTTTCGAGTGCTGGGTTGCGCCAATTGGGGACGAATCGATGCCATGCGCGATGCCGACGGCAGTTGGTATCTGTTAGAAGCCAATACAGTGCCTGGGTTAACCAGTCACAGTTTGGTACCCATGGCGGCTAAGGCAGCGGGTCTGGACTTCCCCGCCTTAGTGCACACCATTTTGGCAAGGCACGGAGGCTGATACGGTGACACGACGCGGTGCGACACGGCGGCGGGAATGGCCTCGCCTGGAAGTATCTTTGCCCACCGTCTCGGTGCAAGTTTGGCAGCGCTTGGTGTTAGGGCTGTGTGTGATAGCAGGGGTGGCGTTGGTAGGGCTGTCGGTACGTGGTTTAACGCCGGAGCAGGTACGCTGGACGCTGGATACAGAGCTGCTGTTCCAAAGTGAAGATGAAGTCATGGCCGTGGTAGAGCAGTACGCCGACGTCAGCTACTGGAAGCTGTCGTTGCCCGAGGTAGAGCAGTCGTTGGCAGCCTTGCCTTGGATCGAGCAGGCTACTTTGGTGCGTCAATGGCCAGACCGAGTGGTGGTTCGAGTCAGCGAACAGACGCCATTGGCGTATTGGAACGACAGTGCCTTTATTAACAGTCGCGGGCAGGTTTTTGGTCCCAGTGATCTGGTGTTTGAGCTGCCGAAGTTGTCCGGGCCGGACGGTCGGGCGACCGATGTGATGACGCATTACTTGCAGTTCAGCCAGATGTTCAGTGCCATGGGGTATCGAATTGATGCCTTGGATCTGGCCCCACGAGGTGCATGGACTGTGCAGTTGGACAACGGTGTTGAAGTGCGCCTTGGGCAGAAGAATATTTTACAACGGGCGCGTCGTGTGGCGCGTGTGTTGGGAGAGACAAACGACCGGGCACAGACCGGAAACATCGCCGTCATGGACGCGCGCTATCAATTTGGTGTAGCAGTGGAATGGAAAGCAGAGACAAGAGCGGGAGAGTCAGCATGAGTTCATCACACAAGGGCGAATTGATTGTCAGCTTGGACATTGGTACGTCCAAGGTGGTGGCCATTGTCGGGCTGGTTAATGCGGAAGGCGGTCTTGAAGTAGTTGGTCTTGGCTCACATCCCGCTTACGGCATGAAGAAAGGCGTGGTGGTCAATATCGAGTCGACCGTGCAGTCGATTCAGCGCGCCATCGAAGAAGCCGAATTAATGTCAGGGTGTGACATTCATTCCGTGCACGTGGGCATCGCCGGTAGTCATATTCGCAGCCACAACAGTCACGGTATTGTCGCCATTCGGGACAAAGAAGTGCAGGAAGCGGACGTCGAGCGTGTGATCGATGCAGCGCAAGCGGTCGCGATACCAGCGGATCAGAAAATTTTACACATTCTGCCGCAGGAGTATTTGATCGATAACCAAGAAGGCATCAAAGAGCCTTACGGGATGTCGGGTGTGCGCTTGGAAGCCAAGGTGCATTTGGTTACGGCCGCCGAGAACGCGGTGCAGAATATTGAAAAATGTGTACGTCGTTGCGGCCTGGAAGTGGAGCAGATCATCCTTGAGCAACTGGCGTCAAGCTACGCCGTGTTGACCGCCGATGAAAAAGAATTGGGCGTGTGCATGGTGGATATCGGCGGCGGTACCACCGATATGGCGATTTTTACCGAAGGGGCTATTCGCCATACCTCGGTGATCCCCATCGCCGGTGATCAGGTGACCAATGATATCGCCATGGCTTTTGCTACGCCGACGCAGCACGCCGAAGAAATCAAGGTGAAATACGCTTGTGCACTGGCGCAGTTAGCGGGGGCACATGAGTCCATCAAGGTGCCGAGTGTGGGTGATCGCCCACCGCGTGAACTGTCACGTCAAGCATTGGCAGAGGTGGTTGAGCCGCGTTATGAAGAATTGTTTTCATTAATTCAGGCCGAACTGCGCCGCAGTGGCTATGAAGAAATGATACCGGCAGGCATCGTGCTGACCGGAGGTACCTCCCGCATGGAAGGTGCCGTAGAACTGGCCGAAGAGGTATTTCATATGCCTGTTCGGCTCGCTTACCCCACTGGTGTAACAGGCCTGACCGACGTAGTACAGAGCCCTGTGTATTCCACTGGTGTAGGGTTGCTGTTGCACGGACTGCAGCAACTGGAATTGCAGGGCAGTAAAAAGAAGAAACGCGCCCAGAAACAACAAGCAGGGTTTTGGGTTCGTTTTAAAGACATGGTCAAACAAAATTTCTAATGGATAGAACAGGAGCAGGCAAAATGGCTGAATACGAAAAGGCAATGACATCAGGTGACATGTTCACCTTGGTAGAGTCTTCACCGAATCAAGCTGTCATTAAAGTAGTGGGTGTTGGTGGTGGCGGTTGTAACGCTGTCCAACACATGTTGGCGACCAATCAGGTGCCTGGTGTGCAGTTTATTTGCACCAACACAGACGCCCAAGCGTTAGATGTTTTAGATGGTGCTACCGTGTTGCAGTTGGGTGGCGCCCTGACGAAAGGGCTGGGTGCGGGTGCTAACCCGGAGGTCGGTCGGCAGTCCGCGATTGAAGATCGCGATAAGATTGTAGAAGTGCTGCAAGGTGCCGATATGATCTTCGTTACCGCCGGTATGGGTGGTGGTACGGGTACAGGTGCCGCGCCGATCGTCGCTGAAGTGGCGAAAGAATTAGGTATTTTGACGGTGGGCGTGGTTACCAAGCCGTTTAAATTCGAAGGACGTCGCCGGATGAAATTGGCAGATGCCGGTATCGAAGCCTTGCGTCAGCATGTGGATTCATTGATCTGTATCCCTAACCAGAAGTTGTTGACCGCTATGGCGGATGACGTAAGTCTGTTAGACGCTTTTGCCGAAGCCGACAACGTCTTGCTGAACGCCGTGCAGGGTATCTCTGACCTGATCATCCGTCAGGGTAAGATCAACGTCGACTTTGCCGACGTCCGTACGGTCATGGCCGAAATGGGCATGGCAATGATGGGTGCCGGTGTGGCGCGCGGTGAGAATCGTGCAACTAAAGCAGCCGAAGCGGCGATTCGCTCTCCGCTGTTGGAAGATGTCGATCTGCGTGGTGCGCGTGGTGTGCTGGTTAACATCACCGCAGGCGTTAACTTGGGACTGCACGAGTTTGAAGCCGTCGGTGACATCATTGAGGAATTTGCGGCGGAAGATGCTACAATTGTAATTGGTACAGCTATCGATCCGGAACTCACTGATGAGATTCGTGTGACTGTGGTAGCGACCGGGATTGGTGAGAAAGACGAAAAACCCGTCATCGCCGTCGACAACACGCGTAAAAAAGTCGAAACGAATTACCAGAAACTGGATCGACCCACCGTGATGCGCCGTCGTGACGACGAAGTGCGTAGTCAAAATACTGGCGCAAAACCGCAAGGAATGGACGATTTACTTGACGTTCCTGCGTTCTTACGCCGTCAGGCTGATTAACACTTTGTATTTTTGGAATCGGAGTCTATCTGCTATGATCCTGCAAACTTTGAAACAACCGTTTAACAGGTAGGACTCCCAAGACATGGTGAAGCAACGCACGCTCCGAAACGCCATTAAAGCCACAGGCGTGGGGCTACACTCTGGAGAGAAGGTCTTTTTGACGCTTCGTCCTGCTCCAGTGGACACAGGGATTGTCTTTCGTCGGACAGATCTCAGTCCAGAGGTAGAGATACAAGCCTTTGCAAAAAATGTGGGCGATACGACCTTATCAACGACATTGATGAAAGGTGACGTGCGTGTAGACACCGTGGAACACCTGCTGTCGGCCATGGCTGGCCTCGGCATAGACAACGTCTATGTCGATGTCAGTGCTGCCGAAGTGCCCATCATGGACGGCAGTGCAGGTCCGTTTGTGTTCTTATTGCAGTCCGCTGGCATTGCCGAGCAGGATGCGGCCAAAAAATACATTCGTATTATTCGGCCTATTGAAGTGCGTGATGGCGACCGTGTAGCGCGGTTTGAGCCCTATGACGGCTTTAAAATCAGTTTCAAGATTGATTTTGATCACCCGGTTTTCGCTAATGGTAAGCAGTTCGCTAGCCTCGATTTTTCTTCATCGACCTTTGTGAAAGAGATCAGTCGGGCACGTACCTTTGGCTTTATGCGGGACTTCGAATATCTGCGCGCGAACAACCTGGCGCTTGGTGCTAATTTCAATAACGCCATTGCTATGGATGAATACCGTGTTCTGAATGAAGACGGTTTACGTTACGAGGATGAATTTGTGAAGCATAAGATTTTGGACGCTGTCGGCGACCTTTATCTTTTGGGACACAGCCTTATCGGCCATTTCATTGCCGAAAAGTCGGGGCATGGTCTTAACAACCTGCTGCTGCGTGAATTGATCTGTCACCCAGAAACTTGGGAGTACATGACCTTTGACACGGCCGAGGCAGCTCCTATATCTTATCGCCCAGTACTAGCGTAAAGCGGACGTAAGCAAAATTATGGATATCATTCTTGTCAGTCGCCGTCATGGCAGCTCAACACACATTCCGCGCTGGCTCGGCAAATGGGTGGTCCCGTTTTTCATTGCGGTCATTTGCGTGACTTTTTTTGCTGGCTATCGCGTTGGTGCGCCCATTCATGAGATGGCGCTGAGTAAAGACGCCATGAGTCAGTGGGAAAACGAAATCAGTAAGCAGAAAGCTGAAGTAGAAAAGATCTCTCGTCTGACCTACGAACAGCTGGATGCGTTGACCGTCCGACTTGCTGAGTTGCAAGCACGCTTGACGAGAGTCGATGCACTGGGCGAGCGCTTGGTACAGGTCGCCGGTTTAGAAGACGGTGAATTTGATTTCACCATGATGCCTGGGGTCGGTGGGCCAGAGATGTCTGGAGAGGGCATGTCTTATCGTCCTCCGTCCTTTATGGAGGCCCTGGATCAGTTAGACAGCCATATCGTCAGTCGTAGTCATCAGTTGTCCATCTTGGAATCTGTTTTGCAGAACCGAAATATCGAAGCACAGACGTTTGTGGCCGGTCGTCCGGTGGGTTCAGGCTCGTGGATGAGTTCGCGCTTTGGGTATCGTACCGATCCGTTCACTGGACGTATCACGTGGCACAATGGTTTGGATTTCGCTGGCCGACAGGGTATTGATGTTATGGCAGTGGCCGCCGGGGTTGTTGTCTACAGTGGCGATCGTGGCGGCTATGGTAATACTGTCGATATCAACCATGGCGGTGGGTATGTTACCCGCTATGCACACAATAAAGAGAACCTGGTCAGTGTCGGTGATATCGTAGAAAAGGGGCAGCCCATTGCCTTGCTGGGTTCGACAGGTCGTTCTACAGCACCGCACGTTCACTTTGAAGTATATCTTAATGGCCGAGCGGTAGACCCGGCCCCGTACATTACGCGTCGTATGAATTGAGATGAATGCTTTGAAAAACGCCCATTGAGGATTGCTTAGAGTCAGTCTTTAATGGGCGTTTTTTGTTGGTCTAGAATACCTTTCGGGGTGCTAGTGTTCGCTATTGGCCGCTAGGCCTTTGCAGCAAGAGTAGCAGCCCCTTTGGCGCTATTGCTCCCTGCGCTACCGCGCAAAAGTGTGCGCCTGCACGCTTTTTCTCCTGATTCAACATGCCTACATGCGCAATAAATCTGATATAGTACCGCCATTCAATTTTTTATCAGAAGAGTGTCATGTTTACTCAGTTAGCCCGAAAGATCGTTGGTAGTAAGAACGAGCGTGAAATCAAGCGACTCGGTAAAATAGTCGCCCGAATCAATGCGATGGAAGCCGAAATTCAAGCATTGGATGATGCGGCTCTAAAAGCGAAGACCGAAGAATTTAAAACCCGTTTCAGTGCGGGTGAAACCCTTGATAAGCTGTTGCCAGAGGCCTTTGCCGTTTGTCGCGAAGCCAGTGCGCGCGTCATGGGCATGCGTCACTTTGACGTCCAGTTGATCGGTGGCATGGTATTGCACAGCGGTAAAGTCGCTGAGATGAAAACCGGTGAAGGTAAAACCTTGGTGGCCACTCTCGCCGCGTACCTGAATGCGCTTAGCGGTGAAGGTGTTCACATAGTCACCGTGAACGACTACCTGGCTGCTCGTGACGCCAATTGGATGCGTCCACTGTATGAGTTTCTCGGTTTGAGCGTCGGCGTCGTGCGTGGCCAGCAGCCAGCGGAAGAGAAGCGGGCGGCCTACTTGTGCGACCTGACGTACGGCACGAACAATGAGATGGGGTTTGACTATCTGCGCGACAATATGGCCTTCCGCAAGGAAGACAAGTTTCAGCGCGGTCATGCCTTTGCTGTGGTCGATGAAGTGGATTCGATTCTGATCGATGAGGCGCGTACACCGCTGATCATCTCCGGTCCGGCAGAAGACAGCTCCGAGAAATACATCCAACTTAATAAGCTGATTCCGCGTTTGCAGCGGCACATTCCTGCTGACGAAGGTGTAGAAGAGCAACCGGGCGATTTTAAGGTCGATGAAAAAGACCGGATGGTTGAACTCACTGAACAGGGCCATGAAAAGCTCGAAGCCATGCTGATTGAAGCGGGTTTGCTGCAAGAAGGTGAGTCGCTGTATGCACCACACAATCTAACCTTGTTGCACCATGCGCATGCAGCCTTACGGGCGCATAACCTTTTTCAGCGTAACGTCGACTACATTGTGCAGGATAAAGACGTTGTTATCGTTGACGAGCATACCGGCCGTACGATGCCGGGGCGTCGTTGGAGTGAAGGCTTGCACCAAGCGGTTGAAGCCAAAGAAGGGCTGCCGATTCAGCGTGAAAACCAGACGCTCGCGTCGACAACTTTCCAGAACTACTTCCGTCTGTATCAAAAGCTCTCGGGCATGACAGGTACGGCAGATACAGAAGCCTTTGAGCTTAACCAGATTTACGGCCTTGATGTCGTAGTCATCCCGACGAATAAGCCAATCTCTCGTCAAGATCACAATGACCTCGTGTATATGTCCGAAGCCGACAAGTACACGGCGGTAATCAAAGATATCCAAGCCTGCGTGGCTGCAGGGCGCCCTGTCCTAGTTGGTACAGCCTCGGTGGAAGCCTCGGAGCGTATTTCGTTGGCCTTGGACAAAGAAAAAGTTAAACACAGCGTTTTGAACGCTAAAAACCACGCCAACGAAGCGCAGATCATTGCCGATGCGGGTCGTGCTGGTTCCGTGACCATCGCCACCAACATGGCGGGACGTGGTACAGACATCGTATTGGGTGGTAACTGGGAGTCTGAAGTTAAGGCTTTGGAAAATCCTACGGAGAATCAAATCGAGGCGATCAAAGCCGCATGGCAAGAGCGCCACGATGCCGTGCTGGCGGCTGGTGGCCTCCACATTATTGGTACTGAGCGTCACGAATCTCGTCGTATCGACAACCAGTTGCGTGGTCGTGCTGGCCGGCAGGG